>JAVBQK010000059.1:0-42887 GCA_031549105.1 Eubacteriales bacterium
CATACACGCTGGGGATCGTCGTATCGGAATTTCTGGGCGTGCAAAAGCCGTACTGGGATATGAAGATACTAGCGACCGACATCTCCACCTTTGTACTGGAGAAGGCGGCCGCGGGACAGTACCCCGCCGCAAGCATCGAAAACCTGAACCCGAATTGGGTGGAGAAGTATTTTGCCCCCAGCCCCACGGACCCGGAGTTCGTCCAGGTGACGCCCGCACTGCAACAGGAGATCATCTTCCGCAAGCACAACCTGGTCAAGGACCCGTTCCTCTTCAAGCAGAAATTCCAGATCATTTTCTGCCGAAACGTGATGATCTACTTTGATGAACCGACCAAGTACATGCTGCTGCAAAGGTTCTACAACTACCTGGAGGATGGCGGGTTCCTGTTCATCGGCATGTCGGAGACAATTGACCACACCGCGTCCAAGTTTGAATATGTGATGCCTTCCGTGTACCGGAAGGTCGGGAGGTGAGGCAGGCATGAAACCCATGAAGGTGCTCGTGGTGGATGATTCTCTGCTCTTTCGGGAGATCGCGCAGCAGGAGCTGGAGCGGGACGTGAACGTGCAGGTTGTCGCCAAGGCCGCCGATGCGTTTGAGGCCAGCAAGAAAATCGTCGCCGCCTCGCCCGATGTGCTCCTGGTTGATGTGATGATGGACCGCATGGATGGGCTGCAATTTGTCCGGCAGCTATTGCCGCAGTACTACCTGCCGGTGATCATGGTCAGCTCCAATGCGGACAAGCGTCAGGAAGCTGAAAGTATAGGCAACATAACGTTCTTTGCAAAGCCTGGGGATGGGCAGTCGCAGAGGATCGACCAGCTCTTTCAGCTGATTCTGGCAAAGATTCGCACGCTGGCCAGCCAGGAAACATTTCGGGAGGCCAGGGCGCGCAAAGCGGGCGGCGGGCTGATCGCCATCGGAGCGTCTACTGGCGGCGCAGAAGCGATCGAAACGCTGCTGGTGGAGCTGCCCTCAACCATGCCGCCGATTGTCATCTCGCAGCATATGCCGCCCAGGTTCACCAAGACGTTTGCGGAGCGGCTGAACGGAACATGCAAGATATCGGTCAAGGAGGCCGCGGACGGGGACATGCTCATTCCGGGCCAGGCGTATATTGCCCCGGGCGGCTTCCACATGGCGGTGCGCAGGCGCGGCAGCCGCTACTATATCCAGTGCAGCCCCAACACCGGAGGCAGTCCGGTTTGCCCCAACATCGACACGCTGTTCGAATCCGTCGCCCAGACGTCTGCGGCGGACGCCATCGGGGTGCTGCTAACCGGCATGGGCCGGGACGGCGCGGAGGGCCTGAAAAAGATGCGGCTGGCGGGCAGCGCCACGGTGGGCCAGGATGCGGAGTCTTCGGTGATCTACGGCATGCCCCGGGCCGCGTATGAGATTGGCGCGGTGGAACAGCAGCTGGCGCTGGGCAAGATTCCCAAGTGGTTGACGGACTGGGCATGGCGATAAGCTCCAGAGGAGGATGGCAAGATGCAGGGGAAAAGCAGGCGCATTCTGGTTGTGGATGATACGGTGTTCATGCTCGCCGTCATTTCCCGCGCGCTCACCGGTGAGGGGTACGAGGTGCTGTCCGCCCCCAGCGGCGAGAAGGCGATGGAACTGCTAAAAAAGGAAAAACCGGACCTTATCCTGCTTGACGGCATCATGACGGGCATGAGCGGCTATGAGGTGCTGGACATACTGCGCAATGATTTCCGCTTCAACCTGACCCCGGTCATCATGCTGACCGGTCAGGCGGAAGACGAGGACAAGCTCAAGGGCCTGGAGATGGGCGCCGATGACTACATCGTCAAGCCCTTCAACGACCGGGAGCTGCTGGCCCGCGTGCGCAACACGCTGGTGCGCCTGGAGCGCAGCCGCGGCGCCAACCCGCTGACCGGCCTGCGCGGCAATAACGACATTGAGACGGAGCTGTCGACGCGGCTCACGTCCGGCGTTCCCTTCGCCGTGCTGTACTTCGACCTCAACTCGTTCAAACCCTATAACGACGTATACGGATTCGGCAACGGAGACGTTGCAATCAAAATGACGGCGGACATCCTGTCGCAGGCCGTGGTGGAGCACGGTGACGCGACGGATTTCCTGGGTCACATCGGCGGCGATGACTTCATCATCATCTGCCAGCCCGACTTTGCTATCCCGATGTCAGAATACATTGTGAAACACTTTGAGCAGTCCATGCTCTCTCTGTATACCCCTGAGGATGCCGAGATTGGCTACATCACCGCAAAGGACCGCTCCGGCAATACCACCCAGTTTGCCCTGCTGGGGCTGTCCATCGCGATTGTGTTTTCGGATATGTATACCATCACCAGCACTGCGCATCTGGCGGAGATCGCGGCGGAGCTAAAGAAAAAGGCGAAGGGCATCGCCGGTGGCCGCAGTGCTTTCGTATATTAAGGCTTTACTGCGTGGGAGGGAGATGACACGATGGATTCCTTGATGGAAATCTTCATGCTGGAGACAAACGAGTTTCTCAGCAAGATCGAGGAAATCCTCATCAGCAGCGAAAAGGCGGAGGATGGGCTTATTCAGGCAACGCCGGAAATCTTTCGCATCATGCACACCATTAAAAGTTCTGCGGCAATGATGTCGCTGGGCAATATTTCCCAGATCGCGCACAAGGTGGAAGACCTTTTCTATTATTTGCGCGAAAACAAGGGGACGCCGGTGGATACGCCTGCGCTGACGGACATCCTGCTGGATGCCGTGGACTTCATCAAGCGCAACCTGGATGGCACCGCCAACGAGGACCCTGCGGAGAAGATCAAGTTCATACAGGCGTTTCTCGATGGGCTGAAGCAGGGCGGCGATGCCGCAAAGGCCGCTCCGGCCGTGGAGGCCGCCCCACCGCCACCTCCACCGCCTGAGCCGGAGGGCATCTGGCGCGGCGCGGTTATTCGCTTCAAAGCGGACTGCGCGATGCCGGGCCTGCGTGCTTTTGAGCTGCAAAATCGCATCCGGCGCACGATGCCGGGTGTGCGCTTTCAGGTGGACGATCCATCCGAGGATGATGCGACAATCCGGGAAAACGGGCTGACCATGCGGGTCGACCCGGAAACGACCAACGCCGCGCTTCGGGACATCGTTGAAAAGTCGCCGTTCGTGGAGAAGATCGAGTTCCCCAAGGCGGAGGCTTCCTCCCGCACGAAGGATAGAGCCCCGGCGGAAGCGGTCCCTACAATCGAGCCTTCACCGCAGTATGTTGACCGGCGATCGGACTCCCCCACCTTGGGCAAGGCGTTCGCCAATGTGGAGATTGTCAAGCTTGACAATTTGGTTGACCTGGTCGGCGAGCTGTTGATCCGGCAGATGGAGCTGGCGCAGGATTTTGAGCAGCGCGACTGGCATAAGGGGTCCGCCGACATCATCGGCCTCAAGCGCCTTATCCTGACGTTGCAAGAAGCCGCGCTCTCCACGCGCATGCTGCCGGTGCGGGATACCTTCATGAAGATGAACCGCCTGGTTCGGGATATGTGCCGCAAGCAAAACAAGTCCATTGATCTGGTTATCACCGGCGAGGAGACCGAGGTTGACCGCAGCATCATCAACCATCTGGCCGCGCCGTTGATGCATATTCTGCGCAACTCCATCGACCATGGCATCGAGTCAGTGGAAGAGCGTGTCGCGGTGGGGAAGCTTCCGGTGGGCAGGATTGAGCTATCGGCGTACACCGAGGGACGCAATGTCGTCATTGCGGTGACGGATGACGGGCAGGGCTTTGATACCGATCGCATCCTGGAAAAGGCGCTGGCCAGCGGCATCGTTTCGCAGGCGCAGGCGGCCATCATGTCCGAGGAGGACATCCACGGGCTGGTGTTCATGCCAGGCTTTTCGACCAACCAAGAGGTGACCGAGTACTCGGGCCGTGGCGTGGGCATGGACGTGGTGGACGACAGCATGCGCCAGATGAACGGCAAGGTGATTGTGCGCAGCGAGCGCGGCCAGGGCACGCGGATATTGATGAAAATCCCGCTGACGCTGGCGATCATCGATACCATCATCATCCGTGTGGGCGAAGAAAGCTGCGCCATACCGGTCAGCTCCGTGAACAAGATTCTCTTCATGAACGCCGAGGATTCTGTGCGCAATGTCAACGGCGAGGATGTCGCGTTGATCGACGGCAAGTGCTACCGGATTCTCAACCTCTTTGACTTCTACACCTTTGCCGAGCGGGTGCCGTATTCGGATGGGATCATGATCGTGGTCGGCGGCGACGTGAAGCAGTACGTTGTCTTCGCCAGCGAAATTCTCGACCGCCAAGATGTGGTGGTCAAGCCTGCGCCGCCGATGTTCCGGTCGATCCGAGGCATCGCGGGCTGCACCATTCTGGGCAACGGGCGGATCAGCCTAATCCTGGATACCGATGAACTGTTGACTTCAATCAGTCGAAAAGGAGCGCGGACATGAGCGGGCAGATGAGAAAGTACCTGGTGTTCGAAGTAGAGGAAGAATATGCGCTGGCGCTGGACTCGGTGGTGGAGATCATCGAGCACAAGGAAATCACCCCGGTGCCGGACACGCCCGACTACGTCTCCGGCATCCTGAACCTGCGCGGCCATGTCATCCCCGTGATCGACATCCGTCTGCGTTTCCGCAAGACCCAGTAGCCAGGCGAGCAGCGCCGCTGCATCGTCATCGCCAACGTACAGGACAGCAAGCTAGGCATGATCGTGGACAATGTCGTCGACCTGATTGACATTGACGACGACCATCTCTCCGACGTGCCGCAAGTCGGCAGCAACTACATCCACGCTTTCGTCAAGTACATCGGTGTCACCGACAACAAGATGCACCTGATCCTTGACACAGACCGGCTCGTTGACTACAACGAGATGGGCGCTTGGAGCCAGGGTACGGAGGGTGCGGAGGCTTAGGGGGAACGACGGAGAAGGGACGCTGGGGGACTCTGTCCCCCAGGCCCCCTGCCAAAGGGCCTTGCCCTTTGGAAACCCAACATTTCGCCTCACGGCGGGAAGGGTTGGGTTTTGGTGGCTTTTCATAGCAGCTTGAACGTGTTCTTGCGATACTCTAGCAGGCCCTCGCGCTTCATCTTCATCAGCTCGTGCGAGAGTGCGCTGCGCTCCACGCACAGGTAGTCGGCCATTTCCTCCCGGCTGAGCGGTATGCTGAACCTTTGCCCCTTCTCGGCGGCAAAGGTTTTTAGGTACCTAAGCACCTTTGCGCGGACCGATTTGAGGCCGATGACCTCCATCCTTCCCTGCAAGAACAGGTTTTTGCGCGCGATCAGTGAGAGCATGTTGGCGATTAGCTTCTCGTGAAAGCCGCAGGAACTGGGACAGGTGTGCAGTATGCGGGTGAACTTTAGCAGCAGCACCGTCGAGTCGGACTCGGCCATGACGGAAACAGGGCTCTCCCCCACCCCCGCGCAGCAGAGCGCTTCTGCAAAAATATCGGATGGGCCAAGGTCCGCGATCAGTGTGCGGTTGCCGTCCGCGTCCTCCCGCACAATCGAGAGCCTGCCGGAGAGCACCACGCCGACGTGTTCGGGTATGTCGCCGGCCATCAGCGGGAACTCGCCCTTCTGGTATTCGCGCGCCTCCGCCCCAAGGCAGCCCAGCAGCATCGCCAGATCATCCGGCGAGATGCCTCCAAACAATCCCACCGCATGCAGGGGCTGTACATAGTCTTTCAACTTCATCAAACTTTCTCGCGTTCCGTGGTCTTAACCACGGAATTTTTGTTTTCAGTATAGTATGATCCGGGTAGAAAAACAAGGGAGCGGATGCCAAATGATTCGTAAAATCATTCAAATTGATGAAAGCAAGTGCAACGGCTGCGGGCTGTGCGTAAATGCCTGCCACGAAGGCGCTATCGGCCTGGTAGATGGCAAGGCGAAGCTGCTTCGTGACGATTACTGCGACGGACTGGGCAACTGCCTGCCCGCCTGCCCGACAGAAGCAATCACCTTTGTGGAGCGCGAGGCGCTGGAGTACAACGAGGAAGAAGTGAAAAGGAACATGGAAAGCAAGCAAAAGGAGCCCGAAAAGTTGGCCTGCGGCTGCCCGGGTACCATGGCGAAAAAGCTGCGTACAGCGCCTCCCGCGCACGTGCCCGCTGAGCCGGCCCCTTCCTTCCTGGGCCAGTGGCCGGTGCAGATCAAGCTGGTTCCTGTAAACGCGCCGTACTTTGAAAACGCGAGCCTGCTCATTGCTGCTGACTGCTCCGCCTATGCGTACAACAACTTCCATAGCGACTTCATGCGCAACAAGGTCACGCTGATCGGCTGCCCCAAGCTGGATGAAGGCGACTATGCCGAAAAGCTCACCGCCATTCTGACCCGCAACAACATCAAGAACGTGACGGTCACTCGCATGGAGGTTCCCTGCTGCGGCGGCATAGAGCACGCCGTCAAGACCGCGCTGCAGAATTGCGGCAAGATGATCCCCTGGCAGGTTGTGACCATCTCAACCGATGGACAGATATTGGAATAGGAGGCTAACCCATGGAGAATATGTTTTGTTTTCAGTGTGAGCAGACGGCGAAAGGCACCGGCTGCACGATGTCGGGCGTATGCGGCAAAACCCCCGCCACTGCCCATGAACAGGATGTCCTGACCTGCGAGATGATTTCCCTTGCAAAGACATCGCAGCAGACCGGCTGTGCGATGCATGGCATGGTCGACCTCATCGTCGATGGGTTGTTCACCACCATCACCAACGTCAGCTTTGACCCCGAAAAAGTGGCGGAGCTGGCGGCACAAATACGCGAAACACGCGAAGCATGTGGCGGCGAAGAGGCTATTTCCCCTGCGGAACTGTTCCACGGAGATGAAAACCTTGTCTCCCTGCGCTCCACGCTGCTCTTCGGCCTGCGCGGCATGGCGGCTTATGCGCACCACGCCCGCATGCTGGGCAAGCGCGACGAGGATGTGGACGCTTGGTTCATCAAGGGCATGGCTACGCTGGCGGATGAGCATTCCGTGGAGGAATGGCTTGGCCTTTTGATGGAGTTTGGCCAGGTGAACCTGAAGTGCATGGCGCTGCTGGATGCCGCCAACACCGGCGCATACGGCAACCCCACGCCGGTGGAAGTTCCATTGATGATTGAAAAGGGCCCATTCATCGTTGTCACCGGGCATGACCTGCGGGACCTTGAGATGCTGCTGGAACAGACCGATGGCAGGGGGGTGAACGTCTACACCCATTCGGAAATGCTGCCCGCGCACGGGTATCCGGTGCTGAAGAAGCATCCGCAGCTGAAGGGCAACTTCGGTACCGCATGGCAGAACCAGCAGAAGGAGTTTGACGCACTGCCCGCGCCCGTGCTCTTCACCACCAACTGCCTGATGCCACCGAAGCCCAGCTACGCAGACCGCGTGTATACCACCTCTGTCGTCGCCTACCCGGAAATGCAGCACATCGCTGCCGACACCTTTGGCCGCAAAGACTTTTCGGCGCTGATTGAGCATGCCATCCAGCTCGGCGGCTATGCGGAGAACCAGGTACGCACCGGTATCAACGGCGGCGCGAGTGTCACCACCGGCTTCGGCCGTCAAACGGTGCTGGACAGCGCCCCCGCAATCATTGATGCCGTAAAGGCTGGCGCGATCAAACATTTCTTCCTGGTGGGCGGCTGCGACGGCGCAAAGCCCGGCCGCAACTACTACACGGACTTTGTGAAGCAGACCCCGAAGGATACCGTTGTGCTGACGCTGGCCTGCGGCAAGTACCGCATCAACGACCTGGATGCGGGCAGCATTGGTCCCTTCCCTCGCATACTGGATATGGGACAGTGCAACGACGCCTATGGCGCGATCCAGGTTGCCGTGGCGCTGGCTGGGGCATTCGACTGCGGCGTAAACGACCTGCCGCTGACGCTGGTGCTCTCCTGGTATGAGCAGAAAGCCGTCTGCATCCTGCTGACGCTGCTCTCGCTGGGCATCAAGAACATCTACATTGGGCCCAGCATACCGGCGTTCTTCTCCGGCGCTGTGGTTAGCAAGCTGGTGGAGCTGTTCGACCTGCACCCCCTTACCACGCCGGAGGCCGATTTGGCCCAGATTCTGGCGCGCTAGTAGTCCGTGAAGTCTATGACACCGGATATGGCGCAGAGATTTTTTTGACCGGCAAGGAGCCGGAGCGAGGCGTGGCCGGCAGCTACGTTGAGCGGAGGACGACGCAGCCGGACGGAAAAAGATCAAGCCATACACGATGGATTAGGCTTCGTGGACTACTAGGCCCGTATGTATTGTGCAAGGGCGGCTGCACCCGTCGGTCCAGTCGCCCCAGTATTCCGCCCGGGGTCGATTGGCCCCGGTATTAGAAAAGGCTGCATCCCGCTTTCGCATGGAGAGCAGCCGCCAGCAAACGATGGTAGCACCGGGCATACGCCTTCCCAGGCGCGGATTGGGGCAAAACGCCCGCTGCGCCTGGTTTACTATATTGCGGAGAGAAGCCGGCTGTGCAGCCGGCTTCTCTCCGTCCTACGCTAAATCACTTCCAGGTAGTCTTGGTCCGGAAGCGGCGGAAAATCTGCCGCCGGGAGCGTCTGGTACCAGTATGCAACGGACGCGATATCATCCTGCAGCGGGAGGTACCGGTGTCCGTCGCGCCAGCCCAGCGCCTGCATGGTCACGCGCAGCCGCGTATCAAAGTAAACCGGGTCGGTGATATGCCAGCGGTACATGCCAAAGCGCATCTGACACTGATAGACCTTGTCCGTCTGCACGTGGTGAAAGCCCGCGTATTGCGTGGAAAACGCCTCATACTCCCGCGTGCGCTTGTTTTCAAAGTTGTACGATCCGCAAAAATAGTCCTCCGTGCCCGTGCCGCAGATGGTGGGGAACTCGTCATCATCGTCGATGAAAAACTTGATCTCCCCCTCGCCCCACCAGCGGTTGTTGTTCACGCCCCAGGCCATGTAGACACCGACAAACTGCCCCTTGCCCGCGATGCCATCCACCAGCGTATACACCTCTTTGTAGGGCAGCGGGTTAACCCGGTGGAACTGCGCGTGAAAGTACAGCGTATCCTCCGGCACATCGCACAGGCAATAGTCAATCTGGTAGTACAGGCGCATGGGCTGCTCACCGCGGTTCTCCAGTGTGATGCGCGCCTGCCGGGTGAACGGCATCTCCCAGTAGCAGTTAAACGCGCTGCCCGGATTGACGCAGACAGACATGGAGTTGATGGGCACATACTCCTGCCAACCGGCACAGAAGAAATCGCCGACCGGGCACTCGACGGACGGCTTCTGTTGGCCATCCCAGTACATGCGCAGGATGCTGCTCCGCCACTTGCCCGTGGGCGTCAGCCAGATGTGACTGATGATGCCGCTGCCCTGTATGTCCGCCATCACAAAGGTCTCGCCCGGCTGCACGTCCACATACGGGTTTACCTTCCAACCAAACCCCAGATCCCGCGCCTCCTCGCGCGCGGTGCCGTCCTCCAGCGGCGTTCTGCCACCCATTCCGGGTTGCCCGGTGAGGTTTTCCGGGCTGATCGAGCGGGCTTTGCGTTCCCATTTCTTTGTCAGGTCTGCCAGGTGCATGCTGTTCCCTCCTTTTTGCTGTGCGGTTGTTCTACGGGCCGGTGTCAACGTATCATAACCCGCGCGCCCTTGTCAACTTTAGCGCTAAGGGCATAAACCTTATTGTTTAGTGGTATTGCGCAGTCTTGTCGGAGATGGCTTTTCGCGCCTTTTCATCTGTGTTATAATGCGCGCGTAAGGACTGGAGGTGCGGCAGTGTTTCACATCATGGTAGTCGAAGACGACCCCAATACGCGCAAGCTGATGGCTGCGGTGCTGTCGCAGCATGGGTACGATCCCATCCTCGCGGCGGATGGCGTGGACGCTCTGGATGTGCTGGACAAGCGGCATGTGGACCTGATCGTGCTGGACATCATGATGCCCCGAATGGACGGCTACCAGTTTGCCCAGACGCTGCGTGACACCCGCTGCAACCTGCCCATCCTGATGGTGACAGCCAAGGAAGCGCAGGCGGATAAGCGTCTCGGCTTTCAAGCTGGCGTGGACGACTACATGGTCAAGCCCGTGGATGAAGAGGAACTGCTGCTGCGCATCGCGGCGCTGCTGAGGCGGTCGCAGATCGTCAGCGAGCGGCGGCTTACCGTCGGCGGCACGACGCTGGACTGCGACGCACTGACGCTGGCCAGCGGCAGTCAGTCGCAGGTGCTGCCCAACAAGGAGTTCATGCTGCTCTACAAGCTGTCGTCGTACCTGGGGAAAATTTTTACGCGCCGGCGGTTGATGGACGAGCTGTGGGATATGGAAAGCGATACGGACGAGCGCACCGTGGATGTGCATGTGAACCGTCTGCGCGACAGGCTGCGGGAGAACGCGGATCTGGAAATTATCACCGTGCGCGGCCTGGGCTATAAGGTGGTGAAGAAGGCATGAAACGCCACCGCACGCTGCACCTGGCCGCGATGCTGGTTGTGCTGATGATCATGGTTTCCGCCGGGCTCATCACCGGCATCTGCGCCTTCGTTCTGGATCGGGCAGGCGTGCTGGTCAGTATGCACCGCAGCCCGATGTTGCTGCTAATCGACGCCATCTTCGTCAGCGTGCTGCTCGGCATGGTGATTGCCTATTTCGTCAGCAAGCGGTTTCTCCGCCCGATCAACCATGTGATTCAGGCCACCAAGGTGGTGGCGACCGGCGATTTCGCCATCCGTGTACCGGAGGCAAAAACCGGCACCGATGTGGATGAGCTGACGCGCAGCTTCAACGCAATGATTGACGAGCTGGACAGCATCGAGATGTTCCGCAACGACTTCATCAACAATTTCTCTCACGAACTCAAAACCCCGATCGTCTCCATCCGCGGCTTTGCACGCCAATTACAGCAGGACCTGCTCACCACCGAGCAACGCCGCGAGTACATCGACATCATCGCCAGCGAGTCCCAGCGCCTCGTCGACCTATCATCAAAAATCCTGCTCCTATCCAAATTCGAAAACCAGCAAATCGTCATCGACAAGCGGCCCTACGAGCTGGATGAGCAACTGCGCAACTGCATTCTGCTGCTGGAAAAGCAATGGGCGAAAAAAAACCTGTCGTTCCACATCGAAATGGAACCAACAGTCTTCACAGGCAACGAGGAAATGCTGGCGCATGTGTGGCTGAATCTGCTATCCAACGCAATCGAGTATACCCGGGAAGGCAGCGAGCTCTCCGTCCGGTGCCGCTACGCCAAGGGAGACGTACGGGTCAGCATCGCCGACCAAGGCCCGGGTATGGACGAGAACACCCTCCGCCATATCTTTGAAAAATTCTACCAAGGCGATCCTGCGCACGCAGGCAAAGGAAACGGCCTGGGCCTGCCGCTGGTCAAGCGGATCGTGGAGCTATGCAACGGCCACATCACCGTGGAAAGCGAAGAAGGGCGCGGGACGACGTTCGTGATTGAGCTGCCTAGGTGAGGGGGCGGGGGACGAAGGGACGAAGAAACGAAAAGAACGCTGGGGGACGCTGTCCCCCAGACCCCCTGCCAGGAGGCATGCCTCCTGGACCTCCAACATTTCGCCTGTGGGCGGGTTGGATTTTACCAGATTAGTTATCATCATATCCTACCCGCCGTGAGGCGAAATGATGGGTTTCGAAAGGGCAAAGCCCTTCGCAGGGGTCCAGGGGACAGCGTCCCCTGGCGTTCCCCCGTTCCCCTCCCCTGTCAGGCCCTCTCCGCGATCATCTCTTTCACCTTCATCAGCCGGGTCAGCGCGCCGCGCTCGTTTTCCTCCAGCTTCATGGTGATGTAGCGGATGGTTTCTTCTGTTTGCGGGATCATCACGTACTCCAGCGCATTCACGCGGCGGCGTGTTTTTTCGATTTCGTCGGCCAGGAGGTTGCAGGTGCTCTCGATTTCGGCGAGCTCGACCAGGTGCGGCAGTACCTCGGCCATCGTGGCGATTGCGCCGTCGAGTTGGGCGGAGGTTTCCGCAAAGCCGTAGGGCTGGCTCGCCTCGGTGAGCGAATCCTCGCGCACGCGGATCACCGGCACTTTGACGCTCATCACATTCTTTTGCGAGATCGAGAGACGCGCTTCCCGGGCCGGATAGAGCACGGCGGCCTCCAGTGCCTCGGGCGTCATGACGGCACGCGCGAACGCGAACTCCCGGAGCGCGTGCGCCAGCTCGCGCTCAACTTCCTTGCGGAGCGCTTGGTTGCGCCGGATCAGCGCGATGAACTGGCGAACCATCTCGTCGCGCTTATCCTTGAGCAGCTTATGCCCGCGCTTGGCGGTGACGAGGCGCTTTTTCAGCCGCGTCAGCTCCATGCGCGTGGGGTTGACTTGCATCGTAGCCATTAGGCCTCGTCCCCTTCAGGCAGGTATTTGTCGATCATCTGGTCGCGAATACGCTTGAGCTCGTTGCGCGGGAGCAGCTTTAGCAGGTCCCAGCCGATGGAAAGCGTCTCCTCGATGGAGCGGTTGGCGTCATAGCCCTGCGAGACGTACTCGCGCTCGAACGCATCTGCAAATGCGGCGTACTGCTTGTCCACGTCGGTCAGCGCCGCGTCGCCCAGGATTACGGCCAGTTCCTTCGCGTCCTTGCCGCGCGAATACGCAGCGAACAGCTGGTTCATCGTCGGTGCGTGGTCCTCGCGCGTCTTGCCCTCGCCGATGCCCTTGTCCTTCAGGCGGGAGAGCGACGGCAGCACGTCGATCGGCGGCATCAGGCCCTTGCGGTGCAGCTCGCGGCTGAGGATAATCTGCCCCTCGGTGATGTACCCGGTCAGGTCGGGAATCGGGTGCGTCTTGTCATCTTCGGGCATCGACAGGATCGGAATCTGCGTGATCGATCCCGCGCGGCCCTTGATGCGCCCGGCGCGCTCATACATCGTCGCAAGGTCGGTGTACAGGTAGCCCGGATAGCCGCGGCGGCCCGGCACTTCCTTGCGCGCGGCGGAAACCTCGCGCAGCGCGTCCGCGTAGTTGGTGATGTCCGTCAGGATGACGAGCACGTGCATGTCGCACTCGTAGGCCAGGTATTCCGCCGCAGTCAGCGCCATACGCGGGGTGGAGATACGCTCAACCGCCGGGTCGTTGGCCAGGTTCATGAACAGCACGGCGCGATCAATGGCGCCGGTGCGGCGGAAGTCGGAGATGAAGAAGTCCGCTTCCTCAAACGTGATGCCGACCGCCGCAAAGACGACGGCGAACTTGGTATCGGTTCCGAGCACGCGGGCCTGGCGGGCAATCTGCGTCGCGAGCTGCGCATGCGGGAGGCCCGATCCAGAGAACACCGGCAGCTTCTGCCCGCGCACCAGCGTGTTCAGCCCGTCGATGGCGCTGATACCGGTCTGGATGAATTCCGAAGGATAATCGCGCGCCGCCGGATTGATCGGCGAGCCATTGATATCCAAGCGCTTCTCTGGGATGATTTCGGGCCCGCCGTCGATCGGGCGGCCCATGCCGTCAAACACGCGGCCGAGCATGTCACGCGAAACGGACAGCTCAATGCTGCGGCCCAGGAAGCGGGCCTTGCTGGTATCAATGCGCAGACCCTGCGAACTTTCGAACAGCTGCACCAGCGCCTTATCTCCCTCAATCTCCAGCACTTTGCCGCCGCGCACTTCGCCGTCGGCCTGTTCGATTTCAACCAGTTCGTTGTATTTGACGCCTTCCACGCCTTCCACCAGCATCAGCGGGCCGACGACTTCTCGGATGGTACGGTATTCCTTTAGCATCGTTACATCCCTCCCCCGTCGACCAGCGCAGCCATCTGGGCATTCAGCTCGGCTTCCACCTCATCAAACCCTGCCGCCACATCGGCCTCCGGGACGTACTTGAGGCGCGCGATGCGGTCGCGCACCGGCAGCGCGATGATTGCCGAGAGGTTCGCGCCCGCATCCAGCGCCGCGCGGCCCTTGTGGCCGTATGCCAATACCAGGCGCATCATCCGGTACTGCTTCTGCAGCGAGGTGTAGGTGTCCACCTCATCATATGAGTTCTGATGCAGATAGTCCTCGCGGATCGACCGGGCGACTTCCATCGTCAGGCGGTCCTTCCAGGACAGCGCGTCAATGCCGACCAGGCGGACGATTTCGTCCAGTTCCGCTTCCTCAGCCAGCGTGCGCATGCCCTCTGTGCGCAGGTCCATCCAGTCCGGCGCGGCGTTGTCATCAAACCACGCGCGCAGGCGGTCAGTGTAGAGTGAGTAGCTCTGCAGCCAGTCGATCGCCGGGAAATGGCGCTTGTACGCCAGCTGCGCCGACAGGCTCCAGAAGACCTTAACGATCCGCAGCGTCGCCTGTGACACCGGCTCGGAAATATCGCCACCCGGCGGGGAAACCGCGCCGATCGCCGTGATCGAACCCATGCGGCCTTCCTGGCCTGCGCAAACCACGCGGCCGGCGCGCTCATAGAATTCCGCCACGCGGGAGCTGAGGTACGCTGGGTAACCTTCTTCACCGGGCATCTCTTCCAGGCGGCCGGACATTTCGCGCAGCGCCTCGGCCCAGCGGCTGGTGGAGTCGGCCAAAATGGCGACCTTGTAACCCATGTCGCGGAAATACTCGGCGATGGTGATGCCGGTATAGATCGATGCTTCGCGCGCGGCGACCGGCATGTCGGACGTATTGGCGATCAGCACCGTGCGCTTCATCAGCGATTCGCCGGTGCGCGGGTCGTGCAGCTCTGGGAACTCCATCAGCACGTCGGTCATCTCGTTGCCGCGCTCGCCGCAGCCCACGTACACGATGATGTCCGCATCCGCCCACTTGGAAATCTGGTGCTGCGTCACAGTCTTGCCGCTGCCGAACGGGCCGGGGATTGCCGCGACGCCGCCGGATGCTACCGGGAAGAATGTGTCAATGACGCGTTGACCGGTGATCATCGGAACTTCCGGCGCGAGCTTTTCCGCATAGGGACGGCCGCGGCGGACGGGCCATTTCTGCATCATTGTCAGCTTGTGCATCGCGTCGTTTGCGCCCTCTATTTCGCAGACAACCTCTTCGATGGTCGCTAAGACCTTGGCAATCTTCCCAACCGTGCCGGAAACGCCATGCGGCACCATGATCCGGTGCTCGACAACCGCGCTCTCCTGCACCACGCCCAGCACATCGCCCGGGCCGACCTTGTCGCCCACCTTGGCGCGCGGCTCGAACGCCCACTTCTTTTCGCGGTTCAGGGGCGCGACCTCCACGCCACGCGTGACACGGTCGCCTTCCTTGGCGTAGATGGCGGTCAGCGGACGCTGAATGCCGTCAAAAATGGATTCGATAAGCCCCGGCCCCAGCTCCACGGACAGCGGCGCGCCGGTGGAAAACACCGGTTCGCCCGGGCCCAGGCCGGACGTTTCTTCATAGACCTGTATAGAGGCCTTGTCGCCGCGCAGCTCGATGACCTCGCCCACCAAGCGGTTTTCACTCACGCGCACCACGTCGTACATACGGGCGTCGGCCATGTTTTCCGCGACGATCAAGGGGCCTGCAACCTTGATAATGGTACCCTGTTGCATTGTCTTTCCTACCCCTCTTTCCCGAATAAGATATCGGCGCCGATGGCCTTTTCGACGTTGGCCTTCACGCGCTGCATGCCAAATCCGTCGCTTCCCTGGCTGCCCGGGATGGGGATCAGCACGGTGGAAGCGGATGTCTTGTATCGCTCCAGCGTTTCCGGCGCCATGCGCGCCGCCCGCTCGGTCAGAAAAATTACCGGGATGCCGTCCTCCGCCATGCGGAATACGGCCTGCGCCACCTTCTCCGGCGTTTCGGCGGGCATAACCCGCATGCCCATCGCCTTGAAGGCCAGCACCACGTCGCGCTCGCCGACGACACCCATCACATCACTTGCCATACAGATCACGCAACCTTTCCCGGATGGCTTCCGGCGCGAAGCCGTTCGCCTTTCCCGCCAGGATCAGCCGCACCGCAGCCGCCTCGCGCTCCGCGCCGAGGATATGCCCGGCCACGGGTTCGATCCTCAGGCAGTCGCGCTTGAGCGCGGAGAACCGCGCGAGCAGCGCGTCGTCCATCGCCTTCTCCAGTGCGGGAAGCTTGGCCGCGTCCTGCACGGCCACCGCCGTCGCGGCACGCACCTGTCGGCCGTAGGGTTCCAAAAGCTTAACGACCATGTCAGGCTTGTCAAACGCCTCGACCCATTTCGCCGGGGGGATTGTGCCACCGGGCAGCAGCATCTCCTTGAGGAATGCCGCGTCGCGCCCCGTGCGGCGGATGCGCAGCAGCATGATGGCGGTGAGCATGTCGGCCCGCGCGGAGAAATAGCCGCGGATCACATCGCTCTTCACACCGCGCATCTTCTGCTGGATCAGTGCAAAGATGGCCTTGTCCACCGTCACATCAATGGCCAGCGCATCCTCGCGTACGGCCAGCTTCTTTTCCAGCGCGTCCAGCGCCGTTTTCAGCACTTCCGGCAGGCGCTTGTACTGGTGGTCCGCCACCGAGTGCATCAACAGGTCCACCGGGTACACGCCGCACTCGGATAGGAACGCCGCCGGCTGCCCCAGGCAGCGCGCCTTCAGCAGCGTTTTGAGGTTCAGCGCATCGTAGCGCAATTGAAAGCAATCCGTTGCATCCGGATCGGGCGTGAGCCTGCGCACGAGCTGATACGCCTTGCGCACATGCTCGGCCGCGATGCTTTCAGCATCGCCGCCGTCCTGGCCGGCCCAGCCGATCTCCATCAGCGTCCTGATCGCCTCGTCGTAGGTGGATGCGGCCAGCAGCCTCTCGACGCGCGCAGCGTCCAGGGCGTCGCGCTCCAGCGTATGGATGCGCGCGACCGCGTAGGGTACGCTATCTTGGGGCATTTCTTGCCCTCCTTCCGCGCATCATCCAAATAGCAGCGCCGCGACCTCTGCCTCCAGCCTCATCCGCGAGGCTTCCAGCGCCGCGGGGAAGGAGCAGTTGACCTCCATGCCGCCGCGTCGCAGCAAAAACCCGCCGCCCAGCGCCTGCTTCCCGTCAGCGAGGCTGACCTTGCCGGGCTTTCCGGCCTTGACAAGCGCCTGATTCGCTTCCGCGACAAACGCCTGGTCGCACCACGCGCTGCCCTGGTCGGCTATCAGTATCTCATCGCCCTGGGCCGCGTCCAGCAGCATCGCAAGGCCAAACGCCTTTGCCTCTGCAGCCGACATGGCCTGCATCTTTTGTAGCGCCCGGGTGAATGCCTCGTCCAGCACCGTGCGCTTGGCGGCCAGCAGCGCCTTGCGCGCATCGAGCTTGGCCATCCGCTGCATGCGGTCGTCCAGCTCCAGCGCGTTCTGGCGTGCCGTCTCCAGCGCAGCTGTGCGTTCCTCGGCAATCTTTTTCTCGGATGCCGCGCGCACCGCTTCGGCCTTCACCTGCGCCTCACGCAGGAGCTGCGCAGCGTCCGCGCGGGCATCCTGTTCTATCCGGGTCAGAATGGCCTGTGCGTTCATCTATGCAGCACTCCTTACAATTGAACGAAGAACACCATCAGGAACGAGGCGAGCAGGCCCAGAACCGCGTACGTTTCCACGGCGACGGCCATCGTGATGCCCTTACCGCTCTGGTCCGGGCGAACGCTGATCATGTTGATCGCGCTGGCGGCCACGCGGCCCTGGTAAATGGCGGAAATCCAGCCGACGACGGCAACCGGCATGCAGCCCAGGAAGATCAGAAGACCCTGGGTCACGGTCAGATCCACCATGCCGCCCAGGAAGTTGGTCTTAATCAGCACGATGAACGCGATCAGGAAGCCGTAAATGCCCTGCGTACCGGGCAGAAGCTGCAGAACCAGCGCCTTGGAGAACACCTCAGGATTTTCGGTGACCACGCCCGCGTTGGTTTCGCCCGCCAGGCCCACACCTTTTGCCGAGCCGATGCCCGCCAGGAGTGCCGAGATTGCCGCGCCAGCCAGCGCAAGGATCTGTCCTAGTTGGAATTCCATGGATCATTCCTCCTAAAAGTTGTGAGATGGTGTTTCTTATTCCACGCTATCCGCTTCAGGGCGGATGGCGATGTACCGGGGATTTGCCGCGAGCGGCGCGAACGGGATGCCGCCCTCTTCGTAGAACTTGCCGAAGAACTCAATGTACTGCAGGCGGCACGCATGCACATAGGCGCCCAGGATGTTGACCGCGGCATTGAACAGGTGACCCACAATCAGCACGCCCACGCCCAGGATGATGCCGATGATGCCCTTGCTCAGGATCATCCCGGCGAGCATGTTGATGACCATGCCGATGACGCCGGTTGCCAGGCCCATGCCGAACAGACGCATGTAGCTGAGAATGTCCGACAGCCACGAGGTGATGCCGTACAGCGCGCCCAGGCCACCGGTTAGCTTCTTGAGGATCGTGGGCTTGGAACGCCCTGCCGTCAGCAGAATGCCCACCACGCCTACCAGCGCCAACACCTTGCCAATGGTCGCGGTAACCGGCAGGATCATCATCGGCAGGCCAGCGACCAGCGCAAACCAGAAGAACTGGTCAAAGAGCGCATCCAGCGGCTTCCCGCGCTTGATGTTCATGTAGGCGGCTACGCCTAGCGCGGCAAACAGGTGCACCACGCCCAGGCCCAGGCACAACCCCATCATCTCCAGCGGCTGCTCCAGCGTGTTGATCAGCATGGGCATGATGCTCATGCCGAACCAAGTGTCGAACATTGCCCCCCAGAACAACGTGCTTAGGCCGCCGATGGCCAGAATCCACATCATCTTTTTCATGCCCGTCTTGGGCTTCACAAAGTGAATGATGAGTGGGATGAGCACCGCCATCACCAGGCCGTACCCCGCGTCGGAAACCATCATGCCGAAGAAACAGGCGAAAAACGGCGCCATGATGAATGTCGGGTCCAGACCGCGCGGGTCGGGCATCGCGTAGTTGGCCACAACCGACTCAAACGGCGCGACAATCCGGTGGTTACGCAGCAGCGTGGGCGGCTGCTCTTCATCGGTCGGCTCGCGGAACTCAATTTCACACGTAGGCGCGGCGGCACGAATCTTCTTTTCAAGCTTTGTGCACGCGGACGCCGGGGTCCAGCCCTCCAGCAGGAAAGCACTGGCCGTGCGGGCCACCCGCGCGGCGGCCGTCTGCCGCTCCTTTTCTTCGGAAACCAGTTCAAAGATAACCTTGAGCCTGGGTGTCTCCGTACCGAGCGCAGCCAGCTCTTCCGTCAACCGCGTGCGGTCCTGCGCCATCTGCGCGAGCTGCTTATCCAGCAGCGCGAGCCGCTGCGCCGGGGTACCGGTTATGCCGCCAAACTGGGCGTTGGAGAAGTCCACTGATTTCAGTGCAGCAACCACGGCATCCCGCGCGGACTTGTGCGCCACCACCCAAATGTACGCGGCTTCCTGCACCTCTCCCACGGTTTCCACGCGCACCGGCAGGTCGGCCAGTGCGCTCTGCAATGCATCCATGCGGCGCTTGTCCACAGAACCTACAAACTGCGCGGTATCCCGCGTGTCCGCAATCCGCTCCACCGGGATGTCGAGCCCGCGCCAAGGCTCAAGCTGCTCCATTTCCGCATGAATGCGCGCCTGTGCGCCACGCAGTTCACCGCTTCTGCGCTCCAGCGCCTCCACCGCCTCCACGACGGCCATCAGCGCGCCTTCATTTGCAGCGATTTCATCCGCCTCGCGCTCGGATATCTCCGGCATCGACATCGACTGCAACATGCCCACCTTGGGCTGGAACCGGGCAAGCTGCCCGATCGCCCAGCGGATGCGCGTCAGCTTTTCATCAGCCGATGACAGCGCGTCCCGGTCCTTGGGCAGGTACGCATCCATGCCGTCCTGCTGAACCTCAGCCACCTGCACACATCCCGCCTTCTGCAGGATGCGCAGCAGCTTGTCCCGGTCGGACGCCATCGCCAGCAGTCTGACGCGCTTCATTTCAACGATGGCCATCGCGCACAATCCTTTCAAAAATCACTTGTGCCGCCTGGTCCAGCCTAGCCTGCGCCGCCTTCGCCACCGCATCGCGTTCCGCCGCTTCCTTACCGGCCTGCGCGTCGCTCCGCCTGTTGGCGGTAGCCCGGGCATCCTCCAGGATGCGCTGCCCCAGCGCGCGGTGCTCCAGCGCGGCGCTTCGCTCATCTGCGATGCACGCCTCCTCAACAGACTTGAGGATGTCGCGCGCTTCCTTCTGGGCCTCGGCGCGCATCTCAACCGCCTTTACCTCAGCCGCCTCGATGCTTTTGAGCAACTCCAATGACATCGTGATCCGCCCCTATTCTGCTGATACGCCGTTATTTGGTGCCAAACAGGCGGTCGCCCGCATCCCCAAGGCCAGGCACGATGTAGCCGTGCTCATTGAGATGGCTGTCGAGCGCCGCGACATAGATATCCACATCCGGGTGGTCCTTCTGAATGCGCTGCACGCCCTCGGGCGCAGCGACAAGGCAGACCAGCTTAATGTTGCTGCAATCGCGCTTCTTCAGGAAGGTGAGCGCCTCGCTCGCGGTGCCGCCGGTAGCCAGCATCGGGTCAAGCACGATCAGCTCGCGATCCTGAGCGTCGGTAGGGAGCTTGCAATAGTATTCGACAGGTTCGAGGGTGTTGGGGTCACGATATAGGCCAATATGCCCCACGCGCGCCGCGGGAATCAAGTTGAGGATGCCGTCCACCATGCCCAGTCCCGCACGCAAAATCGGCACAACTCCTACCTTGCGCCCTGCCAAAACCTGTGTTTTCATTTTGCAAAGAGGGGTTTCAATCTCGATCTCGCGAAGGGAAAAATTGCGTGTAACCTCGTACGCCATGAGCATCGAGATTTCTTCGAGGAGTTCGCGGAATTCCTTGGACCCGGTGTTCTTATCCCGCATGAGTGAGAGCTTATGCTGAATGAGCGGATGATTGAGGATGTTAAGTCTTCCCATAACCCTGCCTCCTTCATGTGTCCATTACACTCCATTATACAGTCACATGCGGAACAAGGCAAGCGGTTTTTCCATCTTTCGCGCTATTGTGAGGCACTTAATTCATATTAAAATGAAAATGACCCTACACGCTGCATTTGGCGCATAGGGTCATGGGTTCACATCTGCATCGGGGTCAGCGCCGGACGCATATTCGGTCTGGCGTCAATGCGGTAAAAGCCAATCAAGTTACCCGGTTTAATCCGGTGATATACATCGCTGACGCGGTCTGTCTCCTGCAGTTCAAAGCGCACCGAAAGTCCGCATCCAAGCGCAACCTCGCGGGGCGTGGACACGATCGAGGCATGTAGGCCGGCACGCTTGAGCGCGGATTCAAACGCAAATACCTGCTGGCGCGAGCGAAACGACGCAATTCCATACGGCATGAAATCATCCTCCCTACTCATACAGTGTATTGCGCGCGCACCGCGCGGTGACAGAAAGGGGCACTTTTGGATGATTTATCTGGACAATGCTGCCACCAGCTTCCCCAAGCCGGCCGAGGTTTCCAGGACCGTCGCGGGCGTGCTGGAACGGCTGGGCGCAAACCCGGGCCGCAGCGGGCACCGCATGTCGCTTGCCGGCGGACGCATCATCATGAACTGCCGCGAGGTACTGGCGACACTGCTGGATGTCCCCGAGCCGGAGCGGATCGTGTTTTGCTTTAACTGCACAGATGCGCTGAACTTAGCCATCCGTGGCCTTGTCCGGCCCGGCGATCATGTCATCGCCACAGCGCTGGACCATAACGCGTCGCTCCGGCCGCTGTCGGGCCTGGCCGAGCGCGGCGTCATTTCGCTGGACGTGCTGGAGCCCGCACCCGGTACGGACGCCGTCACCGCCGAGCAGGTGCTGGCAAACCTCTATGAAAATACCCGGCTGGTCGTATGTGCCCACGCCTCCAACGTCACCGGCGCGGTACAGCCTGTCACCGAGATTGGCGCGCTCTGCCGCTCACGCGGCATTCCTTTCCTTGTGGATGCAGCGCAGACCCTCGGCGTGCTGCCCGTGCGCCCGCTGGCGATGGGCGCGGACCTGGTCGCCTTCCCCGGGCACAAGGCGCTCTTTGGCCCCACAGGCACCGGCGGCCTGTGGATCGGTGAGGGAGTCGAGCTGTCCCCGTACCGGGAGGGCGGCACCGGTTCCCGTTCCGAAAGCGTGCTACAGCCCTCCGAGCTGCCCGACCGCTACGAGAGCGGCACTCTAAACCTTGCCGGGATCGCCGGGCTAATGCAGGGCGTCCGCTTCGCGCTGGCCCACCAGGCCGAAATCGCGACGCATGAGGCAGCGCTTGCCACGTACCTGCGCAGGGGCCTCTGCTCCATTCCAGGCGCAACCGTCTACGGACCAGAAACCCCCACCCTTGGCGTAGTATCCTTCAACCTGGACGGCCGGCGTTCCGGCGAAGTCGCGGACGTACTGAACCGCCGCAACATCGGCGTGCGTTCCGGCCTGCACTGTGCCCCATTGGCGCACCGCTGGCTAGGCACAATCGAGACAGGCGCGGTACGCGTAAGCCCCGGCTTCTTCAACGTCGAAAGCGACGTGGACCGGTTATTGGCGGTGGTGGAGAGGGCGTGAAGAAACGCAAAGGGACGCCAGGAGACGGAGGGACGCCAGGAGGCTCTGCCTCCTGGACCTCCGCGAAGGGCTTTGCCCTTTCGAAACCCATGTTGCGCTCACGCGCGGGTGGGAATAAACAATAAACGCCATGCAAAAAACCCACCCCGCGTAAGCAGAGATGGGTTTGGAAAGGGCGAAGCCCTTCCTGGGATTCCTAAGGGCAAAGCCCTTAGGCCGCCGGGGGCCGTCCCCTCCTCGTCACTCCCCCATCATTTCCGTAAGCACCTCAACCGCCTTCTGCAGCTGCGTGTCCTTGTCGCGGATGATGGTGAAGTTGTCATCCAGCGCGTCTTCCGGCATCTCCACTACGTAGTCGGGCGTAATGCCGACTTCGTGGATGTTGTTGCCCTCGGGCGACTTCCAGTAGTCGGTGGTCAGCTGCAGGCCCGCGCCATCCTCGTAGAAGGTATAGACCGTCTGCATGATGCCTTTGCCGAATGTTTTGACGCCGACGCTCTTGGCCACGCCCGTTTCCATCAGCGCGACCGCCAGGATCTCCGATGCGCTCGCGGAATGCTCGTTCATCAGGACCACCACCGGAATGTCCCACGCGCCGGGCTTGGCGTAGTACGACAGGGAACGGCCGTACTTGTCCTCGGTGGACGCTACCACGATCTCATCATCCAGGAACACATCGGCGATATCGACCGCCAGGTTAACGAGACCGCCGGGGTTATCGCGCAGGTCGATGATCAGGCCCTGCACGCCCTGTTCCTTGAACTTTTCCACTGCGGCAGCGAACTGGCTGGTTAGCGCACCTTCAAAGTAATGGATACGCACATAGCCGATGTTATCATCCAGAACCTCGGAGCTGATCGTCTCGGTCTGAACGATCGCGCGGTAGCACGTTACTTCAAACAGTTCCTTGTCCCGAAGGATGGTCAGCTTCACTTCGCCGCCCACCTCGCCGCGCATGATCGAAACGGCCTTGTTCAGGTCATAGGCGGTCATGTCCTCACCGTTCACCTGCATGATCTTATCTCCAACATGCAGGCCAGCCTGCTGCGCCGGGCTACCGTAGAACACCCGGCGGATGGTAATCGTCAGGTCCGACGGATTTGCGTACACCTCAAAACCGATGCCGCCGTACTCGCCGGTGACCATCGTCTGCTCCCCTTCCATCTGGGCGGGGGTGTAATAATACGAATAGTCATCGCCGAGCGCGCCAAGCATGCCCTGCGCCGCGTATTCCATCAGCTTGTCCTCGTCATACTCCCAGAGGAACGAATGCGCGACCATGTTGCGGATTTCTTCCAGGCGCTTGTACTTCTGGATCAGCGCGTACTCCTCGGCCGTTACGGTAACCTTCTCATTCGCCGCGCAGGCGGAGGTGGTCAGCAGCATCAGAACCGCGATAACCGCCAAAATTCTCTTCATATGTTGCATGGGCAATTTTCCTTTCCTTTATGCGGAACAAAAAATATCCGCAAATCCTTTTCCATGATAAAGGATTTGCGGATAAATTGCAACGGAAAAACAATGAACAGTTGGTAACTGTATTGGATCACCGAACGCTGGTAGGCTTGTCTCCACCGCATTTGCCCAGCAGCAGCAGCATGCGGAACGTGATCGCGTCTTCAAACTTGCGCAGGTCCAGCCCCGTCTGCCGCTGGATTTTGTCCAGGCGGTAGACCAGCGTGTTGCGGTGAATGTACAGCTGCCGCGCGGTATCAGACAGGTTCAGGTCCTTGGCGAAGAACATGTCGATGGTGTGCAGCATTTCCTCATTGAAAAGGCGCTGAGTCTTGCGGTTGAACAGCATATGGAAGTAGCGCATGCCCAGCTCCCGGTTGATTTCCGAGAGGAAGCGCTCCAGCACGAGGCGGCTGAACGCGTACAACTTCCTTTCCGGGTGGAACATGCGGCCGATTTCCAGCGCGCGCCACGCGGCCCGGTACGACTGACCAATCTCCAGCATCGTCGACTTGGTTTCGCCAATGCTGATGATCGGCTGCTCGCCTGTCTCGGATACGATGGTCTGCTCCATCGCCTCGGCCAGCTGCGTCAGCTCCTCGTACCCCTCAATGTTGTCCATCGACTTGACGAGCACCAGCGCATGCCTGTCCATTTCCACCAGGATGTCATCCTCACCCAGGACGATCAGGTCCTTCATCGCGGCCGTTGTGCCATGGAATAGCAGCACACAGCGCTCCATCGTCAGCGGAATGTTGTGCTCCGCCGCCAGCGCGTCCATTTCAGGGCCGGACAGCTCCTCGCGGAGTGCCGCGCGCACCACATCTACACGGTCGTTGGCCGGAGGCTCCGCCGATAGCGATTCCACCAGCGCCGCCGCCAGCCGGGCACAATCGCCCGCCGCGGTGTCTTCACCCCGGGCACATACATAGGCGATGGATGGCGCGTGCACACGCACCCAGGTTTCCCCACCCACCACCGCGATATCACTCATATCCTCAAAGGCGGGCACCGGCCTGCGGAAACCCGTCGGCACGGAATTGCCTTCCGCGTCAAAGAGCATCACCTCGGTATGCAGCCCCGCCAACGTCTCTCTTACTTGCTCCACCATGCGCTTATCCGGCATATATTTCCCACCCTCATTTAGCGATAATACAGTTTCCCACATTTTTGGCATTATATGCATATTATGCGCGATTGCAAGCCGTTTGTCAAACATTTCCGCAAAATAACAAGGACCGCCTGTTGGCGGTCCCTGAAATACGTTTTCGATTAGCGGTTGAGCAGCGTGGCCTCGGTCTCCTTGTCGAAGAAGTGCAGGTGATTGACTTCCATGCACAGCTTGACCTTGTCACCGGTGCGGGAGACGGTACGCGGGTCAACGCGGGCGATGACGTTCTCGTCCTTGCCGGAGGTCTTCACGTACAGGTAGGTCTCCGAACCCAGCATTTCCACGACCTCAACATCAACGTTGATGGTGGCCTTCGGGTTGGCGGCAACTTCTTCCTTGCTGTCGGAGAGGTTCTCCGGGCGGATGCCCAGGACGACGTCCTTGCCGATGCAGCCTTCGTCGATGAACTTGGAAACCTTGCTGTTGGGGACCAGGATTTTGTTGTTGCCGAACACAGCGTACACGCCATCGGGTTCGCGGGTGAGCTTCACGTTGAAGAAGTTCATCTGCGGGCTGCCGATGAAGCCGGCCACGAACAGGTTGACCGGATAGTCGTACAGGTTCTGCGGCGTATCCACCTGCTGCACGAAGCCGTCCTTCATGACGACAATGCGGGTACCCATCGTCAGCGCCTCGGTCTGGTCGTGCGTGACGTAGATGAAGGTGGTCTGCAGGCGCTGGTGCAGCTTGGTAATTTCGGTACGCATCGCAACGCGCAGCTTGGCATCAAGGTTGGACAGCGGTTCGTCCATCAGGAAGACTTTCGGCTCACGAACGATGGCGCGGCCGAGGGCAACGCGCTGGCGCTGGCCGCCGGAGAGCGCCTTGGGCTTACGGTTGAGGAGGTGTTCGATGTCTAGGATCTTGGCCGCCTCGTGCACGCGCTTGTCGATCTCCGCCTTGGGGGTCTTGCGCAGCTTCAGGCCGAACGCCATGTTGTCATACACGGTCATATGAGGATAGAGCGCGTAGTTCTGGAAGACCATCGCGATGTCGCGATCCTTGGGCGCCACGTCGTTGACCAGCTTGTCGGCAATGTAGAGCTCACCGTCGGAGATTTCTTCCAGGCCGGCGACCATGCGCAGCGTGGTGGACTTTCCGCAGCCGGAAGGGCCGACCAAAACGATGAATTCCTTGTCCTGAATGTCTAGGGTGAAATCGCTGACCGCAGTGACGTTGCCCGGGTAGATCTTGTAGATGTGCTTCAAGGTTACGCTTGCCATACTGAACACACTCCTCCTATAAATTTCAACGGAAGGTGGGACGGGCGCAATCCCCTTATGTGCCCTTCGGATACTACATATTATAAAGACGGAACGGCCAAAGGTAAATTGATTTGTTTCACAAAGATTGCAGAAGCCGTTTGTGGGGTATGGCAAACATCACTCTTTTTTTGACTGTAAACTGCCATTTTTTATTATATACAACATTTTTTGTATAGAATCAGTTGAGTTCATCCAACGAAAGCTCAAAGCTGGGTGCAAACTCACGCATGAAATCTTCTACCTCCCGAAAATTCAGCGCGCGAATGTCCGACGCGATCGCATCCCGTGCCCTCAGGAACTCACCGTTCCCCGCCTTTATTTCCTCTATACATTTCAGGTACGCGCAGATGCGGTCCGCCGCCTTCACCACACGCCACGCCTCGTCCGTCTCATCCGGGCAGAGGTAGGGCGCCATCGAGCCGCGCAGATCTTCCGGCAGCATCGCCAGCAGTCTCCCCCGCGCCATGCTCTCCAGCTGATCAAACGCCTCGCGCACCTCGGGGTTGAAGTGTTTGATCGGCGTCGCCAGGTCGCCCGTGATCACCTCGCCCGCGTCGTGGTACATCGCCAGCAGCGCCACCCGCTCAGGGTCGAGCGTGCCCCCATAGCGGACGTTCCTGATCACCGCCAGCGCATGCGCGACCATCGCTGCCTGCAGCGCATGCTCCTGGTCGTTCTCCGGGAAAGTATTGCGCATCAGTCCCCAGCGCGTAATGTGGCGCATGCGCGCCATATAGGCAAAAAAATGGTGCATGCTGTCTCCTTGCGGTATATTGCCGCGTGTGCTATACTCTGTACAACCCGTCGCTGGGGGGGCCGCGCGGCCAATGGCCGCAGGCTGAGAGGGCGTTGCCCGACCCCATGAACCTGTGTAGGTAATCCTACCGTAGGGAAGCGTAAGGAGTGTTCCTGCGTTTCCCGCGCGCCATCCGGCGAGCGGGAATTTGTTTTGGGAGGGTTCTCACCGTGCAAAAGTCCAAATGGAGCGTCAAAATGCTCACCACCGCAGCCGTCTGCATCGCCATGTCCATGTTGCTGTCCTACATCAAGCTCTTCAGCATGCCGACCGGCGGCAGCATCACCGCGCTGTCCATGCTGCCGCTGATGATGTTCGCCTGGCTCTACGGCGTCGGGCCGGGCTGCGTCGCGGGAATTGCCTACGGTCTTCTGCAGTTTATGCAAAAGCCCGAGGTATATCACTGGGCGCAGATCATCATCGATTATCCGCTGGCCTTCGCAATGCTCGGCCTGGCGGGTGCGTTCCGCAAGATCAACCGGCCGTGGGCGCTCCCAGCGGGCGTGGTGCTGGCGTGCTTTGGCCGCTTCGTGTGCCACCTGTTCACCGGCATGGTGTTCTTTGGCGAATACGCGCCGGCATCGGATTTCCTGAGCGTGTTCATTTATTCCGCCGGCTACAATGGCGGGTACATGGGCGTGGAAACCGTGCTGAGCGCTGCCGTCTCAGCGCTGCCGCCGGTGCAGAGCATGATGCGGCGGATTGCGAAGATATAGGAGACGCAGTCTCTTCGGGTCCATCCGCAGGCGAAGGGAGGCTTTTACGCCTCCCTCTTTTTTGTGCCTTTATTGCCTTGGCGTCACGCCGACATACTCTTTATTGGAGATAGGTTTGTACGTGTCCACATACAGCTCCTTCTCGCTGACGAAGTTGCCATTCGCGTCCGTGGTCACTAGGTATGTACGCACCTTATATCCCACGGCGCCTTTCTCTATCTTGGTCTGATCCGTGTACACCACGTATTTGGCTTCGGTATCATTTTTTTTCGTGGGCTTTTCCGGTATCGGAATCTCTTCAATGGTCTCATGCCGAAGCTTATAAGAGTACCCGTTCGGATCGGGTCTCCCATAGATTTCGAACGTGCATGTCTTGCCGTTGGACCGGGCAATAAAGTAGATATCCGCCCCGGTATCGTTGACGAACACAAAATCCCTGCGATCGTCCGCAACCGTAGCATCCGCGCCAAGGTCCAGATAGCCAACAGGTATTCCGTGCGGAGATCGCTCGGTCACCTTCAGCCCTGCCTGGATGACGGCGTTGTACAGTGTGGAGGATGCCTGGCAGATGCCGCCGCCCCAACCCTCCACATACTCGCCATTGACGATTTCAAGCGCTTGGTGGAACCCGTTCGCCTCGGTGCGCTTCCCAACCACCTCGTTAAAGCTGACCTTTGCGCCCGCCGCAACCTTCTTACCGTGGAATCTGCTACAGCCAATCTCAATGTTCGCATTCCGGTCCGCTGTGCTACTGCTGCGGATGTTCGTGGTGAAGCTAGACAGGCGCGCAAACTGGCTTGTTAGCTGCGCCACGGTTGCATTGGGCTGTACGGCCTTCGTCTGGATATCGATGCTTCCGGCCTCCATGTTGTTGACCATCTGCACAATCTGCGCTTTCAGCGCTGCCACATCCAGTTCCCGGCCCACCACTTCCGCAGTCGTCACAATCGGGTTGTTGCGATTGGGATCAAAGCCTAAGGTTGCATCCACAGGCGCAACAGCCACTTTCCCCCGAATGTCCTCCAGGATGGAATCAATCGGGGCAGTGTTAGACTGCGCGCCAGTCGTGTACGCCTCGTAAGGCTGCGTTTTCAGCTTTAGGATCGTCTGATACCGGTCCAGAATGGAGCCGGTTTCCCGGCCAATCTGGAACGCGGTGTTTACCTCATTGGCAACGATTTGGCTTAGCGCCTGAGAAATGCCCAGCGTCTCGGTGGTGATCGCCCACGTCTGGCCGCTGTACTTCAGCTCAATCGCCCAGCCCTCCAGTTCCTTCTGCGCATTTTTGAGCAGATGCTCATACGCCTGCTGCGGCGTAGAACCATAGAGCTGCTGCCCGTCAATGTACACGCCCGGGTAGAACGTGTTCATCCGCTCCACGCGGCCGATCTCGTCATAGACCATATAGCCCATCACGCATCCGGTTGCCAGCAGCGCAAACATCACCAGCAGCAGAAACACCTTGAACGGGCTGCCGCGCCGCTTTTTGCGCCGGGTATTGCCGCGCGCCGGCTGGCGTGATGACGCAGAGCGCGTCTGCGGCGCACGCGCACCGGACGCAGCCGTCGTCCGCTTCTGCGAAACGCTCCGGCTAGCCTGCGGAGTATATCCCTGTTGCCGATACGACATGCTGACTCATCCCCTCAGTCGGTTTGCTGTGGTGTTTACTACCGGCGCAAATCCGAAGATATTGCGCCAGGAATCCCTACCGTAGACGCGCAACCAGCGCGCCAATGTCTTCCGTTACGGTCCGCCATCCCCGCAAGTGGTCGCCGATCTGCGCGCCGTCCGCATCGCGGCCGTGGCAGTCGCTCCCACCGGTTACGAGCAGGCCGTGCCGCCTCGCCAGGCGGTCATAGCGCAGCATCGCGGCGTCATTGTGGCTTGCGTGGTATGCCTCAATCGCCCCGAGGCCCGCCTCCGCCCAGCCGGGAAGCCGGGCGGTTAGTGTCATCTCGTCCATCTTCAGCCGCCCCGGATGCGCCAGCGACACCAGAGCACCTGCCTCGCGGAGCACCTGCACCCCTTGCGGCACTTCGATGCGCCTGCGCGGCACGTACGCCGGACGGCCTACGCCGAGGTAGCGGTCAAACGCCTCCCGTACCGTGCCTACATACCCGCGCGCAACCATCGCGCGCGCCAGGTTCATCCGGCCCATAAAGCGGCCGCTTACGTCCCCCGTTTCCGCCGCCGGTACAGGCATCTGCATCGCGGAAAGCTTCTCCAGCATCATGTACATCCGGTCGCGCCGCTCGGAAAGCTGCGCATCCAGAAAGGCTTTCAGCCGCTTGTCCCCCGGATCGACGCCATAGGCGAGCAGATGGACTTCCTCCTCGCCGCCCGCGGTCAACTCCAGCCCTGTCAGGAGCGTCATGCCGCATGCGCTGGCCACCGCCTGGGCTTCCGGCACGCCATCCACCGAGTCATGATCGGTGATGGCGATGATCTGCATCCCGCACGCCTGCGCCCGATGTACCATGTCTGCGGGCGCAAGCGCGCCATCGGACGCCGAGGTGTGCAGGTGCAGGTCAGCGCGGAGTTTAGCCCTGTCCATCGGGCAGCGGCGGCTCCGGCTGTATCACAATGCCTTCCGGCTCATCCGAAAGGTTCGCGGACTTCATTTCCGGTTTCTTGATCTCCGGCAGCGGCTCGCCCTTCATGATGGCTTCCAGCTCTTCGCGGACGACGGTTTCCTTATCCAGCAGCACGTCGGCCAGGAGGTTGAGCTTATCCATATTTTGGCTGAGGATGTCTTCGGCGCGCTCTAGGCAGGTTTCCATCGTCTGGCGCACTTCCTCATCGATCATCGCAGCGATCTTTTCAGAATAATCGCGGCTATGCCCGAAGTCACGGCCCAGGAACACTTCCTGCCCGCCGCCATAGAAAACGGGACCCACGACGTCGCTCATGCCGAGCTTGGTGATCATGTCGCGCACGCGGGCAGTGGCCGTCTGCAGGTCGCTGATGGCACCGCTGGTCACGTCCTTGATGATCAGCATCTCCGCCGCGCGGCCGCCCAGCGTCATGCAGACCATCTCCAGCAGCTGCTGCTTAGTGATGTACTGGCTGTCCTCGGCCGGCAGGTACTGCGTGTGCCCACCGCTATCCCCGCGCGGGATGATCGACACCATGTGGACATCCGCGAACACCGGCAGCGACATGCCGACGATCGCGTGGCCCGCCTCATGGAACGCCGTAACGCGGCGGTCCCGCTCGATGACCTTGCGGCTCTTTTTCTCCGGACCCATCTGCACGCGCGTGATGGCTTCCTCAATGTTGTGCTCGCTGATGACCTTCTGGCCATTGCGCGCGGCGAGAATCGCCGCCTCGTTCATCACGTTCTCGAGGTCCGCGCCGGTGAACATCTGCGTGCGCCGAGCGATGGTTTTCAGGTTGACATCGTCCGCCAGCGGCTTGCCGCGGCTATGTACCTTCAGGATCGCTTCGCGGCCGGCGACGTCCGGATAGTTGACGGTGATCTGCCGGTCAAACCGGCCCGGGCGCAGCAGCGCCGGGTCCAGGATATCGCGGCGGTTCGTCGCCGCCAGCACGATGACACCTTCATTGTTGGAGAAGCCGTCCATCTCCACCAGCAGCTGGTTGAGCGTCTGTTCGCGCTCATCATGCCCGCCGCCCAGGCCTGCGCCACGGTGGCGGCCCACGGCGTCGATTTCATCGATGAATACGATCGACGGGGTATGTTTCTTCGCCTGATCAAACAGGTCGCGCACGCGGCTTGCGCCGACGCCGACGAACATTTCCACAAAGTCAGAACCGGAGATGGACAGGAAAGGCGCGCCCGCCTCGCCCGCAACAGCCTTGGCCAGCAGCGTTTTGCCTGTGCCCGGAGGGCCCACTAGCAGCACGCCCTTGGGGATGCGCGCGCCAACATCGGTGAAGCGCTTGGGGTTCTTGAGGAACTCCACAATTTCCGCCAGCTCTTCTTTTTCTTCGTCCGCGCCCGCGACGTCTTGGAATGTAATTTTGTTCTTGCTCACGTCATACAGGCGCGCCCGGCTCCTGCCAAAGGACATGACTTTGTTGTTGCCGCCGGTCTGCTGACGCATGATGTACAGCAGGAACAGGCACAAAAGCACAGTCACCACCAGATACGGCAGGAACTCCAGATACCAGGGCGTGACCACAGGCGGCAGATACTCGATGGTGAAGCCCAGATCGGTATCGCTGACCTCCTCCACCGGCTTGCCCAGCTTTTCCGCACGGATGATGCGCACGGAAGCAAAGAAGTTGGTGCGGTCGACGTTGCAGTCAAAGTCGTACTGCTGCGGGAAGCGGGCCGGATCAATCCGAGACCCCTTGCGCAGGCCGACCAGCTGGCTGTTCATGATCGCGATGGACTGGATGGAGTCCGTCTCCACCAGGTGCATCAGCTCGTTGTAGGAAATGGTCGTGGTTTGCTGCGGCGTGAGCATGGAAAACACCTGCATTAAGATCAACACCGCCAGCAGGATCACAGCGTATACCGTGAAGCCTCGATAGGGCCGCTTCAATATGTTACCTCCTGATTAATGCGCAAGCCTTGCGCATGGTTATGCCATCTTTTAGTATACCACTTCTTTCAAGCACTGTAAACCTCTGGACGCAGCACACCAATATCTGGCAGGTTGCGGTACCGCTCATCGTAATCCAGCCCATAGCCGACGACGAAATAATCGTCGATGGTGAATCCCTTGTAGTCCGGCGTAAGGTCGGTCTTGCGGCGGCTGGGCTTGTCCAACAGCGTACAGACGGACAGCGACGCCGCGCCGCGCGCCACCAGGTTCTGCTTGAGGAACGAGAGCGTCAGGCCGGTATCGATGATGTCCTCGATGATCAGCACATCCCGCCCGACGATATCCTTATCCAGGTCCTTGAGAATCCGGACGACGCCGGAGGACTTGGTCGCGCTGCCGTAGCTGGAAATGGACATGAAATCAATATTCAGCGGCAGGTCGATGCACCGGAGCAGGTCGGAAAAAAACAGCGCCGCGCCCTTGAGGATGCACACGCACACCAGGTCCCGCCCGGCGAAATCCCGCGTCAGGTTTGCGCCCATCTCCGCTACGCGGGCGGAAATTTGCTCACTGGTAAGCAGCAGCGTCTCCAGGTCCTTGTACAGCGGCGAAGTTTTCGGATCAAGCATCGGTCTTTCCTCCATATATTATCGCTATTGGTTACCGTCTTCATTCGGCGTTATTTCCCATGGCAGATCGCCCATGTATCGGATGCGCATGGCGCGCTCCGTTTCGGGCGTCACCGCAGCATCGCGAGCCGGACGCAGCCCCACAATCCACAGCACGCGGTTTCCACGCGCCAACACGGGCATATGGCTGCGGAAGGGCCGGTCAATCCCCGCGTCCTGCAGCGTTCGCTTGAGCTTCTGTGTGCCGTCCGAGCCCAGCGGGGCGAACACATCGCCTTCCCTGCGGAAGCGGAATGCAGCGCCATCCAGCTTGTCCGCATCGAACGCCTGCACGCGAATGCCATCCCCGAGGTCTGCTAGGCCACACGCTTCACGCGCAAAGGCCGCTTCATCCAGAATGGGCACTGCCGGTTTTGGTGCCAGCAGGTGCATCCGCCGCGCAGTGCGCAGCGCGCGCCAGCCTTCCGGCAGGTTGGCCATCTCCCCTGGCGCAAGGCGCGTGACTTCGTCCGTCTGCCGCGCGTCCAGCGGCGGCACGCCCGCCCACCGGGCAAACGCCCGCACTGCCTCCGGCATCGGCGACTGACCCTCCAGCAGCCAGAACGCTCCATAGGGCAGCCACTTCACGTGTCCCACGAGCGCTGCCGCCGCGTATACGGCCTGCCGGTCCGCCGCCTGCGCCGCCTGCGCCGCCGTGCGGGCCATCGCCTCCGCAGCGCGCGGGTTCAGCCTGCGCAGCAATGGGAAAACCTCCCGGCGCAGCAGGTTGCGCGCATGGACGGTATCCAGGTTGGTCGCGTCCTCACGCCAGACAATGCCGCGCACACGGAGATATTCCTCCAGCGCCGCACGCGGCGTATCCAGCAGCGGACGGATGCGATTCCCCTGCCGGGGCCGCATCGCCGCCAGACCGTCCAGCCCGCAGCCGTGCACCAGGTGCAGCAATAGCGTCTCCGCCTGATCCTCCAGCTGGTGCGCCAGTGCGATCTTGTTCGCCCCAGCGCTTTCTGCGGCTTCCTCCAAAAAGGCGTATCGTGCCTGCCGCGCCGCATCCTCCAGGCTGCATTTGGTACGCGCGGCCAGCTCGGGCACATCGCCATGCCCCACCTGACAGGAGACGCCCCACTCGGCGCAGAACGCCTGGACAAACCGCGCATCCTCCCGCGACGCCTCACCGCGAATGCCGTGCTCATAGTGCGCGACGGTGACAGAGATGCCCAGCGCCTCCCGCATTTCCAGCAGCAACGTGAGCAGCGCCACCGAATCCGCTCCGCCGGATACGGCGACCAGCACCCGGTCGCCCGGCGAAAGCAGCCGGTTTTGAGCAATAAACGCCGCTACCTGTGCGGAAAGCGCAAAGTCCCCCATCATCATGGGGAATATTGTAACCTGTTTGTCCCCGTCCTGCAACAAAAAAAGAAGGGCGCAAACGGAAATTTTTCCGCTTGCGCCCTTTTTATTATGGCATCATGGGTTTGCCAGGCATTCCGTGCGGATGAACCCGCGCGCCGGTGTGCCGCCCACGCCGCCGTACTCGACAAATGCCCAGTCGCCCCACAGCACCGCCAGGAAGGTAACGGCGTCCCCCGCCTTCAGGTTTCCGGTTTCCGCCTGGCCGTAAATGGGATCATCCGTCACGGCGCACGCCTGCGCGACCATCGCGGGCTGATACTTCAGCGATAGCGGCGGCGCGCTCACGCCCGGCAGCGCCCCTTTTTCCACAAAGCCGAACCGGGCATGCCCGGCATCGAGCCAATACTGGACCAAATAGTAGTTGCTCTCCTCACCATAGATCACGAACGGCGCGTTCATGTCCATCTGCGCCTTGCCTGTCCGGGCATACATTTCGCCCGGGCCGGAATAGACCGGCACGGAACCGCCTGCCTCACAGGTAACCGTGACGCCCCCCGGCAGCGGGAACCCCCACGCAATCAACCCTTCCGAAATGGCGATCGCCTCCGCCAGCGTCTTGGGAAAGCGCTCAACGGAGAACTCCGCCAGCGGCAGGCCTTCCGGCATCGCAATGCCAACGATCATCGCCGCCTCCAGGCATGTCAGCACGCCACGCTCGGTGCTGACCGTCATCAGCATGCCATCCTGCGGGCGAACCTCCGCCGAGCTCAGCTTCCACACGCCGCTCCTGTTGGCGAAAACATAGGTTTCCGTTGTCGTTCCGCGCTGGTAGGAGAGCGACAGATAACCGGCATCGTCCAGCACAATCTCCGGGCTCGCGTAGCCCTGATAGAGCGCCTGGACATTCTCCACAACCGTTTCCCAGCCGTCCACGCCCTCCTCCAGCAGGAAAAGCACGCGCTCGTATCCCTGGCCGCGCATCATCTCAAACGCAGCGAGCCCGACAGGATAGCCGCTTGCGGTGCCCTCGTCCGCCGCGCCCCGGGTGTAGTCGATGTAAACCGGCCTTTCAAACAGCAGCGTCATCCGACCTGGCAGGTTCCAGCTGTTCGCCAGCGCGAGCGGCGCAAAGGCAAGGCACAGCAGCAGCGCCGCCATGCCTATCATCGTTTTTCTATGGTCTTGTTTCACAGCCCATTCCCCTTTCGCAGCGGCAAATCATCTTTCCTATTAGACGACCTACCGATGGGAATTGCTGCCACGCGGGCAAAAAGTTATGACGCCTCCTCCACCCTGGCCGCCACCACGGTCATGTCGTCCAGCGCCGTGCCGCCGCTGCGCTCAAACGCGCGACGCAGCAGCGTATCCGCAAACCGCTGCGGCGCGGGCATCTTCTCCGCGGATGACAATCCGCCCAGCGCGCGCAGGAAGCCGCCTTCCTCTCCGCCGAACGCGTCCATCACGCCGTCTGATACCATCAGCAGGATGTCGCCGGGCTGCAGCCTTGCCGCAAGCGCGCGGGGACGCACCGCGTCCAGAATGCCCATCGGCAGCGCGTCGCCGCCAATTCGCTTGCATTTCCCCGCCCGCAATAAAAACGACGGACACGCGCCAAGTTTTTCCAGCGCGGCCTCGCCGCTATCCAGATCGATCACGCACAGGTCCATTGTCGCAAACATCTCGTCGCCGCGGCAGGCGACCAGCAGCCCGTTGACCGTGCGCAGCGCGTCGCCGCGGCCATACCCCGCGCGAAGCGCCTGACACAGCAGCTCCAGCGCCGCCCGGCTCTCGCCACGCGCGGCCCGCCCGCTGCCCATGCCGTCGCTGATGGCGACCAGGTGCCGCCCGGCATCCAGCCGCTCGGACAGCGTGCTGTCGCCCGAGATGTCCTCTCCGGCAATCGGCGTGCCTGCACGGCCAACCACCACGCGCAGTCGCGGCTTTTCCACGAACAGCAGCGAGCCGCGTGCGGGGGAAGATTCCAGCATCTCCAGCCGACACCCTACCGCAGCGCCCAGCGCCGCCTCCAGCCGCTCCACCTGCGGATCAGAACCTTGCACATCCAGCCAGATGTGCAACCTGCCGTCCAGCACGCAGACCGTCAGCGCGTCGGGCCGCCCCCGCAGCGCGGGCATCGCCTGGCAGATCAACGCCCGGGCCTGCATTGCCTCCGCGCAGCCCTCCGCCATCTTTTCCGATAGCGCGGCGAGCGTCCTTGCCTGTCCATGCAGCTGTTCCAGCGCCCATGCGCGCGCCTCAATGCGCCGGGCGTCGTCCTTCTCCTTGCGCTGGCGCGATGTGACCAGCCCAAAGGATAGCCCATATATCTCCGTCGAGCGGATGCAGCCGAACATCCGCGCCGCCTGTTCCACCTCAGCCGCACGCGCGCCATCCTGGCCTCCGCCCTCCGCGCACGCGGTCAGCACGCCATTCAGCAGGCCCATGGCCTCCGCGCGCCGCGAATCCCAGCAGGTCTGCTGGCGCTCGCAGCCCGTACACAGCCGGCATGCCAGCAGCTCCACCGGCTGCGCATCCGCGTCCGTGTCGGGCATCGGCAGCGCCCGCGCCATGTTGGCCGTCGCCTCCGCATACGATGAAAGGATGTACGCCGACGCAACGGCGTCCGCCTCGGGCATCGGCTCTACGCTCGTTTCCAATACGCCGCGCAGCGCGTCCAGCCAGATGCCCGGCATCACCACGAAGAGTGCTCCGCCCACCGCCAGCGACGGTACCAATGCAATAATCTGCTCCACTCCGCCCTGCGCATATGCCGTCAGCGCGCAGCCCAGCAGCCCGCCGATCAGCGGCATTACCCGCCTGCTACCGCCCAGCGCACCCGCAAGACCGCCCAGTACCGCCAAGACCGCCACTGTGTCAAACGTCGCGCCAGAGGTCATCAGCGCAAGGCCCATCAACACCCCGGCCGGAAGCGCCAGCCCGGGGCCTGCCGCCCATGCGACCGCAAACACCAGCAGCCCGGCCAGCGCATCTCCCAGGCAGAACATTTCGACACGAATCCACAGCGCACCCAGCGACATCGCCGCCACCACCAGCAGGCAGCAGAGCTTATCGTCGTTGGTCAGGCCGCGCTCCTTTGCTTGTATCGCCAGCAGTGCGCGGATGTATACTGGCGTCAGCAGCCCCGCCGCGACCGCGCCGGAGAGACACGCGATCACTTCATCCGACCGGTTCATCACAAGCGGCAGCGGCAGCAACATCGCTACGCCCGCAACCACCGACACCTTCCAAGGTTTCCAGTCCCAGCCCTTGCGCACCGTAACCCACAGCAGCACGCAGGCCATCAGTTGCCAGCCATTCAGCCAGCTAATCGGTTGCCAGCGCAGCAAAAGCCCCACCGCGCAGCCCACCAGGACCGGCAGCCCAGGCTGTTGCAGCAGCAAAAAAGCCGCCATCAGCGGCACGCAGAAAGGCATCGCGCCGCCGGGCAGCACCGCCTGCGATAGCAGTGCAGCCGCCAGCGCCACGAGCGCGCTGCGCACATTTAGTTGAGAGACAACACTTTGTAGGACTCCCCCGGAGGCCTCGATGCGGCTGTTGATGTAGCCTATGCCCGTCCAGGAATGCTTGGACTGTTGCGCCATACCACCCACCACCATAATATAAAATGATGGGACAAGTATACCGTCGCCCAAAGCCGCGCATTGTTGAATTTCGCCGCGAAGAATGGCGGGCATTCGACAATGCGCGCTATAGTTCTTTTGCTACGCTCTTATGCAGGCATTCCAGCGCGAACGCCTTTTCAAGATATGCATCCCCGCCAAAGGCGCACCGCGCCGCCGCGGCAGCCGTGCCATGGCGGAGTGCGCCGCTGGGCCCTTCTCCGCTGCTAAACCCCCACAGCAGGCCCGCCACCATCGCGTCCCCCGCGCCGGTGGTCGTCCTAACAGTCACTGGTATGGCCTGCACAAACGCAGCCTCCGTGCCGCTGACGATCAGCGCGCCATCCCCGCCAAGCGAGACAACGACCACCTCCGCGCCCTTTTTGCAGAGCGCCCGTGCCGCGCCCACATATGATGGAAGGCCCGAAAGTTCCTTTCCCGCCGCCTGCTCCAACTCGTCCCGGTTGGGCTTGATCAGCCATGGCCTCGCGGCAATGCCCAGTGCCAGCCGCTCGCCATCAGCGTCCAGCACGCATCTGCAGCCGGGCGCTTCCGCGTGAATGCGCCGCAGGACATCGGCATACCAGCCCGGTGGGCATCCCACGGGCAGGCTGCCGGTCAGCACCAGATATTCGCTATCCTTCGCGGCGGTGACCGCACGATCCGCCATCTCCGCAAGCAGCGCCTCCGGCGCTTCGGGGCTGGGTTCGTTGGCCTCCGTGGTCATGCTGTTTTCACGGTCAAAGAGCTTATAGTTGGTGCGCACCACACCGGGCGCGTCCAGAAACTCATACGGCACACCGTTGCGGGATAGGCGCGATGATACCGCTTCCCCCGCGCCGGCCAGCAAGCCAATGCAGCACACCGGCAGCCCCAGCGCGCGCACCGCCAGCGCCACATCGACGCCCTTGCCCGCGCCTTCCTCACGCATGGCTTTCACGCGGTTCGTCTCGCTCAAATGAAACCCATCAAACTCCAATCGGCGGTCAATGCAGGGAGACATGGAAACGACTGTGATCATGTGGTCCTCCTTCGGGGTTGGGTCTAGTAAAACACGCCATTCCGCGAAAAAGGGCCGCCCGCCGTTTTCCGGCAAGCAGCCCTCGCATCCAAGTATCTTATTCTTCCTCTTCCTCGTCCTTTTTCGCGCTTTCGACAATCTTCTGCGCGATGTTGGCGGGAACCTCCTCGTAGCGTTCAAACTTCATCGTGAACGAGCCGCGCGCCTGGGTCATCGAGCGTAGGTCCGTGGCGTACTTGAACATTTCCGCCTGCGGCACTTCCGCAACTACCTGCTGCATGCCATCCACCTGGTCCATGCCCATGATGCGGCCACGGCGGCGGTTCATGTCGCCGATGATATCGCCCATGTACTCATCGGGAATCGTCACTTCCACATGGTAGATCGGCTCCAGCAGCACGGGACCAGCCTCGGCGCAGCCCTTCTTGTACGCGATGCGGGCGGCGGTCTTAAACGCCATTTCGGACGAGTCAACCGCGTGGTACGATCCATCGTACAGCGTGGCGCGCAGGCCGAACATCGGGTAACCGGCCAGAACGCCCTTGCCGATGTTCTCGCGCAGGCCCTTTTCCACCGACGGGATGAAGTTGCGCGGAACGACGCCGCCGACGACCTTGTCAACAAACTCGAAATCTGTATCCGTATCGCCGATGGGCGCGAACTCAACCCACACATCGCCGAACTGGCCGTGGCCGCCGGACTGTTTCTTGTGGCGGCCCTGCGCCTTGACGGTCTTGCGGATCGTCTCGCGGTAAGCGATGCGCGGGTCCTGCAGCTGCGCTTCCACGCCGAACTTGCCGGCGAGCTTCTTGCTGATGACCTCGATGTGCATTTCGCCCTGGCCGGAGAGCAGCGTCTCGGTGGTGTCGGGGTCCTTGCCCACGCGGATGGTCGGGTCTTCTTCCTGCAGGCGCGCAAGGCCCGAGAAGACCTTGTCTTCCTCGCCGGTCTTCTTGGCGTATACGGCCATGGAGATGGACGGCTCGGGGAAGGCGATGTCCGCAAAGCGAACGGGCTTGCTCGCGTCGCACAGCGTATGGCCGGTGTTGGTGTACTGCAGCTTCGCCAGCGCGCCGATATCGCCCGCGACCAGCTTGTCGCAGCTGATCTGGTCCTTGCCGCGCAGGATGAAGATGTTGCCAGCCTTCTCAGAGCGGTCCGCGTTGGCGTTGTACAGGTTGGTCGAAGCGCTCAGCGTGCCCGAGCAGACCTTGAAGAGGCTCATCTTGCCGACGAACTTGTCCACGATGGTCTTGAAGACCTGCGCGGAGAACGGCTGGTCAGCCGCACACGTGCGGGTTTCGGCCTCGTTATTCCTGGGATTCACGCCCTTGATGGAACGGCCGGCCGGGGACGGCATGTAGGCGGCCAGCATGTCCAGCACCGGGACGACGCCCACGCCGTTTACGCCCGCGCAGCAGCCGACCGGCACCACCAAGCCCTCGACCACGCCGATGCGCAGCCCCTTGAGGATCTCATCGTCGGACAGCTCACCTTCCTCGAAGAACTTCTCCATCAGCGCTTCGTCCGTTCCGGCGACGGCTTCCATGATTTCTTCGCGCGCGGTACTGATGTCGGACGCCATGTTCGCGGGCACCGGCACTTCCTTGACGGTCTTGCCGTTTGTCTCGTACGCCTTGTTCTCCAGCACGTTCACAACGCCCTTGAAGTTCAGGCCCTGGCCCAGCGGCAGCAGGATCGGCACCACTTCGCTGCCGAACTTGCCCCGCAGCTGGCCGAGTACTTTGTTAAAGTCCGCATGCTCGCGGTCCATCTGGTTGATCAGAAGGCACTTGGATACGCCATGCTTTCCGCTATAATCCCAGGCTTTTTCCGCACCGACCGACAGGCCGGAGACGGAGCCCACGATGATGGCCGCGCCTTCGCACACGCGCATGGGGCCCATCATCTCGCCAATGAAATCAAAATAGCCGGGCACGTCGACAAAGTTGAGCTTGACGCCCTTCCATTCGAGCGGGGCGACGGCGGCGGAAATGGAGATGCCGCGGCGGGTTTCTTCGCCATCAAAGTCGGTGACCGTGGAGCCGTCTTCCACACGGCCCTGGCGGTCAATCGCGCCGGAGGCGAAAAGCATCGATTCCACCAGCGTCGTTTTACCTTCGCTGCCATGGCCTACCACGGCGATATTACGGATGTTCTCGGCCTGGTAATCTTTCATTCCCCATATCCTCCCGTTTTGCGCAGACATGTCCCCGCTCCGCATAGCGCGAAACGAGGCCAGCGCCTGAAAATCTATCGTATATAGTACCATAGGAAATAACGCCTGTAAAGGGTTTTTTGCGCGCGGCCGCGCCGCACATTATGGTCAGCTTCATAACGAATCGCCGCCTAATCTATTACCAACAAAGATGAAGGTGCGAATAATGTTAAGAAACTGCGAAAATCATCTTGCATTTTCAGTCATAATTCGCTTATAATAGAAAGGAGGTATGGCCTGAGAAAGGAATGTTACCTGTGGCAAAAAGACTGCTGTTGGTGGATGACGAGCCGCTTATCATCAAGGGGCTTCGTTTTAGCTTGGAACAGGACGGATATGAGGTGGACTCCGCAGCGGACGGCGAGGATGCGCTGGCCAAGTTTGGCAGCGGCAAATACGATCTGATTCTGCTGGATGTTATGCTGCCCAAAATAAACGGCACCGAGGTCTGCCAGCGGATTCGCGAGCGGTCCAACGTGCCCATCATCATGCTGACCGCCAAGGGCGAGGATATGGACAAGATCCTGGGCCTAGAATACGGCGCCGATGATTATATGACCAAGCCCTTCAACATTTTGGAGGTCAAGGCGCGCATCAAGACCATCCTGCGCCGCGCGCAGGCCGTTCCGGCGGGCGAGGAAAGCAAAATCATCCGCGTGCGGGACATGGAGGTCAACCTTGTTAACCGCTCGGTGCGGCTGGCCAACAAGGATGTAAAGCTGACCGCGAAGGAATTTGACCTGCTGCAGCTGTTCATCACCAACCGCGGCCGTGTTTTCAGCCGCGAGAATATGCTTGAAACCGTTTGGAAGTACGACTACCTGGGCGATATGCGCACGGTGGACGTGCACATCCGCCGCCTCCGGGAGAAGATTGAACGCAACAATACCCAGCCGGAATTCATCTTCACCAAGTGGGGAGTGGGCTACTATTTCACAGACAAGGACTAAAAAGATTTTCTTCAGCATCCGCTGGAAGATACTAATCGCTTTCCTCTTGATCCTGGGCGTTTCGTTCTACGCGATCGCCACATCTGTGATCAACTTGGTGAGCGATTATCTCTTTCAGGAAAAAATTGACGAAGAGTCCGCCGAGGTGCTGAACCTCGCCACCAGCTTCGCCCCGCTGTTTGCCGAGGGAGACACGGACGCCCTGCTCGCCGAGGCGCTCAAGGTGAGCCAGAACCGCCAGGGCCGCCTGCTGATCATCGACATGGACGGCAAGGTGCAGATCGATACCTCCTATGGGCTGAACGGCTGGCGCGTGGGCCACGCGGAGGTGGTCAGCGTGCTGACCGGCGCCGCGTCGGACGCGGGGCTTCATACGCTTAGCAGCAACAAGAGCAGCGCCGCTTCCGGCGCGCTGTTTGATTTTTTGCGCGCCGCGCAGACCGGTACGCAGTTGGTCGGCTATTTCTCCGCGCCGATGATCGCTGATTCCGTGCGCATCGGCGTCGTGCTATTTTCCATCAGCGTGCAGCCCGTGGCGGACAACCTGCGCGCGATGCAGGATTGGATGCTGTTCTATTTCCTGATCGCCGCCGTCGCGGTTTTCGCGGTCAGCCTGATCTTCTCGCGCGTGATCACCAAGCCCATCGCCACCCTCACCGAAGGCATCAAGCGCATGGCGCGCGGCGATCTGTCCGGCCGGGTCCAGGTCAGCGGCATCGACGAGATGGCCCGCCTGGGCGAGACCTTC
>JAVBQK010000142.1:0-8790 GCA_031549105.1 Eubacteriales bacterium
GGGCGGAACGTACGGCCAAGCAGCGCTGTGGCCTCGTTCAGGCTGGCGACGATGTGCAGGTTTTCCTCGTTAAAGCCTTTGGCGCGAATGCCCTCGGCGATGGGCGCGGTGTGCCGCCTGCCGACCAGCACGGCGATGTCCACGCTCTCCGCGATTGCCTCGCCCAGTTCCCGGTTGTACCGCGCTTCCTCCGCGCCCAATTCCACAAAGCCGGGCGTGACGATGATCCGCCGCCCGTCAAAGCCCTTCAACACGTCTAGTGCGGCGCGCGCGCCGACGGGGTTGGCGTTGAACGCGTCGTCAATCACAGTGACGCCGCCGGTGCCCGCAAGCAGCTGCAGGCGGTGCTCCACCGGCTGTACCTTGGCCACCCCGCGCGCGATCGTGGTCAACTCCATGCCCAGCACGCGCGCCAGCGTACAGGCCACCAGCAGGTTGGAGATGTTGTGCGCGCCCAGCACGCGCGTCTGGCAGCTGATTTCCTCCTGGCCATCGGTCATGGTAAAGCGGCTACCCCATGGGCCAACCTCGATATCCTTCGCCGTCAGGCCCAGTCCCTCGGCGCGGCTGCCGGCCAGGTGCTTGGGGGAAGTTGCCTTTCCATACAGGCCGTCGTTTAGCCCGCCGTCAGCAGCGAAGACCATCGCCCCATCCTTGGGGATGGCGCGCGCCAGCTCGAATTTTTCCTTGCAGATGTTCTCCTGCGAATGGAACGTCTCCAGGTGCTGCGGCCCGACTGAGGTTAGGATGCCGTATTTCGGCCGCATGAGCTTGCACAGCAAGCGGATATCCCCCATATGCCGCGCGCCCATCTCGGCAATGAACACCTGATGTTCCGGCGCGAGGCGCTCGCGGACAATCCGCGTAACACCCATGCTGGTGTTGAAGCTGCCCGGTGTGACAAGCACGCGGTACCTCTCTGCCAGGATGGTTTCCAGCATGAACTTCGCGCTGGTCTTGCCGTAACTGCCGGTGATGCCGATCTTGATTAGGTCGGGCATTGCGTCCAGCCGTTTCATTGCGTCGCGCAGGTAGAGGTGGTTGATCAGCTTTTCAAGCGGCAACGCCAGCAGCGCGCCCAATGCAAGCAGCAGTGGCGCGAGCGCGGGCAACAGCAATGCAACAGACAGCACACGCAGCACAAAGACGATCAGCGCCGAAAAAATAAGCGAAACAATCACCAGCGCTCCCACAAGGCGCTTGACCCTGGGGGTGATCACCAGCGGCTTCTTGGCTGGCAGGCGGCGCTGCACGAAGTATGCGCCTACCGCGAACGCCAGCGATAGCAACGCGGCGAGCGCCAGCAGCCAATCTTCAAAAGCGATGGCCGTCAGCACCCCGGAAATGATGCAGCCAAACACAGCCGTAACCACGCCCGGCAGAAAAGCGCGCAGCCAATTTCGCCGAAGCGTGCGGAAATACCCGCCGAACTGGTAGCTCTCCAATTGGTAATATTGCAGCGCCACGCGCGAGCACAATACCGCGCTCAGCGCTGAACATACGCAGAAAACAAACCGAATCATGCGACGCCCCCTATGAAAAACTGCTGGACGATGCGGTTAAAGTCCGCCGAGCGTTCCAGATAGGCATAGTGCGATGCCCCTTCCCATACGATCAGGCCCGCGTCCGGGATCAGCTTCTCCATCTTTTGCCCCATCCATAGCGGCGTTTCGGTGTCCTGCGTACCCCAGACCAGCAGCGTCGGCGCCTTGATCTGCGAAAGGTACGGCAGCGCATCGAAGTTGACGACCTTAACGAAGGTCTTGCGCATCTCGGCATCCAGCGCGTTGTAATCGCGCGAGCCGTATTTCTTGCGCAGCGCCTCACGCATCTTCTCGGGCGCGGAACCGAATATCTTGACACTTTCCAGCGCGTCACTCAGGCCGCGCAGGCGCTTGTAGGCATCTGACCGCTTCTTCTGTTCCTCAGTCGGCTCCGTGTGCAACCCCGACGCACCCGCCAGCACGACTTTGCGCACCAGCTCCGGCCTCTGCGCCGCCAGCAGGATGGCGATCCGACCGCCGTGCGAATGCCCGATGACATCGCAGCCCTGTATGCCCAGCGCCTCGATCAACTGTGCGACCATCTCAGCATACTCCTCCGCGCCCCACGGCTCCGGCGGCCTTCCGCTCTGCCCGTGTCCGGGAAAGTCAATCACCGTCACCCGCGTCAGCTTGCTGAGGTACTCCGTCACCGGCTTCCAGAGCGCCGTATCGCATCCCCAGCCATGCAGCAGCAGCACGTCAGGCTTCCCTTCGCCGTGCTGTTCATAGTAGACGCGTGCGCCCCGTAGCGTGATGAGCATAGCATCCTCCTGCATTTGGTTTTGCATAGTATAGCCCATTTTCCCTCAAAAAGAAACTTATGCCGTGTGCATGCCGTTTACGACCTTTTCCATCGCGGAAAGCGCGTCGCGCAGCATTTCCTTGGGCGAAAGCGTCGGCGCGCGCAGCACCAGGCTGACCGGCGTGCGCGCGGAGAAGAGCAGCCGCTTGTCGGCAGCCGTTACCGCCGCGAACAGCTTGCCAAGGTCCGGCGACGCGCCTTCCGCAAAGCGCATCTTGACCTGCCCTGTTCCGTGCCCGACAAAGTCGATACCCAGGCCGTTGCAGAAGGATTTGAGCAGCGCGATATCCAGCAGCAGGCCCACCTGCTCCGGCGCGTCGCCATACCGGTCGGTGATCTCCTCGATCAGGTCGTCCACCGCCGCGCGGCTGTCCACTGACGCGATGCGCTTATACAGCTCGATCCGCTGCGCGTCGGAGGGCACGTATTCTGCCGGAAGGAACGCGTCCACCGGGTATTCGATCCGCGTCTCAATCGCCGCCGTATCGCCCAATTCGCCCCGGATCTCCCGCACCGTTTCCTCCATCAGCTTGCAATACATGTCGTAGCCGACGGTGGACAGGAAGCCGTGCTGCTCCGCGCCGAGCAAATTGCCCGCGCCGCGGATTTCCAGGTCGCGCATCGCGATGCGGAAGCCTGAGCCGAACGTCGTAAACTCCCGGATGGCTTCCAGCCGCTTGTCGGCCGTCTCGGTGAGAACCTTGCCCGGCTGCACCGTCAGGTACGCGTATGCCAGCCGGTTGGAGCGGCCGACACGCCCACGCAGCTGGTAGAGCTGCGAGAGGCCGAAGTGGTCCGACTCGCAGACAATCAGCGTATTGCACAGCGGAATATCCAGACCCGACTCAATGATCGTCGTGCACAGCAGCACGTCGTACTTCCCCTCGTAGAAGTCCAGCATCACGTCTTCGAGCATGTGCTCGCGCATCTGCCCATGGCCGATGGCGATACGCGCCTCCGGCACCAGCGCGCGCAGCTTCGCATGGAAGCGCTCAATGCGCTCGACGTGGTTGTAGAGCACGTATGCCTGACCGCCGCGCTGTATTTCGCGCAGGATCGCGTCACGCACCAGCCCGTCGGAATACTCCAGCACATACGTTTGCACCGGGTAGCGCTCCTCCGGCGGCGTTTCCAACAGGCTCATGTCGCGGATGCCCACCATCGACATATGCAGCGTGCGCGGGATGGGCGTGGCGGAGAGCGTCAGCACGTCAACATTCTGCCGCATGTTCTTAATCGTTTCCTTATGCTGCACGCCGAAGCGCTGCTCCTCATCGACAACCAGCAGCCCCAGGTTCTTGTACTGCACGTCCTTGCCCAAGAGCCGGTGCGTGCCGATGAGGATGTCGATATCACCTTGCCGAAGGCGCTTTAGGATGTCCGCCTGCTCCATTGACGTCTTGAACCGGCTGATGACCTCAAACTTCACCGGGAAGCCCGCAAAGCGCTGCTTGACGGTGTTGTAGTGCTGCTGCGCCAGGATCGTCGTCGGCGCGAGGATCGCTACCTGCTTGCCGTCAAGCGCCGCCTTGAACGCCGCGCGCAGCGCCACCTCGGTCTTGCCGTAGCCCACGTCGCCGCAGAGCAGGCGGTCCATCACCGTCGGGGCCTGCATATCGGCTTTGATTTCCGCGATGGCCTGCAACTGGTCCGGCGTTTCCTCAAAGGGGAAATTGTCCTCGAACTGCCGCTGCCAGGACGTGTCCGCGCTGAACGCGAACCCCTTGGTCGACTTTCGCGCTGCGTAGAGCTTGACCAGATCAAACGCCATCGCCCGGATGGACTGCTTAACCTTCTGTTTTTGCTTCTGCCATTCGCCGCCGCCCAGCTTGTTGATGCGCGGCGTAACGCTGTCCGAACCAATGTAGCGCTGCACGCGGTCCATCTGATCGGTGGGCACGTACAGCTTGTCGTTACCCTGATACTGGATGAACAGGTAATCGCGCCACAGCCCCTCGCTTTGCAGACGCACAGTGCCCTTATACACGCCCACGCCATGGTTTTCGTGTACGACAAAATCGCCCACGGACAGGTCCGTGAACGCCGCGATGCGGTCGCCCGCATTGCGCCGCGCGCGCCGCTTCTGGTATGCCGCGCCGTACATGTCCGCATCGGCGATGACGGCGAACTTTAGCTCCGGATATACAAACCCATGTGTCAGCGACATCGGCACGATCACCGTGCTGCCGGGCGCGATGGCCTCTAGCGACTCATCTTCCGAACTGGCAACAACGCCCAGTTCTTCCAGGTTGTTCTGCAAGCGCTCGCCGCGCGCCACGCCGCCGGAGAGCAGCACCACCCGCCATCCGTCCTGGCGCCAGTTCCGCAGGTCCGTCGCCAGCTCCTTGAACTGGTTCTGGTAGGAGGTCGCGCCGACGCCCTCCATCTTGATGAGGTTCTTGGGCGTAAGGCCGCCCATCGTCCGCAGGAATGATGAGAAGATCACCCCGCCGCCCGCCGTGATGCCCATCAGCAGCGCGGTGTCGTCCAGCAGCAGACCCGCCTGCGCAGGCAGCGCCTCGCCGCGTTCCAGCGCGCCCTTATACCCCTCGGCAAACTCCAGCAGCCGGTTTTCGCAGGCGTTGCGCAGCTTATCGGGTTCATCCAGCACCACGATGGGATGCTCCAGCCAGTCCGCCACCGTCTGCGCGTTCTTGTAGAGAAGCGGCACGTACGCTTCCATGTTGGGGAACAAGCCGCCTGCACGGAGTGTATCCACATAGCGGTGGATGCGTCCGGCTAATTTGTCGTCCGCCGTGCCTGGCCTTAGCGCCAAGCGCGCCGCCCCGCCGACATCGTCGAGCGCTGGCAGCGTGTCCCAATCATCATTGTCAGTGGTAGGAGCTGCCGCCGTATGGCCGCGCTTTGATAGAGCGGCCCCCAGAGCGCCCAGCAGCGTCTCTGCCGCTTCGTTTGCCTGCGCGTCATCTACCAGCAGCAACTCCGCCGCGGGCGGCAGCAAGGCCGTCTGCAGGTTCTCACGCGAGCGCTGGGTGGAGGTTTCGAACAGGCGAATGGAATCGACCTCATCATCAAACCACTCGATGCGCAGTGCACTGGATAGGTTCGGTGGAAACACGTCCAGGATGCCGCCGCGGGCGGCAAACTGTCCCTTGGCGTCCACGCGCTCGGTGCGCTCATACCCAGCCTGTGCCAACGAAACCGCAAGTTTGCGCGGATCGCAAACCATACCGACGGTCAGTCTGTTTTCGTGCGCAAGGAATCCTTCCTTTGGCATCAATCTGTGCTGCAAGGATTCGGCGGACGCAATCACCACCCGTGCCTCGCCGGTGGCGGCGGCATGCAGCGTCTCCACCCGGCGGTTGAGCACCTCGCGGCTGGCGGCGGAAGCGTGGTATAGCGCCACCTCGCGGGCGGACAGCAAATACACGCCCCCACCCAGGAACTGCGTCAGGTCGTCAAAGCAGCGTGCAGCCTGCCCTTCGTTGGCGGTCACATACAGAAGCGGCCTGCCTGTATCACGCGCCAGCGCAGCGGCCAGATGCGCCTTCTGACCGTCGGACATGCCATAGGCCGTTACCAGCTGACCCGCCTCCGCTGCCTGCTCAAGCTGGCGGTACGGTGCCCAACCCCGCAGCGGCGCAAACAAAAAATCCTTCACGCATCCCCCTTGGACGGCTTGCGGTTGAACGTGCGCATACACGCCTCCACCCCTTCGTCCAGCAGCATCAGCACCGCGTCCGCGGCCTGCATGTAGCTGTCGAAAGCAACCCGTCGCGCCTCGGCGCTCTCATAATGTGAAATGACCCAGTCCGCCATGTCCCAGCCTTGCGGTGGCGAACCAATGCCCACCCGCACGCGCGGGAAGTCTTCCCGACCCAGCAGGCCAATGACCGATCGCATGCCGTTGTGCGTTCCGGACGAGCCGGATGGGCGCACGCGTACTGTGCCGAGCGGCAGGTCCACGTCGTCATAGACGAGAATCAGCCGCTCGGGCGCGGCTTTATACCAGCTGGCGAGCGGCACTACACTCTCCCCGCTGAGGTTCATATAGGTTTGCGGCTGTGCCAGCGCGATGCGCTTGCCGCCGTATGTCCCTTCGCCCACCAGCGCGCGAGACCGGTGCTTCGTCAGCCGCGTTCCGGTCTTCTGCGCCAGGATTTCCACCACATCAAAGCCAACGTTATGCCGGGTATGCGCGTACTTATCACCCGGATTGCCCAGCCCTACAATCAGGTATGCGTCCATCTCGTCTTACAGTTTGCCTTCCGTCTTTCGTTGTTCAACCCAGCCTTCTTTGACCGTCTGGCGGGAGCGGCCGATGGCGAACGCGCCCGCTGGCACGTCTTCCGTCACCGTGGTAGCCGCAGCCACATATGCGCCGCTGCCCACGCGCACAGGAGACACCAGGTTGGTGTTGCAACCAATAAACGCATCGTCTTCGACGGTGGTACGGTGCTTATGTTTGCCATCGTAGTTGACAAACACCACCCCGCATCCCAGGTTGATGTTCTTGCCCAGATCCGCATCGCCCACATAGGTCAGGTGCGATATCTTGGTTTCGTCGCCGATGACGCTGTTCTTGATCTCCACAAAATCGCCAACCCGGCAACCCTCGCCAATTTCCGCACCAGGTCGCAGATACGCAAACGGACCGACCGTCGTTCTGTTTCCAACTGCGCATTCGGTGAGCACGGAGTTCTCGATTGTCACCTCATCGCCAATGACCGCTTTGTGCAAACGGCTGCCCGGCAGCAGCATGCAGCGCTCGCCCACCACCGTGCCGCCGGTTAGCGTGTTGCCGGGGTGCACCACCGTGCCCGTGCCAATCCGCACATCCGGATCAATATACGTTTTCTTCGGGTCAAGCAGGATTACGCCTTCGCGCATGAGCGCCAGGTTTTTTCGGTGGCGCAGAATCTTCAGCGCCTCGGCCAAATCTTCCGCATCCCGCACGATAAACAATGCATCGTCGGAAAGCGCAACCTCTTTTTCTTTCCGGCCCTCGCTCGACTGGCAACGCGGGAATTCCTTCTTCGTTCCCTTCGCGCTGGCAACAGCGGCCCCATCCTCGACGCTCTCCAGCAGCAGGCGGCAATCCTCCTCCGTCACCAGTGGCATCGATGCATCCAGGATCAGCGTCATGCCTTCCTCCTCAAGCAGCGAATCTACTTCCTCCTCGCGTATTTCGCGCACGTCCTCGCAGCATGCGCAGGCAGCACGAAGCGCGGGCAGCAAAAAGGGCACGCCAAAGCGCGCGCCGGAATCGCTCCCCGCCGTTATGATCAGCGCGGTATGTTTCATCTTGCCATCCTTTCCGTATTTTGTCGCATTAGTATATGCCCTTTTCAGGATTTCAACCAGTCGCCCGGGCGAAGTTTTGCGGTGCCGGTCTGGCTGTCTACTGCTTCCAGCACCATCAGCGGCTTCACCTGTACAAACTTCTTGCACGCGTCCTCCACCCCAACCAGCACCGCCGCGCCCACTACTTCCGCGCCGAACTCCCGCATCAGTTCAAACATCCCCGACGCGGTACCGCCACTGCGCAGCACGTCATCCACCATCACGGCACGCTGACCGGGCTGCACCAGACGGCGGGAAAGCGACATCGTCTTAAACTGGGAACCCGCCAGATAATTGATATGCACGGTCGGCCCTTCATATGCCTTGCTGTTTCGCCTGGCAATAATCGCGGGAACGTGTAGCGCATGTGCGGTCATCATCGCCAGCGGAATACCCTGCGTTTCCATCGTCAGCACAAAGTCAGGCTCTGCATCAAAGAACTCCGAAGCCAGCACCGCGCTCATTCCACCCATCACCAGCGGGTCAGCAATGATATCCGCCAGAAACAGCAGTTCTCCCGGCAACACGCGGCCCGGCGTGCTCAGCCGGTCGCACAGCGTCTGCACCGCCTCATACCCCGCCGCATGATCAAGCCGTGTCCGATACCGCACACCACCGGCCGCTCCGGGCAGCGTTTCCAGACTGCCCAGCCCAAAGTTGCTCATCGCGGTGCGGATGATATCCAGGTCCTCGCTAACCGTCGATTTGGCCGCGCCAAATGCATCGCAAAACTGCGACAGCGCAAAGCACCGGTTGGGTTCACCTACCAGCATCCGCGTCATCGCGGCCAAGCGCTCGGTGCGGCGTATGTGTTCCATGTGAATTACCTCCCCGGGATTAGGCCAGCATTTGCAGATGCGCATAAAGCATCAATCATACCATTATATATGGAAAACGGAAAAAAATCCAGTCCCGAATCGAAGTGTGGGGTGAGGACGGGGTGGGGACGGCCTCCGGCGGCTTAAGGGCTTTGCCCTTAAGAATCCTACGAAGGGCTTCGCCCTTTCGAAACCCATGACTGCTCACGCAGGGGCAATGTATCAATCATGGTAAACAGCAAAAAACCCACCTGCGCGTGAGCGCAACATGGGTTTCGAAAGGGCAACGCCCTTCGCGGAGGTCCAGGAGGCAGAGCCTCCT
>JAVBQK010000075.1:0-47381 GCA_031549105.1 Eubacteriales bacterium
CGGCGCGGCGGTCATTGGGCTTTGGCGTGCCACCCGCTGAATGCATCCTCCGGCGCGCAGGCTGGCCCCGGGGTGGAGATGGGCGTGACAGGATCGTCGCCGTATCTTTCGTTTGGCCGGCGCTATGCCGCGCAGTCCCGCTGTCCGGTGGGGCTGATCTCCACCGCGCAGGGTGGGCAGCCGATCACCCGCTGGGATGACCGCGCCGAGGGCGGCCTTTTCCGCCAGATGCTGGCGCGCATTGAGGCAAGCGGCGAAAGGCCCGCCGGGGTGCTCTGGTACCAGGGCGAGACGGATGCGATGTCGGACGATGCCCCTGCCTATGCGGATCGGTTTGCGCATGTCGTCAAATCGGTGCGCAGGTCGCTCGGGTACGAAATCCCTTTCTTTCTTTTCCAACTGAACCGCACGCTGCTGCCATCCGGCGATGAAGGATGGGGCATGGTGCGCGAGGCGCAACGGCGCGCTATGCTGGAGATTCCAGGCGTGTACGCGCTGCCGGCGTTCGATGTGGGGATATCGGATGCGATCCACAACAGCGCGCACGGCAATATTGCGCTGGGCGAGCGATTGGCGCGGCTATGCGGGCAGGTGTTGGCGGGTGGCGTGCCATTCGCCGCACCAATGATTGAGCGTGCGTGTGCGGAAGGGATGCAGCTGCGCCTCTCATTCAGCGGTGCGGTGGATACCTTTACGTTTCCGGAAGCGGACGCTGCGCTGGCGGGATTTGACGTGGTGGACGATGCGGGGCCAATTGCCCTTGCTGAAATGAAGGCGGACAAGGGCGCGCCAGGCACGCTGATCCTCACGCTGGAGCGCACACCGGGGCCGGGGGCGAACGTATGCTTTGCCTGGCAGGCTAACCCCACGCGCACGCCGCCGCTGGACAGTGTAACCAATTTGCCGCCGCTTGCATTCTACCGGTTTCCAATGGAGCAGATATAGAATGGACACGAGGAGGACGCTAAAGATGGATCATATCTACGACTGGGCAAGCCTTACCCGCTCCGCCCCGGACTGGTACCGCGATCTGAAGTTCGGCCTGTTTTTCCACTGGGGCCCGTACAGCGTGCCCGCCTTCCAGAACGAGTGGTACTCGCGGAACATGTACTGCAAAGGTCTGCCGCAGAACCTGCACCATGAAAAGACATATGGCAAGCTGAAGGATTTCGGCTACAAGGATTTCTACCCGATGCTCAAGGGTGAGGCGTTTGACCCAGAGGAGTGGGCGGATGTATGCGTGCGCTCCGGCGCGAAGTATGCAGGTCCCGTGACGGAGCATGGCGACAATTTCTCCATGTGGAACAGCCAGGTTAACCCTGTCAACAGCGTGAACTACGGCCCCGGACGCGATGTGTTTGGCGAGTGTACGGACGCATTCCGGCGGCGCGGCGTGAAGGTGCTGGCGACGTTCCACCACCAATGGCTGTGGGGGTGGTTCATGTCCACCGACAACGAGGCCGACGTCTACGTGCCTGAAAACGAGCGCTTCTATGGCCCGGCGCTTCCGCTGGAGACCAACCGCTACGAACCCTACCGCCTGCCGGATGATGCGTTCTGCACCGTATGGCGCGATAAGGTGCGCGAGGTTGTTGACCGGTATAGCCCCGATATTCTCTATTTTGATAGCCGCACCAACATCATCGCCGAGCGGTACAAGTACGAGATGGCCCGCCACTTCTATGTGGATGCGGGGCATGCGGATGGCGTCATCACTTACAAGCAGGACGACCTGCCTGAGGGCACAGGCCTGCGCGACATCGAGTGCGGGCGCTTCTCCACGCTAAAATCCTTCCCCTGGCAGACGGACGACCGGCTGGAGGACAATGTGACCTGGTGCATCGTGCAGGAACCCAAGTACAAGCCCGCACGCGAGATCATCCACCAGCTGTGCGACATCGTCTCCAAGAACGGCAGCCTGCTGCTCAATGTCGGTCCCCAGACGGATGGCGCCATTCACCCGGCAGCGAAGAAGGAGCTGTACGCCATCGGCGACTGGCTGTCCGTCTGCGGCGAAGCAATTTACGGCACGCGCCCCTGGAAGATCGCGGCCGAAGGCCCCACCGGCGTGCAGGATGCAAACTACGATGTGAGCCGCATCGCGGATCAGATCAAGGGCGGCGCGGCATCGGACATCCGCGATGGCGGCTTTACCGAGCAGGACTTCCGTTTTACGCAGAAGGACGGCGCGGTCTACGCCATCGCGCTGGGCCACCCCAAGGATGGAACGCTCACTGTGCGCGCGCTGGCAGACCGGTATCTGCCGGGCGTTCGCCGCGTGACACTGCTGGGTGGCGGCGCGTCGCTGAGCTTTACGCAGACGGCGGATTCGCTAGAGATTACGCTTCCCCAGGCGCTTCCCTGTGAAAATGCATGGGCGATCAAGGTGGAGTGCTAAAAAGTACATATGTCTAAATTGTATTAAAAAAATACATTGACTATTGGGCATATGCTTGATAAGATTTAATTAAATTTTAAACATGCGCGTGAGGAGGCCTCTCCCATGACGGACAAACGGCAAATGCCGGGGACCCTGCAAATTGAGGAGCGCGTTGAGACTGCGCTGGGCACCATGATCAATGTGGCGGATGAGGACTATGATTTTATCCCGTTCTTCTGCGGCAATTTCAAGTCCCAGCCTGCGTATATGGAGCATGGGAACTGGGACTTCGGCTCCTCGCACGGCCGGCTGACCGATGCGATCGCGCTGGCCCGGGAGATGACTGGCTCCGCGTATGGCGAGGAAGTAGAGGCGCGCTATCGCCAGAACCTGCTTTCCTTTTTCCGTGAAGATGGATTGAACTACCGGCGCAACTCTTTCGACCAGGCGACGGTTGAGGAGCACATGAGCCGCTTTGAGGACAGCGCCAGCATGATTGACCAGCGCGCCGTGTTGCTGGGGCTGACCTCTTGGTACCTGACCACCGGCGACGACCAGGTGAAGGCGTATGCTGACCGGCACGTTGCTGCGCTGCGGCGCATCGCGCGCAAGGAGCGGGACTCCTGGTACTTCCCAGCGTCCGAATACACCAGCCATGGCTGGCCGTCGTTTGACGCGGTACACACCCGGCTGTGCGTGGACCCCTGCGCGTTCTGGGGCCGGCAGGTGATGCCGCTGACGCGCTACTATCTGGCCACCGGGAGTTCGGATGCGTTTGAACTGGCCGAAAACTTCACCGCCAACATCATCCACCGCAGCGGCGCGTTCCTGCCTGACGGCAGCTTCAACGGCGCGCTGGGCTATAGAAACGGCCACTTCCACACTCGCATGGGCACGCTGGATGCCATCGCCCTCTTCGCGGAGGCGACGCGCAACGCCGAGTTGATGCAGTGGGTCAAGAAGAGTCTGGACTGGGCGCTCTCCACCTGGTGCACCACCTTCGGATGGACGCCCGGTGACATGCACGATCAGGCATACGAGCACGAGACATGTTCGCTCGTGGACGCCATTTCCACCTGCGTCACGCTTGCCCGCAACGGTTTCACCGCCTACTGGGGCATTGCTGAGCGGTTTGTGCGCAACCACCTGACCGAATCGCAGCTGATGGACGTTAGCTGGATTGAGGAATACGACAAGAAGGACCGGGATACGCCCAGGTTCCGCACCTACTACAAGGCGGCGGAGCGCCTGCGTGGCGCGTTCGCGGGCTATGCCGCGCCCAACGATTTCGTGTACGACGGCCAGAAGGGCCGGGGGCACATCATGGATGTGCAGCTGTGCTGCGTTGCCGCCGGGGTGCGCGCGCTGCACCGGGTGTGGCAGTACGCTGTCGGCGAGGCAAACGGCCGCACCTGGGTCAACTTCCTGCTCAACCATTTCTCGCCATCGGTCAACGTGCGCAGCTACATGCCGCATGAGGGCCGTGTAGCGCTGGATATCAAGCAGGACATGCCGGAGCTGATGGTCCGCATCCCCGAATGGGTGCCGTTCGGCGCGGTGGGAATCCGCGGGCAGAAGGGGGAGGAGATCACGCGCGAGGCGACCGGCCGCACAGTCCCGTGGGTCAATGGCTGCTTTATCAAGCTCAAGGGCGTGCAGGCGGGGGAGACGATTGATGTGACGTTCCCCGTTGCCGAGCGGTCGACGCAGGAACTGGCGGTTGACGATCCGTACACGGCCCGCTGGCTTGGCGACGATGTAATGGACATCTCTCCGTCCGGGACGTACTACCCGCTGTACAAGAACAAGAAGCGGCTTGACAAGGTGCCGGAGCGTGAGGTGAGCTACCCCGCGTCGGTATCGACGCTGCTGTAGGAGGGCCTCTACAATGAAAACAATGGTTGCGATCTTTACTGGAAAAGGACTGCTAGACCCGCTGCAGGCAAGGATAAACGCGCTGCTGCCGGAGGTTCACCTCGTCAGCATCGTGGATGATGCCATCATCGGCGAGTGCGTGCGCGCGGGCCAGGTGCCCGATGCCGTGCGGAACAGGCTGCTCACCTACTACCGCTGCGCGGAGGAGATGGGCGCGGATGTGATCCTCAATACCTGTTCCTCCGTGGGCGAGGTGGTATATGAGGGCCGAAAGCTCGTTAAGACCCCGATCGTCCGCATTGATGAAGCGATGGCCCGTCAGGCCGTATGCATGCACCGGCGCGTCGCGGTTGTGGCGACGCTTCCGACCACGCTGGAGCCGACCGCGCGCCTGCTGCGCGATGTAGCGCAGGAAGAAGGGTGCGAGGTGGAGGTCGTGAGCGGGCTGGCCGAGGGCGCATATCATGCGCTGATCTCCGGCGATCCCAAGCGGCATGACCAGCTGATTCGCGAGACGGTACAATCGCTGGTGGAGAAGGGCGTTGAGTGTGTGGTGTTGGCGCAGGCGTCAATGATGCGGATGGAAGCGGAGCTTAACGCGCTGGTGAACATCCCAGTGATTGCCAGCCCGGATCCGTGCCTCACAGCGCTGCGGCCACTATTTATGGGGGAGTAACATGGGTGTCAAGGTCAAGGATATCGCCGAGGCGCTGGGATTATCCCCGGCGACCGTATCGCTCGCGATCAACAACCGCCCGGGCGTGAACGCCGAGACGCGCGATCGCGTGCTGGAGGCGGTGCGCACGCTGGGCTATGAGAAGGTTTCGGCCCGCGGGCCTGCCTACTCGATGCATACGATCCACTTTGTAATCTTCAAGCAGCGCGCGACGGCGGGGCTGGACACATCGTTCTTCTCGGAAATGATGGAGGGCGTCGAGCGGCAGGCCGATCTGGCCGGCGCGAACCTGATGATCACCTACATCAATGCCGAGGAGAACATTCCGCAGAAGCTAGCGAGCCTCGCCACAGCGGGCAGCCGGGGCGTGATCCTGCTGGCGACGGAGCTGACGCCGCCGCATATCCAGGACTTTCTGTCCATGCGCATCCCGATGGTGGTGTTGGATGCCTATTTCGAGGGATTTCCGCTGGACTGCGTAACGATCAACAACGCGCAGGGTGCGTACCTGGCAACCACCTATCTGGCCGAACAGGGGCATAGCCGCATCGGCTACCTGACCAGCAAGGTGCGCACCGTCAACTTCTCCGAGCGGCATGAGGGGTTCCGCAAGGCATTCCGAAAGATCGGTGCTGCGCGGCTGCCTTATACGTTCCAGCTCACGCCGTCCATTGAGGGCGCGTGCGAAGACATGAAAATATTCCTGCAAAAAGGCCCGGAGCTTCCCACGGCCTTTTTTGCTGATAACGACATCCTGGCCGCCGGTGCGATGCGCGCATTTAAGGAAATGGGCTTCCGTGTGCCGGAAGATGTATCGATCGTCGGCTTTGACGACATTCCACTCTGTACGCTGCTCGACCCGCCGCTGACCACCGTTTCGGTGCCCAAGAAGCGCCTGGGGAGCCTGGCTGTAGAGCGCCTGTATCAGAAGATCGAGAAGAACGCGCCGGAGTTCATCAAGATTGAGGTGGGGACCTCGCTGGTGGAACGCGGCACGGTACGAAGGATTGGCCACGGATAAAGGGGGACATGCCAATGACCGGGTATTTTCATAGGGTTGCGGAGGTTTCGCCGACCAGGCTGTGGATCAACAACGTGACGCCGGACGAGGCCGTTTTGGCGATTGAGGCGGGTGCGACGGGCTGCACCCAGAACCCGAGCTATCCCTACAAGATGCTTACGCACCCAACGGGCGGCGCGCACGCGCTTGAACTGCTGGACGCCATCCTGCCGGGGGAGCCGGACGACAACGCGGCACAGGCAAAGCTACAGTTGGCGCTGGTGCGGGAGGTGGCGGAGGTCTTCCTGCCGATGCACGAGCGGACGCACGGTCGTGCCGGGTATGTGACGATCCAGGCGAATCCGTACGAGACGGACGCGGATGCGATGGAGCGTTCCGCGCGCATCCACTGCGCGGCGCTGCCCAACATCATGGCGAAGATTCCTGCCGTGCCGGACGGCTTTGCCGCGATTGAGCGGCTGCTGCCGGACGGTCTGCCGTTGCTGGCGACTGAGGTGATGTCCGTTTCGCAGGCGCTGCGCTGCGCGGATGTGTACCGCACCGCTAGTGAGAACATGAAGAACCCGCCGGTGATGTACTTCGCGCACATCCCGGGGATATTTGACGAGTACATGGCCGGGGCCGCGAAAAGGGATGGGGCCGATGTCCCGGCCGACCTGCTGTACCGGGGCGGCACGCTTGTGGCGCAAAAGATATGGGCGCTGCTGCGCGACCGGGGCGCTAAGATCGGCTTTTGCAGCGGCGGAGCGCGTGGGCTGCACCACTTCACGGAGCTGGTTGGCGCGCCTTTTGACATTACGATTAACTGGGGCGGTGCGGCAGAGGAGTTGATCCGGCAGGACCCGCCTGCGGTGCCGCGCTTTCCCGCGCCGGCCACCGAGGCAGCGGCGGACGTGCTCTGCGCGAAGCTGCCGGAGTTCCGCATGGCGTACGAGGCGGGCGGCCTCGCGCCGGAGGACTACGAGGCATACGGCCCGGTTCGCCTGTTCATGAGCAACTTTGAGGATGCGTGGACCAAGGCGCTGGCGATCATAAAGGACCGCCGCCGCGAAAAAGGGCTGTGAAGATGGGCACGGTTACGCGGTCGCTGGCGATTGCATCGCTGTTTCCCCGAACGATGGATGACCCTGCCGAGATGGCGCGCGTGCTGCGCCGCCTTTCCGGCCGTGGGTATGGCATGGTAGAGTTCTATTCAAAGCCCGGGCATGACGAGGAGATAGGCCAGATGCTGCGGGAGACGGGCTTCGCATCGATCTTCATCGCCGTTTATGCGCTCAAGGGTGCGGGGTTTTCTCTCTGCGCAGTGGACGAGAAAGAGCGGTGCCGCGCGGTGGAAGTGCTCTGCGCGTCGATTGACCGCGCCGCCGCGCTGGGGTGTCAGGCTATCATGATCAACAGTGGTTTCCTGCCAGAGGACCCGGATCAGGTGAGGCTCGCCTGCGCTAGCTACGTCCGCTCGGTGCTGGAGGCGTATGACTACACCGACCGCAAAGGGTATACGCTGCAGATCACGCTGGAGCCGGGCGATAGCCATGTGCAGTCAATGCAGCTGCTGGGGCCTACGGATCGGGTGCTGGAGACGACCGAAGCAATCCGCGCGGTGAGACCCGGCTATGGGCTTACGATGGATGTAGCGCACCTGCGCGAGGAGGGTGAGGAGATCCTGCCCGCGCTGCTCAGCACATTGCCGCACTGCCATCATGTGCACCTGTGCAACTGCCTGATGAATGACCCGAGCAGCCCGCTATACGGAGACAAGCATGTGGACTTCGACTGCCCCGGCGCGTGCTTCGGCTATGCTGACTTTGAGCGGATGCACCGCGAAATCGGAGCGCTGTACGGGGATCGCGACTATATCATTACGCTGGAAATACTCTGCCGCGCCGAGGACAATGACGCCTGGTTTGACGAAGTGGCGCGGCGCTGCGCATGGATGATGGGGGAGGGAAACGCGTGACGCAGGAGGCGCTTTCACGGATCGCGAACCGGCTGAGGCTGGATGTGGTGGAGATGGTCCATCAAGCGGGTGACGGCCATCCTGGGCCGTGTATGTCGATCGCGGAGATCGTTGCCGCGCTGTACTTTGATGTGATGCGCGTGGACCCGGAAAACCCGCGCTGGCCCGCGCGCGACCGGTTCATCCTCTCAAAGGGGCATGCCTGCCCGATCGTATATGCTGCGCTGGCGCACCGGGAGTTCTTCCCGATGGAGGAGCTGCCGCGTCTGCGCACGCTCACCGGCATCCTACAGGGCCACCCGGATATGAATAAGACGCCCGGGATCGACAGCGTCGCGGGGTCGCTGGGCAACGGCGTGGCGATTGGCCTTGGCATGGCGCTGGCTGCGCGCATGCAACGACTGGACAGCCGCGTGTACGTCGTCGTCGGCGATGGCGAGCAGCAGGAGGGCGTCATCTGGGAGGCCGCGATGGCCGCCGCCAAGCAGAAGGCGGGCAACCTGATCGTGTTTGCCGACTGCAACAACCACCAGTCCGGCGGCAAGGTCAGCGAGCTGTCGTCACTGTACCCGGTGCAGGAGAAGTGGGACGCGTTCCACTGGCACACGCAGCGGATTGATGGGCACGACATGGGCGCACTGCTGGCTGCGATTCACGCGGCGCATGCGGAGGCGGACAGGCCGTCTATCATCCTGTGTGACACGGTCAAGGGCAAGGGAATCCCCTATATGGAGAACAACAACGCATGGCACAAGCGCACCCCGACCACCGATGAAGTGGAGCTGGCGCGCGCGGCGCTGGAGGGCAGACTATGAGCGTGAAGAGCACACGGGAAGCGGCGGTGCGCGCGCTGATGGAAGGCGCGGCGCGGGACGAGCGGATTGTGATGGTTTCGGCGGATTCTACGCTGGCGGGGCGGCTGACGCCGTTCCTGGAGAAATACCCGGACCGGGTAATTGAGGTAGGCATTGCGGAACAGGCGGCGGTGGATATCGCGGCGGGGCTGGCAGCGAGCGGCATGCGGCCCGTGGTCGTCAGCTATGCAGGCTTTCTGACGATGCGCGCGTGCGAGATGATCCGCACATTCATTGCATACCCTGGACTGCCGGTAAAGTTCATCGGCCTCAACGGCGGAATGCTGGGCGGTGAGCGTGAGGGTGTGACGCACCAGTTCTATGAGGATATCGGCATTCTGCGCGCGATACCGGGCGTTGCGGTGCTAACCCCGGCCGATGCGGGCCAGGCATACCAGGCGGCGGAAGCGATGCTGGCGCTGGACGGTCCTGCCTATCTGCGGCTGGGCAGCGGGCGCGAACCGGAGGTGTTCCCGGAAGAGACGCCGTATGCCTATGGCAAAGTGTGCGAGGTGCTTTCCTATGGCGGCGATGTGGCGGTGTTTGCATCCGGGTTTATCATGAACCGTGCGATTGAGGCGGTGAAGAGGCTGCGGGCGCAGGGCATCGGTGCGCTGCTGATGGATGTGTCCACCGTAAAGCCGATCGATGAAGAAGGCGTGCTTGGCGCACTTCGGCGTTGTGGCTGCGCGGTAACGGTGGAGGACCACAACATATACGGCGGCATGGGCAGCGCAATTTGCGAGGTTGCGTGTCAGTCGCATCCGTGCCGCATTATCCGTGTGGGGCTTAGGGATCAGTACCCGCGCAGCGGTCCGGCGGACGCGCTGCTGGATGCGTACGGCCTGTCGGTGGAGGACATCGTGGAAGCCGCGATGAGGGCCATGAACGGATAACATCAGAGCTATATGGTAATGATTGGCCGTCCGGTGCTGCTTGCACGGGGCGGCGTTTTATAGTACATTTGTGTATACCAGTAACAGCTGGGGGGAGGGGAACGGGCGGATGATCCGAGTGGCGCTTCCAGGGGTCGACCTGGTGAAGATCGCGGAGAGCGGTCAGTGTTTCCGAATGACGGCTGGCCCCCAGGGACGGTTCCAGATCGTCGCAGAGGACAGGCTGCTGTCGCTTTCGCCGCTGGGACGCGACCAGTACGAGCTGGACTGCACGGAAGAAATGTTCCAGCACCATTGGTCGCCGTACTTCGATCTGGATACCGACTACGAGGCGTTCCTCGCTGCCGTGCCTGAAACAGATGCGTTCCTGCACGCCGCCGCGCGCTATAGCAGGGGCATGACGATCCTCCGGCAGGACCCGTGGGAGATGCTGATCACTTTCATCCTCTCGCAGCGCAAGAATATTCCGGCAATCCGCAACTGTGTGGAGCGCCTCTGCGCCGCGTTTGGCGAGCCGATTATGGCGGAAGGTGTGACGACAGCGCGTGCATTTCCAACAGCCCCCGCGCTGGCTGCACAGTCACCGGAGGCGTTGGCCGCGTGCGGCCTTGGCTACCGGACCGGCTACGTGCTGGCCGCTGCGCGCATGGTTGCCACTGGAGAGATCGACCTGCATGCGCTGCGCGCATACTCCGACGACCAGTTAATGGAAGCGCTACGCACCGTGCCGGGTATCGGCGAGAAGGTCGCCAGCTGCGTGATGCTTTTCGGCTACCACCGGCTGGATGCGTTTCCGCGCGATGTGTGGATACGCCGCGTGACCGATGTGGAGTACGGCGGGCAGTTCCCGGTGGAGCGGTATGCCGGGTTTGCGGGGGTGATCCAGCAGTATGCGTTTTACTATGCGCGGCATCACTACCGCGCGGGGGTCTATTGACAAAAGCAGAGGGTGGTACGATGATCATCACAGTTACGCTGAGCACTTCGGTGGACAAGCTCTACCTGCTCCGCCGGTTCGATCCCTACACAGTGATGCGCGTGGACAAGGTGAACAACACCGCGGGCGGGAAGGGAATGAACGTGGCGCGCATCGCCGACCTGGCGGGCGAGGCGGTGACCGCGATGGGGTTCGTCGGCGGGTTCAACGGCCAGTATTTTGAGTCGCTGATCACCCAGCCCGGCATTCACGGCGCGTTTACGCACATCCGGGCGGAGACGCGCAGCTGCATCAACGGCTGGGACATGGAAAACAACCTGAGCACCGAGTACCTGGAGCCTGGCGCGCCGGTGAGCGCGGATGAGGTGGAACAGTTCTTTGCTGATTTCAGCCGTGAGCTGCATGCCGCTGATGTGGTGACGCTGTCCGGCAGCCTGCCGCCTGGCGCACCTGCCGATATCTACGCTGCGCTGATCGGCCTGTGCCGTCACGCGGGCAAGACCGTGCTGCTGGATACCAGCGGGGAAACGCTGCGGCGCTCCATTCAGGCGAAGCCGGACTTCGTCAAGCCTAATGCGGACGAACTGGCGCAGCTGCTGGGAATGCCTGCCTCATCGAAGGAACAGATTATCGCCGCAGCGAAGGCGCTGCACGCGGGCGGCATACCACGCGTGGTCGCATCGCTCGGCGCGGAAGGTGCGATTATGGTCTGCGACGAGGGCGTGTACGCCGCCGCTCCGCCCGCGATTATGCCGGTCAATACCGTTGGCTGCGGCGACAGCATGGTGGGTGGGTTTGCGGTTGGGTATGCGCGCGGCTGGAGCGCGGCGGAATCCCTCCGCTACGCGACGGCAGTATCCGCAGCCAACGCGCTGTCGATGGGCACCGGGAGCTACGATCCCAAGGTGCTGGAAGAACTGCTGCCGAAGGTCACTGTACAAACGATAGAAGGGAGCTGCCTATGAACGCAAGGCTTGAACGCATTCAGGAGAAGATCGACAATGGCCAGCCTGTAATCGGCATATTCGTGCTGCTGGCGGATGCCAGTGTCAGCGAGGCCGCAGGCTATGCAGGGTGCGATTTTGTGTGGATTGACACAGAGCATGGCATGCTGGACCGCCGCGAGGTATACCATCATGTGCTTGCGGCCCAGTCGGCCGGGGCATGCGCGTTTGTCCGTGTGCCCGGCGTGAACCACCATCAGATCAAGCACATTCTGGACATGGGGCCGGACGGGGTGATCTTCCCGTTCGTCAACACTGCGGATGACGCGCGGGAAGCCGTCGCCGGTTGCATGTATCCTACGGACGGCGGCAAGCGCGGCATTGGCCCGCTTCGCGCCATCCATTATGGTGTCGAGGATGAAAAGGCATACCTGCGCAGTGCCAAGGACGATGTGTGGCGCATCCTGCAGATTGAAACGGTCGAAGCGGTCCAAAACATCGATGCGATCCTGGATGTGGAAGGCTATCAGTCGCTGTTCATTGGACCAGCCGATCTGGGCATGTCGATGCTGGATGTTCCCGGTACAGAGAAGCAGGCCAGGATTGACCGGATCACCGTAGAAATCGGCGAGAAGTGCAGGGCGAAGGGAAAGCTGCTCGGTTCATGCGCCGGGCCAAGCAGGGCCTCTGTCCGTGAACTGATGGCGAAGGGGTGCCATTGGATGACCATCGCGCAGGATATGCGCATCATCACCGGCATGCTGACGCAAGCGGTTCGGGAGATAAACGAAGTCAAATAAGCAAGAACCCCTCCCGGTTGCAGTTTGCAGCCGGGGAGGGGCCTTTTTTCAGGAATACCTGTGATCACATCCGCGCCACGATGATATCCACCAGCGCGTCTATGTCGTTGATGTCCACCGTGGGCACGCCATCCACCTGGATGGGCAGGTCAGTCGCCAGCGCGATCATCGATGCCGGATCGCTTACGGGCGCCGTAGAGTTCCCCGCACGCACGATCTCGATCTTGGGCCAATCCGTCTGCCGCGCACCCTCCAGCACGACGATGTCCGCCTCGGGGAAGAACGCCAGCAACCCTTCGATAGTCTGCGCGCCATTCTTGATCACTTGCCATTTATCGCGGTCGAATACCGCGGTGCCATATGCGCCTGCGGTGCGGTGCCGGTGGCTGTCGCGCCCGGGTACATCCGCGTCAAAGCTGTGCGCGTCGTGCTTGATCGTGGCGACCCGGTAGCCGCGCGCGGTCAGCGCGGTCACCAGCCTTTCCACCATGGTGGTCTTTCCGGAGTTCTTCACGCCGCTGACCGCGATCACCGCAGGTTTCCGTATCGCGTTACTCTGCGACATACGCGTTTGCCGTCAGGGATTCGAACTGCTCTTCGGTCAGCTCGCAGTGATAGAATAGCTCGTAATACTCGGCCACTTCCTCATAGAGGTCATAGTCGCATAGGTCCGGATAGAACAGGTCGCACAGCCACAGGATGCCCAGGTAGCGCTGCACGGACGGCGGGAAGCCCAGCCAGTTGTAGGGGCCGAAGGGCGCTTCGACATAGTTGCCTTCCTGGATGGCCCAAAGGTCCTGCCAGAGCGGGTCGTCGCCAACGGTGGCATAGATGGTGTTCGGCGCGAAGATGATGACTTCCGGGTCCCATAGGAGCAGCTGCTCCATGTCGATTTCGTTGCCGGTACCCTTGGAGGAGGGGGCGTCCACCACGGCTACGTTCTCAGCCAGCATGTCGAACAGCTCGGAATGGTAGCTGTCCTTGGCAGTGACGCTCAGGCCGTCCGCGGCCGGTAGGTACAGCATCTGTACGCGGTCTTCATCGGCGACCTGCGCCATGATTTCCTCACCACGGGCATAGATCTTCTCGCAGTAGACGGCCAGCGCCTCGCCGCGCTCCTCAAGGCCCAGGAGCTTTCCCAGCATGCGGAAGGAATCCGCAAAGGTAGCGGTGTATGCGTCGATGTGCACCGTGGGGATGCCCAGCTGCTCGGTCAGCGCATCCATGTCCTCGGCGACGGAGGCTTTGGCCTCGCCCACATCAATGATGATCTGCGGATCAAGCGCTGCCAGTTCTTCCAGGTTCAGCTCGCCCTTGCCGCCATATAGCTGGCCGATGAGCGGCAGGTTGTAGTACTCGCCCAGATACGGTTCAGCTTCCTTCGCCCAGTCCGTGGAAAGGCCGACAAAGTATTCCGGCGCGATGGCAAAGAGCATGATCTGCGCGACCGCACCGGCAGGTACGATGCGCGAGATATCCGTGGGGATTTCCACTTCGCGTCCGCAGGAATCGGTAAAGGTGACGGTTTCCTCCGCCAGCGAAAGCGCAGGCAGTGCGCCAAGGAACAGGGTCAAAGAAATCAGCAGCGCAAGCAGTTTACGGGTCATGGGGTATCCTCCTTTAATGGTAGTGTAGATAAAACGCCTTCCGGTACGCAGACGCGCAGCCTGTCGCCGAATAGGCTTTCCACCCGGGTTTGAACGCCATAGAGCGCTTGGATCAGGTCGCTCGTCAGCACGTCCTTTGGCGCGCCCTGGGCGATCAGTTTGCCGCCCCGCATCGCCAGGATTGTGTCCGAGAACAGATACGATTGCTCCGGGTTGTGCGTGGACTGGATGACGGTGTACCCATCATGGGTCAGGGAGCGGATGCTTTCCAGCACGCGCATCTGGTTGCCGAAATCCAGGTTGGCCGTCGGCTCGTCCATCATCAGGATGCGTGACTGCTGCGCCAACGCCCGGGCGATCAGCACCAGCTGCCGCTCGCCGCCGGAGATGCGCATGTAGTCCCGCGCAGCGAAATCCGCGATGCCCATCTTCTCAAGCGCCGCGAGCGCTGCGTCCCGTTCCTTCTTGCCGGGGGAGGAGAAGGCCGACACGTGCGAGGACGCGCCCATCAGCACCATGTCCAGCACCGTGTAGTTGAACGCGGGGTAATGCGACTGCGGGATGTAGGCGATCCGACGGGACAGCGCGCGCGCGTCCATGCCCCGAACGGTCTGCCCGTCGATCACGATGTCGCCGGTGTAACGGCTGAGAATGCCCAGCATGCACCGGAACAGCGTGCTCTTGCCCACGCCATTGGGGCCGAGCACCGATACCAGTGTGCCTTGCTGTACGTCAAAGCTGATGCCGTCCAGCACCGCCCGCTCGCCATAACTGAAGGAGAGGTTCGTCACGGTTACGCTCATACCGCCTCGCCTCCCTTTAGGATCAGATACAGGAAGAAGGGTGCGCCGATAAAGGCGGTCAGGATGCCCAGCGGAATTTCGGTCGCCAGCAGGTTGCGGGAAAAGTTGTCCACGATCAGCAGGAACAGCGCGCCGAAGATCATCGATGTGGGCATCAGGTGCCGGTAGTTGTTGCCCACCATGCGGCGCGACAGGTGCGGCACCACCAGGCCAATCCAGCCGATCGTACCGGAGACGGACACGGCGGAGGCGGTGGCCAGCGTCGCCGAGAGGATCACGATCAGCCGGATGCGCCCTACGTTGACGCCCATCGTGCGCGCTTCATCGTCGCCCAGCGTCAGCAGGTTGATCCGCCAGCGCAACAGCACCAGCGGCGCGAGGCCGATCGCCATTGGGATCATCACGAAGCGGATGTCATCCATCCTGGCACCGGAGAGGCTGCCCATCAGCCAGTAGGTGATGGTGGGGAGCTGGTTGGTCGGGTCGGCCACCAGCTTGACGTAGGAGGTGCCCGCCTGGAAGAGCGAGCTGATCATGATGCCCGCAAGCACCAGGTTCAGCACCTTCTTACCCTTGGCCCGCTGCGCCACCAGCCATACCAGCCCCACCGTGATGATGCTGAACATGAATGCGCTAAGCGTGATCATCCGGCTGGACACCCCCAGCAAGATGCCGAGCGCCGCGCCGAACGCCGCACCGGCCGATGCGCCGAGGATGTCGGGCGACGCCATCGGGTTCTGGAAGATGCCCTGGTATGCCGCGCCCGCGCCAGACAGGCAGCAGCCCACCAGGCACGCCAGCAGAATGCGCGGCAGTCGCACATTGAAGAGCACGGTTTCCATCCGGGCTGCCCAGAATGGCTCGATCGGGAACACCTTGGAGAAGAGGATGCCGCCCAGCTCCCGCACGGAGATGGGGTAGCGTCCCAGGCCGAAGGAGATCACGATGCCGGCGACCAGTGCGACAAACAGCCCCAGCACAATCAGCGTATAGGTCCTGTTCTTTCCCTCATGGGGCATGACGGCAACTCACCTTTACTCTTTGTTCCGATAGTAGGCGTTCCCGGCGCAGGCGCGGCAGACAGGCTTTCCATCCTGCATGACGTGCTTGGCGTCGGTGACGTCCTCGCCACACTCCGCGCAGTAGCCGATCTCGCACGGTGGGCCGGGCAGGTCCCCGGGGCCGAGGTCAATCTCCACCTCATGGACGGAGAATATATCGGTATCCGGCAGGTTCTTGTAGAACTCGACCATGTCCTCTCCATCCGCCGGGTGCATCCGCTTCTTGCGGTGGATGCGCACCGCGCGGCGTGTCTCCAGGTCGAGGAAACTGGCTGCGACCTTGCCGTAGTCATGCCATTTGTAGGTGCGCTTGCCTACCTTGCACCCCGTGACGATGCCGATGGAATCGGCCGGGCAGCGGTCACACTCGACGAATACCGCGATGCGCTTGCGGTCGGCCTCGGGGTCCAGTCCCAGCAGCGACAGGCCGTAGCGCGCCATCTTCACACCGATGCACTGGCCCGAGCAGAGGTGCCCGTGGTATTCAACGGCCCGTGCAACGTCTTCCTCAAAGGTCCGCATGCTGATCCCTCCCGATGATAAAAATGCCGAAGGGCTTGAGATTTGGCAGATACAGGGGATACTGTTCCTTGCCGGTGGACAGCAGCCGCGCGTCCAGATAGTCGTCCACCGCCATGTTCGGCGGGTTCTTGGAGTAGGCGCGCACGAACGCCGCCGCTTCTTCCCGCGACGTGAACGGCTGGCCGTACTCCAGCGCGTCCTCCACCAGCGTGAACCGGACGCCGCGCGCAGTCAGTGCATTCGCGGTGAGCGCGACAGTGTTGCATTTGGGCGGGTGGTAGCCCTCTGGCCCCAGGTTGCCCTGCGGGTTGCCATGGACGACGGCGATCAGGTTTTCGCGGCAAAGGGGGAGGTAGGCATCCAGCGCATCGTCAATGCGGCCGAAAAAGACGGTCAGCACCGTATCCCATTGGCCCCGCACGTCGCGCGCGTCGGCGCAGCGAGCAGTGAGGTTCGTCGCGCGGCGCGCCGCGATCATTTCCGCGAGGCAGCGGATGGCTTCGGCGCTTTTATCCACACAGTCGATTTTGCCGATATATGGCGACAGCGCGAAATCGATCAAACCCGCGCCGCAGCCCAGGTCGATCAGCGATTCTCTTTTGGTGATATGAGGGAGCAGGAGATTTGCGAGCCTATCATGAAAGCCCGTATACGCGGACGCAATCTCAAACCAGCGGACGGTTTGTTCGTTCCACTGTATTAAAATAGAGGGTCACACTCCTTACTTGCATAAAATACAAGCAGACAGCACGCGCCCTCAACAAATCAACACTCTCCTTCTCAAACACGGAAGGCGCGGTCGTTTCCAACCGAACCTGCGAACCGGATTTCCCGGCTCAGGCCGGCCGCCATGGGTGATCCGTTAGGCGAAGCGGCGCGGAGGGCAATATGCAACTGTACTTGTCAAAACCTGCGCATATTATACACAATATGCGCTTACTTGTCAAACGAGCCGCTCTATATGCATCCGTATACTTGCCTAATCGGCGGCATGACGCTACAATAGAAGACGGAGCCAAAATCCAAACAATGTGGAGGAAACAGCAATGCCACTCGTTTCGGCCAAAGAGATGCTGCTGGATGCGCAGCGCGGCGGATATGCGCTGGGCGCGTTTAACATTGAGAACATGGAGATGGCGCAGGCGGTCATTTTAGCGGCGGAGGACATGCGCGCGCCGGTGATTGTGCAGACCACATCCGGAACACTGTCGTACGCGCCGCCCGCTGCGTTCGCGGGGATGGTCACCCGGCTGGCGCGGGACGCGAAGGTGCCCGTCGCGCTGCACCTGGACCATGGCAGCAGCTTCGAGCTGGCCGAAACAGCCGTGCGCGAAGGGTATACCTCCATCATGATTGACGGGTCGCTGCTGCCGTATGAGGAGAACATCGCGCTGACCCGCCGCGTGGTGGAGATGGCGGGGGAATTGCCGGTGGAGGCGGAGCTGGGCACCGTCGGCGGCAAGGAGGACGGCCACGGGGGTGGCGGCGTGCAGTATACGGACCCCGCGCAGGCGGCGGATTTCGTTGCGCGCACCGGCGTATTTTCCTTCGCGATGGCGATCGGCACGGCACACGGTGTGTACAAGGGCGAGCCGAAGCTCGACCTGGAGAGGCTTGCAGAGATACGGGCTGCGACGCCGGTGCCGCTGGTGCTGCACGGCACATCCGGCGTGCCGGAGGACCAGGTGCGGGCGTGCATCGCACGGGGCATCTGCAAGGTCAACTACGCGACGGAGCTGCGCATCGCGTTCACGGACGCCGCAAGGCGAGCGCTTATGGAAAAGCCTGAGATGATCGACCCGAAGGCGTTCCTGAAAATCGCGCGGCAGGCGGTGCGGGAGCTGGTCGCGTCGCGCATCCGGCTGTGCGGGTCGGACGGCAAGGCATGAGCACGTACCTGCTGGGAATTGATATTGGAACGTCTGCGTGTAAGGTCGCCCTCTTCAGTGAGGAGGGGGTGGTCGTCGCGCAGGCGAGTCGCGAATATCCTGTTTATTACCCTAGGCCCGGCTGGGCGGAACAGGCCCCGGAGCTCTGGTGGGACGCGGTGTGCGAGGCTGTCCGCACGGCGCTAGCAGAGGGTGGTATTTCTCCTGCGGACATCGCCGGGGTGGGCGTGGATGGGCAGAGCTGGTCAGCGATCGCGGTGGACGCGGCGGGTCGCGTGCTGACGAACACACCCATCTGGACTGATACCCGCGCGCAGGACATCTGCGCCGAGCTGCGCCGCGAAGTGGGGGAGGACGCGATCTTCGCGGGATGCGGCAACCCCTTGCAGCCGATGTATACGCTGCCCAAGATACTTTGGTACAAACGGCACCTGCCCGAGGTGTACGCTAAGGTTGCCAAGATTCTGCAATCCAATAGTTTTATTGCCTACAGATTGACCGGCGCGCTGACACAGGACCTGTCACAGGGGTACGGCCTGCACTGCTTTGACATGCGGCAGGGGCGATGGGACAGCGACATGTGCGCGCGCCTGGGTGTGGATATGCGGCTTCTGCCCGACCTTGTCGAAAGCCACAAGGTGATTGGCACGGTGACACCCGATGCCGCCGCGCGGACAGGGCTGCTTGCAGGCACGCCAGTGGTCGCGGGCGGCCTGGATGCCGCGTGCGGTACGCTGGGCGCGGGGGTGATCCAGTCCGGCGAGACACAGGAACAGGGCGGACAGGCGGGCGGCATGAGCATCTGCATTGACGCGTACCAGGCCGACCCGAACCTGATTCTGAGCCAGCATGTGGTACCGGGCCGGTGGCTGCTGCAGGGAGGAACCGTCGGCGGCGGTGGCATGCTGCGCTGGCTGCGCGAAACGGTTTGCCCAGAGCTTTCCTTTGTGGACATGAGCGAGGAAGCGGCGCGCGTTCCCGCCGGAAGCGAGAGTTTGATCTGCCTGCCGTATATGGCGGGAGAGCGCTCGCCCATCTGGGATGCGCGTGCGAAAGGCGTGTTCTTCGGTCTGGACTACGCAAAGACCCGCGCGCACATGATTCGCGCGGCGATGGAGGGTGTGGCCTATTCGCTCCGGCACAACCTGGAGGTGGCCGAGGCGGCGGGCGCGCGAGCTGAAACGTTGCGCGCGATGGGCGGCGCGGCCAATAGCGAGGTATGGACGCAGATCAAGGCCGATGTGACGGCACGGCGCATCGTGGTGCCCGCATCGGACACCGCGACGACGCTCGGCGCGGCGATCCTGGCGGGCGTGGGAACGGGCGTGTATACGGGCTTTGAGGACGCCGTGGCCCGCACGGTCGCAGTGCGCCGCACGCACGGGCCGAATTCCACCAACCATGCTGCCTACGACAAGGGATACCAAACCTACCGGAACCTGTACGAGAGCCTCAAACACATCATGCGGGAGGGATAACGAATGAAAGCCGCAGTCTTATACGGAAACCAGGACATCCGTTACGATGATTACCCCATGCCGGAGCTTGCGCCCGGGTGCGTGAAGGTGCGCGTGCGCGCCACCGGCATCTGTGGCAGTGATATGCCGCGTGTGCTGCACAATGGCGCGCACTTCTACCCCGTGGTGCTCGGGCATGAGTTTGCAGGCGACGTGGTGGAGGTGGCGGAGGATGTCGATACCATCGCCGTGGGCAACACGGTATCCGGCGCGCCGCTGAAGCCGTGCATGCGCTGCACGGACTGCCAGCAGGGCAACTACGCGCTGTGCAAGCACTACAGCTTTATCGGTTCCCGGGAGCAGGGGAGCTTCGCCGAGTATGTGGTGCTTCCCGCGAGGAATGCCGTCCGGTACGATCCGGCGATTCCCTATGAGCAAGCGGCGATGTTCGAACCGTCCACCGTGGCGCTACACGGTGTGATGCTCAATGAATACCGGGGCGGCGGAACCGTCGCGGTGCTGGGCTGCGGCACCATCGGCATCTTCACGATGCAGTGGGCGAAGATATACGGCGCGAAGAAGATTGTCGCGTTCGACATCGACGAGGGGCGGTTGGCGCTGGCAAAGCGCATGGGCGCGGACGAGACGGTGAACACGCGCGATGAGGGCTTCCTGAAAACCGCGATGGCGCTGACGGATGGCCGTGGCTTTTCGTATGTGTTTGAGACGGCGGGCAATACCGCGACGATGCGCATGGCATTCGAGCTGGCGGGCAGCAAGGCGCGCGTGTGCTTCATCGGCACGCCGCATGTGGACCTGACCTTCACGCCCAAGCAGTGGGAGTGCATGAACCGCAAGGAGTTCCGCCTGACCGGCAGCTGGATGAGCTATTCCGCACCGTTCCCGGGAGAGGAATGGGCACTGACGGCGCATTACTTTGCTACTGGGCAGCTGAAGTTTGACGAAGGGTTCATCTTCCGGCGCTTCCCGCTGGAGAAGGCGGCGGAGGCGTTCGCGCTGTACAATGATCCCAGTCAGGTGCACGGAAAAATCATGCTGATGGTATAAGAACAAAGGAGGCATGTCCGTATGGAGATGTTTATTGATCCGGCCCTGGTGCCTAAGCGGAGATTGTTTACAGGCGAGGAAATCCCGTGCATCGGCATGGGTACGTTTGGATCAGACCGGTTTACGCCCGCGCAGGTATCCGCTGCTGTTGCGGGTGCGATCCGCTGCGGTTATCGGCTGTTTGACTGCGCGTCCGTCTATGGCAATGAGGACCTGATCGGCCCGGTGTTCGCCGAGGCGATCCAGTCCGGCACGGTACGGCGCGAGGAACTGTTCATCACTTCAAAAGTATGGAATGACATGCATGGTAGGGGAGATGTGTTGCTGTCCTGCGCGAAGACGCTGAAAGACTTGCGGGTGGACTATCTGGACATCTATTTTGTCCATTGGCCGTTCCCCAACTATCACGCGCCGGGCTGCGATGGCGATTCCAGAAATCCTGATTCTACGCCGTTTGACCCGGAAAAGTACATCACCACCTGGCGGCAGATGGAGCGGTTGGTGGACATGGGCCTGACGCGTTATCTGGGCATGTCGAACATGACGATCCCCAAGCTGGAAGCTGTGCTGCCGCACTGCCGGATACAGCCTGCGCTGATTGAGATGGAGCTGCACCCGTCCCTCCAGCAGCCGGAGCTGTACGACTACTGCTCATCGCGGGGCATCCAGCCGGTGGGGTTCTGCCCGATAGGCTCGCCTTCCCGGCCGGAGCGCGACAAGACGCCCGATGATATCGCCGATACCGAGATGCCGGAGGTTATCAGCATTGCGCAGGCGCATGGCGTGCATCCGGCGGTCGTCTGCCTGAAATGGGCAGCGCAGCGTGGCCAGATTCCGATCCCCTTCTCTGTGAAGGCAGAGCAATACGTCTCGAACCTGCGCGCGGTGGTGGAGGACCCGCTGACCGATGCGGAGATGGAGACACTGCAAAAGGCCGACAAGAACTGCCGCCTGATCAAGGGACAGGTGTTCCTCTGGGCTGGTGCGAGCGGCTGGGAGGATTTGTGGGACTTGGCTGGGACGATTGTGAAATAGCAAAGGGGTATTGAGGATGATCACGAAAGATTTCTTTCCCGGCGGCAAGCGAAAAGCGCTCACCCTCAGCTATGATGATGGGATTGGGCAGGATATCCGCCTGGCTGGGCTATTGCGGCAGTACGGCGTAAAGTGTACCTTCAACATCAACGGCGGCAAAATGAGCCGGGCGAACTGTGCGAACCGGAGCGGCGTGGATATCTGGCATATTAATGAAGCAGAAATCTTGAGCGTCTACGAGGGGTTTGAGCTGGCTTTGCACAGCTTCACGCACCCGGCACTGGATTTGCTCACGCCCGATGTGGTGGCGATGGAGATCGTGCGCGACCGGGAGGCGCTGGAGCGGCTGACTGGCGCGCCGGTGCGGGGCATGGCGTATCCTTTCGGCACACACCATGCAGCGTTGCGCGCGCAGCTTGCGCAACTGGGCGTCGTGTATGCGCGCACTGTTAAGAGCACGCATTCGTTTGCGTTGCCGGAAGAGTTTTTGGCCTGGAACCCTACTTGCCATCATAATGATTCAGAGCTAATGGCGCTGGCGGATAAGTTCCTGGCGTTGCAGCCAGCGCGTGGTCTGCAGCTGTTCTATCTATGGGGGCATAGCTACGAGTTCGATATCGACGATAACTGGGCGAGGATTGAGGCGTTCTGCGAAAAGGTTGCTGGCCAGGGCGACATCTGGTACGCGACGAACATGGAGATATACGGTTACATGCAGGCGCAGGACAGGCTGGTTACAACCTGCGCAGGCGATGCGGTGTACAACCCCTCTGCGATTCCGGTGTGGGTTTGTGCTGGCGGCGCGGCAGTGCGCGTGGGGCCGGGCGAGACGGTGCGCGTGTAGGGGAAGAGGCCGTTCTCATCCTTCTGTACCTTCCTTGGGTGAGGATACAGAAGGCATGCTGAGCGGCTTTTCTGCGCGCGGTGGAGGAAAGATGCGGTTGATGAGGAGCGATAAAGCGACGCCTATGCCGGTGTCAATCATACGGTTGATGGTGTAGGCGATGTAGTTGTTTTCGTTGACGGTCAGGAGGACCACATAGAAGACGACCGCTCCGGGCTGTATGCCGCCATCCGCACCGAGCAGCTGACCAACGATCAACAAAACGGCAAGTCCGGCGGTCAGGAAGACCCACCCCGGGATGCCCAGCGGCTCGTGGTGGAAGAGCGGATAGAATGGGATGGCGATGAGACCGCCCAGGATGGTGCCGATGAAGCGGTTCCCACCGTTTTTCAGACCTGCCTGGAAGACGTTGCCCAGGCCGAATACCGCACCGATGCAGGCAAAGCATGGATTGCGGCCGATCAACGAATAGACGAGTGTCAGGATGCCCGTAGATGCCAGTGTCTTGATTGCACGCATACCCAGCGTAAAAGGTTTCTTTTTGGGTGCTTTTGTTTCCATACGGCAAACACACTCCGGTGCTATTATCGGGAAAAACCGATTTATCTTATCATGGGTTGGGCGGAAAAACAAGATAAATGTGCGGGGTTTTGTGGGGTAGAATTGTATAGGGCGATGCCCCACGAGGTATATTTGCGACTTGACAGCGCTTGCTTTGTGTGATACTCTGCAAACGCTGCATGTGCCCGTAGCTCAGCTGGATAGAGTGACAGACTCCGACTCTGTAGGCCGAAGGTTCGAATCCTTTCGGGCACGCCACAGGAAACCCCTTGAAAACCCAGTGTTTTCAAGGGGTTTCCCCTTTTTAAGCCCTCAAAATATCCTTATACGAGAACAACTGAAAAACCGCTAAAACACCTCGAAAAACCGGTTTACCGCTACAAATGTCGGTCAAAATGTCGGTCAAAACACCCCCCTTTCTTGAGGCCCTGCCTAGCTTTTTCCAACTATCTGTCGGTAAAAATGTCGGTTAAAAAAGCTACCGACAGTACCCCTCCCTAAAAATGCGCCCTATCCGCTGGATTATTGAGCACCCCGAAAACCGTCAGCAATTGCAGCACCCCGGCAATAATCGCCTCAATCGTTTCGCTAAGCCCCGTATCCACCACCCCCAGCGTCAGCAGCATTGCCATCACCTGTGCCGCCACCGCAGCCCATACCACCTTTGACCTAAGCCTCTCCCGGATCGTCTCCATATGTACACCCCGTTTCTCTCTCACTTCTTGTAAAGATACCCCTTTAATTTCTTATCCGCTTCCTTCGCGTTGCCATTGGCACCCAACTGCACCAACCCATCCAGCGCGGCGGCAACGCCCTCCAACAATAACCCTCGCACCTCCGTCGCTTCCCGGTCGTGCTCTTCCAGTTGCTTAAACCGGTAAGAGAGCCGAAACAGCCACCCCAGCAGCCCGGCCAACGGTACCAGCAACGCCAGCACGACGCCAACCTCCTTCAAATCGACCATCATGCCGTTCACTCTTTCAACCACGCGCCAAACATAGCTGCCACCTGCTCCAGCTCCGCGCGGGGCACCTCCACGCAATCACCCGCAGGCACTTCACCCTCATCTGGGCCGTCGCCCGTACCTCCATCGTCATCCTCACCGCTCCCCGCATGCTCAAACCACAGAAATTCGTCCTTAACCCACCCGGTAAATCCATCGTACATCGTTAAGGTGCAATCCCGCTGCCTGTCCATCACCGGCACCCGCGTTCCCAGCGGAATGCGCAGCATGAACTGCCCGCCCGGCGTCTTGCGCATGTTCACCGTGCTGCCGGTGTCTGCGTGCGTCAGGGCAAACCCAGTCAGCCCTCCACCCTCGCCATCCTCACCGCCGGTGCTGTCTCCGGCACCATCCCCGGAATCCCCGCCGTCCCCAATACCGCCATCGCCATATGCCACAGCTTTTAGCAGCCCCACATGCGTCCACCCATTCTGCAAAGTGCTCGCCGCCACGCATCCCCGCGAATACGAAGAATGCACGACCTCCGCGTCCATATTGGTATATAACCCCGCATGCGAAGCGTTGCCCAACCCGTCCGCCTTGTATTTTGCCGGTTCCCCGCCGTTCCGCTCCACAATAAACAGCACAGCCCCCGGTATCAGCGCACCTCGCGCCCTGGCCTCCGCAAGCGTCCCCACCCATTCGCACGCATTGCGGTACATGTCATTGCTTCCGGCATAGCTCATTTTCCCGCCCGCCTGCCGCACGCAATACTCGATCAACCCCTGGCAATCCATCCCCGCCAAGGTATCGCCGCCCATCACATACGGAATCCTGGCCTTGCCCAGCAGCGCCACCGCTGCCCGTGCCACCGCATCACCTGTTGGTTTCATCCCGCGTTCACCTCCACCGTTTGAATCTCCACGCCCAGCCGCTCCGCCGCCCTCCTGGCAATCTCCCCGTCAACCTCGATCCCCACCGCGTCGTACCCCTCCAGCCGTGCGGCCTCCAGCGTGCTACCGCCTCCGGCAAACGGGTCCAGGATGCGCCCGCCCGGCACGCAAATCTTCACAACCGACCGCATCAGCTCCACCGGCTTCTGCGTCATGTGTATCCGCTGCGCGCCCGCCACATTGCTCTGCGCAAACACGCCCGGCAAATAGGGACAAGGCCGGTCAATGGGCAGCCGTCCATTGCTGCCCCACAGCAGGAACTCCGCCTGCTGCTTGAACCGCCCTGGCTGAGGCCGGGCGTTCAGCTTGTCCCATACCACCGCGCCCCGCCATGTCCAGCCCGCGCGCTGCAAAGCGTCTGACGCTGCCGGGTACTGTCGCCAATCCACGAACAACGCGCAGACAGCCCCCGGCGCGCACACACTCCGCGCCACCTCCAGCGCCTCTACCATGAACGATGTCCATGCGCGCTGATCCATTGATTCCCCGGCAAACGCATCAAAAGGCGCATGCTGCTTTGCAGCCGTATACTTTTCACACGGCGATTTCTGCCGCTCGCCCATCGTGCGCCCACCGCTCGAATACGGCGGGTCGGTGATCACTGCGTCAAACAGTTCGCCCGGCAGCGCCCGCATCACCCGCAGCGCGTTCCCCTGGTACAGCTCAATGCTCCCCATGCCCACATCACCCTCCCCACACATCATTGATCGGCGGAAACATATTGACCGGCACCATCTGCCCCGCTGACGCGTTTCCAGCGCCATGCCGATACCTTGCAGAATGCCTATGCCAAGTTCTTCATAGCCCTTTGGGGATAAGTTGAATACACCGTCCATTGTTTGATTGCGAAGGATCAGCAGCGATCCCGAAGAACTCCCGGATGCCACGGCCAGCAACGTACCGTCCGGCGAAAACGTGCAGCCACCACCGCTGCCAGATAGGGGCGATGCCGGATCAGCCAGCTTTGTGAACACGTCCCCACTCCGCCTGTACATCGCGATATAGGGCGAATTGGCATATGTCACGACGAAAAACGCGCCACATGGAGAAAACTTGCAACTGCTCGCAAGCCACATACCGGAACCTGGAATGATCACTGCGTTCACCAGTTTCGTAAATATATCTCCATCCCGCTTGTAAACCGCAACGAACGGACTGCCAATATGCACTATAGCCAAATACAAGCTGTCCGGTGAAAACGCGCAGCGAGAGGCTGAACTTGGTGGGGCTTGTCCGGGGTCCGCCAGTTTTGTGAACGTATCCCCGCTCCGCTTGTACATCGCGATATAAGGAGAATTGTTGCCCGTTATCGCCAAATACGCGCCATTGGGCGAGAAAACACACCCATTAGCACCGCCGCTCGGACTTGACATGGAGGTAGACAACTTTGTAAATGTGTCCCCACTTCTTTTGTAGATGGCAATGTAATTCGTTCCACTGCCCACCACCGCCAAATGCAGGCCGTCCGGTGAAAACGCGCACGCACTCGCTGTCCCCGCTGGAAGCGAGGCGGGATCTGTCAGCTTTGTAAACGTATCCCCGCTTCGCTTGTAGATCGTGACATAGGGAGTGCTATGATGCGTTACCGCCAAATACACGCCGTCCGGCGAAAACGCGCAGCTCCTTGCTTCGCCAACCGGCAATTCCGCCGGGTTTGCCAACTTGCTGAAAGCATCCCCACTTCGCTTGTAGATTGCGATGTACGGAGCACTCATCAGCACGGAAACCATGTATGCGCCGTCAGGAGAAAACGCGGTATCTCGTACCGCGCTGGTTGGCGGTTCGGCAAGCGTAACCGCGCTTGTACCAATGGCACTGATGCCCTTCCTGTATTCCACCGCCGCGTATTTGCCGACCCCCTCCAGCGCGGGCAACGTTATTTCCCGCGTCCAGGCAGCCGGTAGTTTTGTGCCGCTGCCGTGCTGTCCGATGACCTTTATGCTCATACTGCACCCCACACATCGCCAAATGGAGGGAATAGGTTTACCCTTACCGCCTGCCCATTTTTCGCGTTCTCCAAGGCCATTCCAATGCCAAGCAATCCGCCTGTTTCAATCTCTTTATAGCCTTCGCCTGTGATGTTTCGAACCCCGTCCGATACTTGGTTGCGGTAAATTCGCAGAAAAGGGGCCTGCTCGTGTGCAACGGCCAAATACTGCTGATCCGGTGAAAATGCGCAGTGTTGTCCGATGCCGGGCAACGCGGCTGGCCCTTCCACCTTTGCGAACGCATCCCCAATCCTTTTGTAAACAGAAATGAACGGGGAGCCGTAATGCGTCAGAACCCAAAACGCTCCGTTCGCCCACGCGGCGCAGGATGTTACGGTGCTGGGCGGCTGCACTGTGGTGGCGTCTAGCTTCGTGTAGGCATCCCCGTTTCGCTTGTAGATGATAATGTATGGCGAAGCGGCATATCCCACGGCAAGGTAGGCTCCATCCGGTGAAAAGGCGCAGCGGTGGCTATATCCTGTCGGTACGGCTGAGGGATTTGACAATTTTGTGAAGGTATCCCCACTGCGCTTGTAAATGCAGATGTACGGGCTGTTTTCATGCACAACAGCAAGATGCGCTCCATCCGGCGAAAACGTGCAATATCGCCCGACAGAGGTCGGCAGCGACGCCGGGTTTGAAAGCTTCGTAAAGGTATCACCGCTTCGCTTGTAGATGCTGATATAAGGGGACCCAAAATGCGCGACAGCCAAATGAACCCCGTCCGGTGAAAACGTGCATCCGACTGGACTGTTATAGAGCGTTGGGGTTGTTAGTTTTGTAAACACATCCCCGTTTCGCCTATACACAGCAAAATATCCCGTTCCGCTCCATCCCACCGCCAGATGCATCCCGTCAGGCGAAAATGCACAGCAGGTTGCGTGATAGGCTGGCAGCGAAGCGGGGTCTGCCAGTTTCGTAAACACATCTCCGTTCCGTTTATAGATCGTGATGTATGGCGACCCTTCGTATGCAACGGCCAGGTAGGCGTTATCCCTCGAAAATGCGCAGCATTTTGGGGTGCCCACCGGCAAATCGGCGGGCGTAACCGCATCGGCACCTATCTCAACATTGGAAACATGCTCTACCGCAGCTTGCTTTTCTATCGCCTCCATGGCGGTCAGCGACACTTCCCGCTGCCAACCGCCGGGGAAGCCTTCCCTGCTGCAAAAAATACCCGCTGTTCGCACGCTCATCCCCGCACCTCCAGCATCACCGGCATGTCGGTTGTCGGGATGGTCCCGCGCAGCGTCACCGTTAGGCTGCCTATGGCCTGACCCGTCACCTGCGGCATCGCGGCGCACCACGCCGTGAACTGATCCGCCGTTGCCGTTTGGGCAATGGATAAATCGCCCGGCTGATCTGCCCGTACAATCGCCGCACATGCAAGCACCTGACTGCCACCCCCGTCCCATCCCGTGGCCGTCAGCGTCAGCGCATGCGTTTCCACCCGCATGGCAGGTCCTTGCTCGCCCTGCGGCCCTTGCGCGCCAGTCGAACCGGTTTCTCCTGGTGCGCCCTCCGGCCCCGCATCGCCTTTGTCACCCTTTGGCCCCTGTACACCCTGCGCGCCAGTGTCGCCCTTCATGCCTTGTACGCCCTGCGGTCCCCGGATGTTGACCGCCTCCGGGTTTGTCAGGCTGCCGTTGTTTGTCCAGCTTATTTCGCCCGCCGTGCCCACGGTGGGGGTGAAGTATGGCCCCTGTGCTCCTGTCGCACCCTTTGCACCGGTGGCCCCGGTATCGCCTTTCGCTCCCTGAACGCCCTGCGCTCCAGCATCGCCCGTGCCGCCCTTTTCGCCCTGCGGCCCGGTTTCACCCTTTTCCCCTTGGATGCCTTGTGCTCCCGTGTCACCCTTTGGCCCTTGGGTGCCCTGACTGCCCGTTGCGCCGGTGTCACCCTTTGGCCCTGGGGCACCCTGCGGCCCGGTCGGCCCTTCCGGTCCTTGCAGCGGACCCAATGCGTTCCAGCCGCCCAGGTCTACGTCCCAAACGTAGATTACATTGCTTTCCGCCGTGCCCACCGCGTAGGCATCGCCCTGCTCGCCGGTGGGATGCATTTCCATAAGGGCCTCCAGCGTTTCATACCGGGCCAAGATCGTAAAGCTCTGCCCGCTCGCGCCGGTCGGTCCGGGTTTGCCGGTGTCGCCCTTTTCGCCCCGGTCGCCCTTGGCTCCCTGCGGCCCGGTTTCCCCTATAATTCCTTGCGGGCCAATGCTGCCGGTATTGCCTTTCTCGCCTTGTGGCCCGGTGTCGCCTTTGCTTCCCTGCAACCCTGTGTCGCCCTTCACGCCCTGGATGCCTTGCGCGCCCTTATCGCCTGTATCACCTTTCAGCCCTTGGACACCCTGCAACCCCTGCGCGCCCCGGTCGCCTTTTTCGCCCTGTGGCCCCTAGTCGCCCTTGGCTCCTGCCGCGCCTGTTTTGCCCCTGGGCAACACCGCCCTGTACCGCCGCGCCTGCGCCGTGCTGCCCGGCAATTCCACAAACGCCGCCTCGGTATCCGTTTCCGCCGCCACCGCCTCGTCGATGGTCAGCGTCGCGGCCTCGCCCTCCGGCCCGATGAACGCCCCGGTTTCGTAGTCCTCTTTAACCTGCTCATACAGCGCCGCCCGTTCGTCTTCGTTCTCTTTGGCCTCCGCCTCCAGCACCGCCAGCCGCCGCATGGCCTCCGTCAGCCCCGTATACTCATCCGTCGATTCAATCAGCGCATCCGGGTACAGCACATCTTCGATGTACACGTCAAAGCGTGGTGTGGTCAGCACCTCGCCGTCTTTGCCGTATACCGTCAGTTCACATTCCAGCAGTCCCGCAGCGGCCAGCATTTGCTCCGTCATCACCTGTTCAATCACGTTCCCGCGCGTCGCGCAGTCGTTGAACAGGATCGTCCCGTCAGGCTTCACCCCGCGCAGCACGCCCAGCGTACCCTCCGCCAGCGGCATCGGGTTCGTTCCGCTGAACAGGCGCACGCGCAGCATCCGCACGTGCCGGTCGCCGCGTTTTACCGCCACCGATGCCTGACTGCCCATCCTGCCCACGTCCAGCCGGAGATCATACGGAATGAGTTCCACAAAAGCACCCCCATATTCACGCGCCAACGCAATGAAAAGCGCGCCCTGATCTGGCTTTCACCTTATCAGAACGCGCCTTTTTTCGCTCCCTGTTTGGGGGACTTTATTCAAACGTCGATCATCACAACATCCCGATCCCGCGCGTGGGCATAGTTCACCGTGTAGTACGTCCCGCCGCCCTCGCGCCCGTCATACACGGCAATCACCCGCGTGGACATATCCACCATGAACCGGTTTCGGGTGAAAAAACACTCCGGTGTATAGACTTCGCTGTGCACGCTGATCACGTCGCACTGTACCAGCAGCGCATGAAACTGCTCGGATAGGCATTTTACGCGCCCTTGATAGGGGAGCGCCGCTTCCAGCCGGATTTCCGGGTGTAACAGCCTCCGCCTGACCACAATCTCCGCAAACAGCAAGTCTGCGCCGTCCGCAAACCCGCTGATGAAGTGCACAAAGCCGTCCCCAATGGCGTCCAACACCGCTTGCTCCAGGCGCACGCTCACCTCAAACAGCTTATCCTTTGGAATGTTTCGATGCCCTGTCACGCAGCAGGTTCTTTGCATCATGTCGTAACTTCCTTTGTGCATGTTATTCGATCATGGACGGTGATTTTCATGCCGTTGGCACACATCCCGCACCGCCTGCGCCTCGTCCTCCGTCAATGCCCGCACGCTGGCCCACCCGCGCCCCTTCACGAACGTCATCCAGTGAAGCTGCCCGTCCATCGCGGAACAGACGCATTCCGCTGTACGGCCCTGACCATAGGGGATGCAAGCATACAGTTCCCGGCTGCCGAAAAGCTCCCTTTCCAGCAGCCGGAACATTGTCCCATCCGGCAAGGGGATTTCATGCAGCGTTTCCAACGCTCGCACCCTTTGCAACGGTTTCCACCGCATAGCGTTTGCCTTCATGGTGTAAGCCCCTTCTATCATGTGGGAGCGCCCTGAAGGACGCTCCCGGTCGGTAAAGGATGGCGGCGATTCGCCGGGTGAAGGTCGAAGGTGGAGAGCATGGAAGCGTCTTCCGCCTACGAAAGATAAATCAACGGAACTAGGCTCGTGCTGCCTTTGAAGCGGTTTGGGGGTAACGCCATTCGGTGGTGCCCTGGTAAACGACCTTAACCGTGGCGCGCGCCCGGTAGCTGACGCCTGGGGTGCCCGTGTAGGTTAAGCTGTCATAGTTGCTGTAAGCATCACTTTTCAGGTTGCTGGCCTTCGATGCCACGACCACCCAGCTTCCATTGCGCAGTTCCTCAATGACAAAGGTGGTGAAGCCTACCGTAGACGCCTGTTCGTCACAGGTGACGGAAACGCCCGCCTCCATAAACCCACCCGCGTACATGTCCAGGGAAATGCTGTAGGTACGAATCACAGGGCTGGCATCCGCCAGGGCGGTGGTCACGCTGGTCATGCCGATCAAACAACAGACTGCGCACAGCAGAGCAATAGCTTTCGTTTTCATGGGTTGTCATCCTCCATACTTTCAATCATTTGTGTTAGGTCCTCTTGGCTGATGCTGCCCGATATGACAACCACATAGGGCGGCACGATGTACTGCGCGGACCGGCGGGCAAGATTATCGAAGATGGACACCGTTATGCCGTTTACTTCCTTGGTTGATTGTGTTCGCGCATCCTTTTCCGCATTGAACGATACGACGCCGTTATCTGAATCGTACCGGCTAATCTGGATGGAAAAGCCTGCGTCATTCCCTTGATATCTGGCCGTCGCCTCCCATCTGGTGCGGGTGAAATCTACCGCATCCACCGTGGTGAGGCTGTAGCCTTCCGGTATCCAGCACGGCAGCATGACCCGGACATTGTCCTGGTTCAGTACATCCACGAAATCCACGCCGAGTGCATCGCCATAGGTGCGCGGCTCCAGGGATACCTGCTGAGTGGCTTCAATCTCCGACTGCACTTGTTCGGCCCCGAACAGCGTGGATACGATCCACGGACGGAACGCCGCAAAGCAGATGGACCCCAACAGCAGAATCAGCAACAGCGTGACCAGGATCACGCGGACATGCCTGGAGTGGATCACATGGCGGTGCACATCCTGATTGATCCATGCCTCAATGGCGGTCCACGCCTGTTCCTGCCTCTCCTGCGAAAGCGCTTCGATCCGGTATGTCAATACCAGTGAACACAGCCGCAACACCGCAGCGTTGATGCTTTGCCATGCCTTGGCGCTTTCGTGGTCGCGGATCGCGGCGACCATGGAGAAGGTCAGAAACCGATGGTCATCGGAACGGCTGCCAGATTTCCGATCATTGCCCGCTCCATGATTGTCACCTCCGCTTTGTGATTCCTCGAAGCCGGAAAGCATTACACACAAAACCAGGAAAATAATGAAATTGGCGTTGCGCAGCGGCTTGATAATCCGATGTACCCTTGTGCGCAGTGCGGAAATGCTAATGCCCAACCGATCAGCAAGCGCCTCGCTGGTGATATTGGTATCGAAATAGTCCAGCAGGAACAGGTAGTTCGCTTCACCAATTACCCCAATGATCTGCTCCTTTTGCTCCTGGAGCAGCAACAGCGCTTCCGGGTCAACATCCGCTGCATCCGGGCAGGCATCCGCGTTTTCGTTGACTGTGCCTGCATGGCGCTGTGCCCGGCGATTGTGCTTGCTGCCCGCCGATCTGGTCTTGTTGAAAGTGGTTTTGAATAACCACCCGACTATATTCTCGTGTGTGCGCAATGACGCGCGCTTTTGCCATAACAGGCGAAATACATCCTGTACGATGTCTTCCACTTCCTGGCGAATGACGGAATCGCCAGGGGAAACCATGGAACCTGCATACCGGCATAGGCTCTGATAGTTTTCTTCGAATAACTGCCTGTGCCATGAGTGGTAGCCCTCCTCCTCCAAAGATTCTCATCCTTGCTGCAACGTTTGCGGTCTTGACGGCATAGCTGGGTAGAATGCTGTTAGTATACCTTGACATGAAAGAAAAGTAAATATATTAAGTGAAAACATTCTGCAAATGCGAATAGCTTTGTATTTGCAACCAAAGTTATCCTGTATCAATATAGATAGGGAGGGATCATATGACAGCGGAAAAGCTTGCTGCGCGCATCAAAGATATACGCTTGTCGATGAATCTCTCGCAGTTTGATTTTGCGGCAATGTGCGGGCTTAATCCAGGCAACATAAGTATTCTTGAAGCTGGAAAATCAACCAATATGACGTTTGGAACTTTGAGCAAGATAGCGGACGGACTTCAAATTCACGTAAGCGAACTGCTGGCTGAAAAGGAACCAAATATTCCAGAAAAGGACCCTTGGATTAACAAGGTCACAACGTGCATGAAGCCGCTTTCTGATATAGAACGTAAAAGAGTATTTGAACTGGTACGGAGTGCCGTAATGCTTCGTGAAGGGAAATAAAAAACTGCTTGTTCACACAGGCAGTTTTCTATTTCGCCAGCACGAAGGGAAAAATCATGCAGTAGAATGTTATTGCGTTTAGTTAGTAGGTCCCATATGCCGCTTCGTATCCATCGATGAACGAAACACGTTGTAAACGCGAATCAAGCCTTTTTCCTCGATAACGCGGTAAAAGACATTGTATTCTCCAACTACCATCCGCCGAACGGCAGGGCGATCAGGATAGACAACATAGCGGTATGGGAAGTTCACTAAATCCTCGGCATGATCAAAAATATCACCGAGGATTTTATCTGCCACTTCTTCCGAGGCGTTTTCCTCAAGATACTTTCTAATGGAAAGCAGGTTCTCTATGGCTTGATCTTGCCATTCGATCGTATACTGCATCTCTTACAACCCAAGCCTTTTTCTGGCCTCCTGGCTGGAAAACCACTTCGTGCTGGGGTCGTTCTCTCTGGTGAGGGACTTGTCGATTTCACCGTTAACAAACTCCCGGTAGTGCATCGCTGACAGGGCGTTCATAATATTGTTGTATTCATCCTCCGACAGAATGACAGCGTTTCGGTTGTGGGGCCTGGAAACGATAAAGGTTTCACCATTGGCCGCCAGGTCTAGAACCTCTCTTGTTCTGGTCTTTAGGTCATCGCTCCTAATGGCTCTCACTTGAAACAAATCCCCTTCCGTGCTAAAATTCATACTAATTTTAGCACGGAAATTGAGAATGGTCAAGTGTCGTCCAAGTGGAAACCTTTTGTGTCATGCCCTTTAATCCGTCGATATGTTACAGATGCTGCAAATCCAAACCAATCTTTGGTATGGGAAGCGAATAGCAACACAAAACCTAACTCATCACAAGATGGTTTTCCTCTGCCTCTACCTATATAAAACAGACCCGTCGCCAACCAGCCTTGGCAACGGGTCCGCCCAATTACTCCATACCTACGTTCAGCAGCAATCGCCCCCGGAACAATCGCAGCTAGGCTCCGTACCCGTCAGCCATCCCCTGATGATCGCGCTGGCGCAGCCCACGTTCGCATCCACCGTTATGGCGCGCACCGGGCAATTGCGCGCACACGCCCCGCATTCCATGCAGCGGTTCTTCTCAACAATCTGCGCCTTGCCATCGTTTACGGCAAACACCCGATGCGGACAGACCACTTTGCACATGCCACAGCCCACGCATTTCTCCTGGTCCAGGTGGAGCGAGGCAACATCCTTCAAATATGTATGTGTCATAATGCCTCCTACCCAATAAAGCTTTTCACTGCCAACAGCACGATGCCAACGCCGACCGAAACCGCCATGAACGGGATCGCCGTCTTCATTTCCTTGGTTACGCCGGAAAAAGAAGTATAGGTGGATGAACCGGTAAAGTTCATCGCCAGATATGCCGATACGGGTGGCAAGGCAAATATGTATCCAGCGGCGAGCATCCATGACTGGGCGGTCAACCAGCCGTTTAGCCATACGGTGCAGAGCGCCCAAACGATGCCCAATAGCCACCCCTTCCAGGCGAATGCCGTGCCGGGAATCCAAGGCAACAGCACGGGTGTCATCACCGCGCCCACCACAACGGCTCCGATATAAGCAACAACGTCCGATACGCCAAACGGCCTTGCTACAAACAGGTTCAACAGGAAAAGAACGCCGAACAGCAGCAAAGATTTCTTTGCGGCGGTTGTGAACTCGATGGGCGTCAGCACCAATCGATCCAATGTGGTGAACTGCACAGTCCGCATTTCCTCCGTTGCCTTGCACCCGGCATCCAGGTATGCCTTGAAGTCGTGGGCGCGGACAGGGCCATAGGAAACGGAAAAACCGGAGCGTTGCATAACCTCATGTGCGCTGACCCCGACAGCTCCGAGCTGTGGCAGGATCAACCTGCGATGGGTAACGGCTTTGGATAGCCCGGTTCTTTTGATGCGGTTGACCAGTTCATTCGTTCCAAACGTGCCCTTACCAGCAGCGCACCACACATTTACGCCTTTCGTATCCAGAATGAGCAGCCAGCAGTTGAGGCCGGTCAACTCTTTCCGAAGGGCATCAAACGTCAGCTTATAGTTGGCGCTCACCAATACAGGGGATTCGCCGTCTGGGGTGCCCACCGCGTAAAGCCCCGGTTTCACGGTATAGCGCATGCGGCCAATGCCCCAGCGCACTTTCCACCCTCCAAGCCTATCCTTGAACGTAAGGCGTGTGGAAACCGTTTCAAACTTTGCATCCGATCCGCCTGAACAGCAGCAGCCATCAGAAGAACAACTGCGGGGCTTTCTTTCGATGCGTATGCCGGTCATCTTCATTCGCAACACCTCCGATCCTCTACTTCCACTACCGAAACGGCGGTGAGCTTTTCCAGCAGTTCAGAGGCATACGCGCTGCCGCTTTCGCTGATGGAATAGTGCGTCCACTTTCCTTCCTTGCGCAGCGAAACAATGCCGCTTTCACACATGATTTTCATGTGGTGGGATAGGGTTGGCTGGGTAATGCTCAACTTTTCCAGCAGCACACAGGCGCACTTTTCACCGCTTTGCAGCATTTCCAGGATGGCCAGACGGTTCTCATCGCAAAGTGCTTTGAACACCTTGGCGTGGCTGGAATGGCGGTTATCCACTGCATCACCTCATATCGACAATCATCTATTTGTAGGCCCTGCCATAGTATATGCGTCGCATAGAAAAATGTCAATGTGAGATTCAGCAAATAAGAGGAATTGCCCCGAGGGAATGAAAACCATTGGACGCGCTGGTGAAGCAACGGATTGCTATTTCGCCTTTACTTTCTCACCCACCCCCGCACCCGGTATTCCGTCAACCCCAACCCCACCAACATCTCCACCAGCGCCTCCGCCCGCGCCGTATCGCCCGCACGGGCATACCCCGCCAGAACCGGCTTGAACTTCGTTTCCAGCGAGTTCAGCAAACTTTTCACCGTCACCCCGTCCGCCTGCAACCCCTTTGAATAGTCCCGTGCCGCTGCCAAGTCCCCAGCCTCCACCGCCTTGTAAAGCCGTCCGCGCAAGTCCGTCCGCACCCAATCCCGCAGCGCCGTTTTGTCATACTCTACATACCCAATCTGGGAAAGCGCCTGCCGCACGGCCTTCATGCCCTCCGTGTCCCCGGCATAATAGCTCTCCAGATACACCGGCTTGAAAGCCGCCGTCACCCGCGCTTTCACATCGCCCAAATCTTTGCCCTTATCCAGCAGCGCACCGATCTCCGCCGTCACCGCCGCCATGTCGCCCGCGTCCAGCGCAGCCTCCAGCCCTTCATACGGTTTCGGGTCTGCCCACTGGCTGAAATCATCCGCGTCATACCCAAACTTCCCGGCCAGCAACCCCTCCAGCCGCGCCACGGCCCCGGAATCCCCGCGCTCTACAGCATCCAGGTACGCAGGCCGCACGCGCTCCGTCACCGCCGCCCGGATGCCGCCGTCCGTCTTGCCCGCAGCTTTCAGTGCCGCGACCACCCGATCCACGCCCGCGCCATCGCCCGCTAGGATCGCCGTCCCCAGGTCATCGTACCCGTACAGCGCCTCCGTGCCGTCCGCGTCCACGTTCGCCTTTTCCTTCGGCTTTCGCTTTGCTTCCGTGATATAGTTGTTAATAGCGCTGACCACCACGTCCTGCTTGAAGCCCTCGGCCTTCATCGCCTTGACAATCCGCTCATACCCTGCCAAGTCCCCGCCCATCCGGACATTGCCAGCCTCCGCGATGCGCGGGTCATCTAGCACCGCCGCACGCATCCCTGCGTCAATGTCCGCATAGGTTTTCGGCTTGTCCAGCCCATCACCGCGCAGAAGCCGCTCCTGTAGCCTGCCATATTTAGCGGCATCCCCATCCCGCAAAGCCTGCGCCATGGTTGCATAGGTGCCCGCCATCGTCGCCGTTTCGCTCTCCCAGGGGATTGCGGTCCCCGCCACGGTCTGGTACAGCGATTCAAACGTCCGCAGCATCGAACCCGCCGGAATGCCCAGCGTTTTCGAAAGCGCCTTCACGCTCTGGGAAATCAGCTTGTACGCACTCCACTTGCTTTCGCCGTTCAGATATTTCATCCAGCCGTTCGCGCTCTGGTACAGCGCCTCGATCCCATCCATGTCCAGCCGGGAAGGGGAGTATCCGTCCAGCAGGCCCATGATTTCCTTTGTCAGCGGCACCAGGTACAGTGGGTTGATCCCGCTGAACAGGTTGCTGCCCAGCACATCCCGCCAGTCCTCACCATACCCAAACAGCGCAGAAAGGTACTTCTCCAGCCACTCCTTTTCCGTATCATCATCGCGGAAAGCATCCACCACGGAAGCCGCCGCAGCTGTCAGCGCCGCCGTGGCAATGTAGGTGATCCCCGTCCGCGCCAGCCGCGCATATACCTCCGGCGTCCCCGCCCGCACCGCCTCCACAATAGCGCTGCGCAGCAGGTTGTAACTCCGGGTCGGCTCCGCCATGAACGATGTATACAGCTTCGCCAGTGAATCCTTGCTTCGCATCATCTGCGAGCGGTGGAACACCGTATCCACCACCTGCGTCCTGTCCACAACCTCCGACAGCCGCGCGCCGACCGCCTCAAAGAACGCCTCGGTGCCCTGCTTCAAATCCTTCCGCGCTTCCGCCACCTCCAGCGCGCAAGCGTTCCACAGCGCACCCCAGGTCACATCGTCCGCCTTGCCCGCCAGCCACAGCGATTTTTCCCGCACGCTTTCGGATAGCGTCCCATCCCCGACGATCACACCCCGCATCGTGGTGCCTAAATTGGTGTCGAAGAACCCCAGCGACTTCCATAGCGCGATGGGCGCGTACCTGGCCGCCAGTTCGACGTTTGGCCGCATAAAGATGGCTTTCATCAGGTGCGCGGGGGAGATCATCGCCGCCGCGCGCAGGTAGGCGGTCGGCTGCTGTAGCACCACGCGCACGTTTGCGCCAACCGCCGCTACCTTCGCGTTGCTGATCAGCTTCCCAATCCAGTCCGTGCCCACCTGCGCGTCAGAAATCCCGTTGATGTCCTTCACCAGATTCACGAAATACGCCTTGCCCTTGTCGCCCAAAACCCGCGCGATGCTCTGTTTCACGCTGCCAAGGTAAGCCATTCCGCCCGTAATCTCCCCGCTGCGGCTTCTGTAGTTGTACCATTTCATAGCGTCCGACAGCGGAATCACCAGCCCGCCGTATGTCGCCATTTCATCCACATGCCGCGTAAAGGTATCGAAGATGTCCCCGATGATCAGGGGATTGTTCGCGCCCTTGACCGTCGCTTTCGTCATGCCCAGGTTTTTCAGCCGGTCAATCGTCCCGCCCGCACCCGGATCGCTGGACATGGTATAGTTTTCATCGCTGCGAATGGGGTAGTAGTGCGGCTCGGTGAACTTCTTGTACCCGTACATCTCCAGGGATACCTCGTTTCCCCAGCCGCCCGCTACATCCTGCATGAACCCCTGCATGGCATCCGCCACCCGCCGCTGCTCCGGCGCCAGCGCCGCCGTGATTCGCTGCACATCGGCGGCAGTGAGCGCCACCGGCGCAGCCTGCCGGGTCTTGATTGTCCGCTTGATCACCCGGCCCACCGTGCGCGGGGTATCGTCCACCCGCACGCCGCCGCCCAGGATGTGCCCCATGGCCTGTGGCCGCTTGGATAGCACATACAGCTCCATCACCTGCGCCGTGGTCATGGAAAGCGTGCCGCCGGGCAGCTCAAACGTATGCAGCCGCGCACCGCGCCCGCTCCACTCGCGCGTTTTGATACCCTTCAAGGTGGAAGCTATGAACCGTATCGCGGCATCGATGTGCCGCACCTTTTTGTCAAACCCGGCGCGCAATGCATCCAGCACGCTTTTCCCGGCCTTGCCCAGCTCGTCGAAGTACGCAAAAGCGTCTAACTGGTCCAGGTTCAGCATGTTGTGCAGCACACCGCCCCTGCCCGTTTTGCGCTTGCTCATATCGTCCATGGATGCCTCGGCCAGTGCCTCCACCTGCTGATACCGCGCGTTCGCGTGTAAAGCGTTTGCCGTGCGCACGGTGCGCTCCACGCTTTCCACGATGAACGCCAGCGCTTCAAGCTGCTGGGAATCCATATCCGCCACGCGCCCGAAACCCTTAGCTGCCATAAGAAAAGCGTCCATCGTATGCCGCAGGTCGGGGTCTACATCAGCAAAGAAATCCAGTTGCTCCATGTCGCCGCGCTCCATATCCATGATCTGCGCGCGAAGGGTCTGCATGGCCCGCTCCCAATCAGCCGCTTTTCTTGGTGTCTCGCCATACACATTCTTGCGGTCTGTGCTGAAATCCAGCGAAAGCAGAAACGCGCGCACCGCCTCCCGCAGCACCTCCGGCACATGCTTCGCGTCGGTGGGGTGCTGCATCCAACGGTTTAGCGCAGAAGCCGCTTTCTCGATGCGGGTCCGGTATTTCCCCACGGCCTCCCGTTCCAGGCGCGCCGCCTGGTCCTGCTTCTTCCAGGATCGGAACGCCTCCCGCTGGGCCTCCAGTTCGCCGCTTTTCTTGCCGATCATCTCCCGCATCCGGACGCGCAGCCGCTCCAGCTCCTTGCCCTGCGCGGTGCGCATCCTGTCCGCCAGCGCCGTCCGCTCCTGAATCATCGCCTTCCGATATGCGGTTAGCTTTGCCTGATAGTCCACCTCCAGCTTCGCACGCAGCGCCGCAATCTGCCGTTTTGCCTCCGTACGGAGCTTCGCGGCTTCCGCGTCCACGCGCCCAGCCTCGGTAGCGGCCAGATACCCGTCAAACAGTCGCAGCGCGAAATCGTGCGCCGCCGCGTCGATGTCCATATCATACGCGGCGTCCACATATACCTTTTGCACGGCATCCAGCGCCCGCGCCAATGCCAGCGGTTGATCCGGTTCGGAAATGCCCACGTCGAACATGTCCGGCCACCGCTCCGCCAGCTCGCCCCACAGCGTGTCCAGCGCCGCGCCGTCCTCCCGCAGCCGCAGCCGTCCCCAGTTGCGCTTGCGAAACGCGGCATAGCTGTCCACCGCGCGCGCCACTTCCGCCTTTTGTGTATCGGAAAGCGAAACGGGCGTCGTGCGTAGATAGTCCCGCATATCCTTGTAATCGTCGTATAGCGTGGTGTCCAGCCGCCCCGAACGCGCCACCACGGCCTTTGCAAGCGCCAGCGTCTCCGACCACACGCGGGGCCAGTTCACCGCGCCCCGCACCATGGAAAGCTCGCGGAACAGCGTGCCCACCTCCAGCGCCAGCGTGTCCGGGCTGTATGCGCTCTTGGCCTCCTTCACCAGAGTTCGCGCCACCTTTTGCGCCGCACTTTCGCCCAGCAGCACCGCGCCGCGCGTCCGTACCCGCTCGTATTCCCGCTGCAACGCCTGCGCCGCCTGCTCTGCACCTGATGGGGCGGAGGGTTCAAAAGGAGCGGTGGGGGCATCACTATCATCCCGCAGCGAAAACCGCTGTTCACTGTTGTTTTTCTCCGTCTCGTTTGCTATACTATTGGTGGGAACCGTGTGCGCCACGTTATCAGGCGTCAACACAGGGGCGGCTTCCGCATCTGTGAGCCCACCGGTTCTCTTTGTTATATAAGCGGAAACAATATATGCCGCTTTTGCTTGTGCCACTGGAACAGCCTCCACGACAAAGAATGTCCCGTTGATTCGCTTTTCGTATACAACAGTCCGAGCCTTTCTGTTATGACGGTTCTCCTTGATTTCAGAGTAGGCTTGCGAATAACCGCCATCATGAATTGTGTCATAGGTGTTCAGCACAAACTGTATACGCCCTATGTCGTTTATATCGGACATGCTACGGTCTGCTACTCCCTGCGCTCCATGACGTTGCATAATGTGCTGCGCCATTCTTGCTTCCATCTTCACGGAAAACCCGGCTGCATCCACGCCGATAGTTGCCGCAATATCGCTTGCCGCGCGGTCAGAGATCGGCTTTAGGACAAAAGCATTCTTTTTTGCGCTTCCTTGTGCAGTGGGCGCATTTATCGATTCCTGCACAAACGCAACCAGTTCCGTATCGACTGCCTGCCGGTAAGCCTCAATCGTCGCCTCCATTTCCGCCGAATACTTGACGCCGCGCTCCACCTGTATCCCAGTGGAGAAATTACCGGCAGCCACCTCCAGTGCGTCATCAAATAGCAGCGCAATCGTCCGCAGCGTGTCCACGTCCCGAGCCAGCGCCGCCATTTCTGGCCGTCCGCGCCCCGCAATCCGCTGAATCGCCGCCCGTACATCCTGGATGAACTCTGCCAGAAAGTCCCGCACCTTCTCCGCTAGCGTCCGGTGATTCTGAACAAACCATTTCACTGTCTCCGCGTCCGTCCACATCGCGGTCACCGCGTCGGCCACGATTTCCTCTATTGCGCCTTCCCGCGTAAGCTCCGGCTGCCGGGCGCGCAGCGCGTCAATCCGCGCCTCCAGATCGTACGCGGGATCAAGCCGCTGCACCTCCGCCAGCACGAAACCACATAGCACCTCGTATTGCTCGCCGCTCCAATCCCGGATGAAATGCACCAGTTCATGCGTGCCGGTAAACAGCAGCCCACCCTCCACAGCGTTGATGTCGATGTGGATTTCCCCGGTGCGCGGATCATAGTACCCGTTGGCGGATTGCAGCACGGGCTGCCCATCCTTCAAAACCGCGCACGTGATCCCGTCCTCCACCACGATCACAATGCCGCGCCGCCTTGCGATGGCGTCCAGCGCGGCCAGCTCACCCTCCGCCCTGCGGTTCAATCCTTGCTTGCCGTCCAGCCGGTGCAGCCCCGGCGCGCGCCGCGCCGCGTTGCCCGCTGCCGGTTTCGCCGTACCCCTCGCCGCCTGATTCCCGGCATCTTCATGCGTAACGCCCGTATTGTCTGACGCGCCCGCATCTTCCGCAGCAACCATCCCGGCATCGGTTTGCACGTCACCCACATCAGCAGCAAACCGTCCCGTAGTCGCTTCCGTTTCCGCCCCCGCCGCCACGCCCGCCTCATACGCCGCGTGCTGCATATCCAGAGGCAGCGCGCCAGTATAAGCGCTCGCCTCCTGCGCCATCTCGATGGGCAATCCAATCCGACCCACCTGATAAAAGTCCCGAAAACCGTCCAAATACTGCTGTACATCCGCGCGCCCATCATACCCCGCCAGCAGCGCCTTTCCGCCCCGTAAAGAATAATGCGGCAGCGCCGCGTATAGCGCACCCGTCGCCTCGTCATCAAATAAAAGTGCCCGCACATCGGCCGTCCCGCCATCGGAAAGCGTTACAATCACGCTTCCTTCCTTGGTAACACTCCTGATCCCAGTCACCGTCACCGCCGCACCGGAATCCGCAAAAGTAGCCGATGCCTGCCGCACATGGGATGCCTGCGTTTTTACGTCCGGCATCCTGCCATTCTTCCGCACGGTGACGCCCGGCAGCCTCGCCGCGCCGTCCTCCTGCCGTGCATCTCCCGCCATTTCCAGCGCAGCCGCCCGCAGCGGATCGCTTTCAGCACCAGCCGCGCCTGCTGTTTCCCGCGTCAAAGGGGAACGGTCATACGCACCTGCCTGTGTTTGTACCTGTGCATCCGCCGCGCCCTGTCCATCCAATGCGCTGCGTTCCGCATCGCTTTCCGCCTCCGGCATCAGCTCCCGCGTCACCGGATTCCCAGGCGTCCCGCGCGCAGCAGCATCCCCAAAACCCCGCTCCACGCCCGGCGCACCCGCGCGCCCCAAACCCTCCATATTGGCAATCTGTTGCCGCCCCAGCGCAAAAGCGCCCGGCTGCCTGCCCGCATCCATCGTTCTCTGGTTGCCTTCCGCTAACCGCGCCGCCCGCGTGCCATCCAGCGCCAACCCCTGCCGGATCACGACCTCCGCCGCGCCCGCGTCCGCAATCGCCTGTCCAAGCGCCACCCGCCGCCCATAAGCATCAACCCCAGCACCCAGCGCCATTTCGCCGCCGCCCAGGATGCCGCCAACAATCGCGCCACCCGCAAATTCTTCCGCCATCCGCGCGGGGTTGATTACCGCGCCCGCGTCATCCATGGAAAACACGGGACGGCCCGGATCAAAGGCGTATTTGTGCAATGTCTGTTCCAGTATGCCTTGCAGCACTTCTTCCTTGCCCTCGTCCAGCATTCCGTTTACCCACGTCGCCACCGTGCGCGGGTCGTTGGGGATCGCCTGCAAACCGCCGCCGATCTCAATCATCGATCCACCGAAGGCGTTCAGGAACGCCGTGGCCGTCGCCGCAATGTCTGAAGCGCCTTCCTCCTTCGCCGCGTCAAAGGATGGCCCGGCCATCTGCGCAAACGAAGTCCAGAACTGCGGGTTTTTCACGGCAGTCTGCAAAGAGCCTTGCAGTGTCCGCGCGATGCCTGTGCCAACCTTCGTGCCCGCTGTGGCCGCAAGGTTCGTCACCGTCGAACCGCCGCCGCTCATCAGGGCCAGAATCGCCTCCGGTATCGCGGCGACCGTGCCTTGCACGCCCACCCGTCCCGCAAAATCCCAGCCACCGCCGCCCATCCGTTCGTTTACTCTCGCCGCATGGGCAGCATCCCGCTCATTCTCTTCCCGATAGTGGTCCAGTACCGCCTGCACCGGCTCCGGCGTCAGGATGTCCGGCAGGAAGAAATCCGCCGTGGAGGTCAAGGCGCTGTTAAACCGCGAAAGCCCAGCCTTCGCATTCCTACCCAGCCATGTTGCGAACTTATCCAGTGGATGCTTTTCGTCGAACGCATCCTGCGCCTTCCGCTCCGCGTCCGTCATGTTCACATATTTCAGGCGTTTCTCCGCCGTCTTTAGCTCCGCGCGCAGGTCGCCAATTTTGCGCTGCATGGCCCCGTACCATTCATCCGTGCCGGTCGGCAAATCCTCCGCATCCGACGCTGGGGTCGGCGGAGGGGTCGGCGCTGGCGTCGCGGAAGGCCCCGGCGTCGGCGGCGCGGTCGGCGCAATGGTAGGGGGAGCCGTTGGCGTCGGCATCACCTGCTGCGCCTGCGCCATGGCATTCACTTCCTCCTGTGTGGGGATGCCATCCCGAGAAGGCTTTGGCTGGAAGCCGTTGCGCATGATTTCTTCCTGCGCGTCTATTTCCGCTTGCAGTGCTTCCACCGTTTCGGTCAGTTCCGCTCGCTCCGCCGCATATTCCGCTTCCTGCGCCTGCATGGCGTCATACGCAGCCTTGCCGCCATATTCACCGTACTGTGCCTGTTCATAAGCAAGTTCCCGAATCGTACGATTTAGCGGGGTCATGCCGGAACCCGCGTCACGAAGCCGCTGCCGCATCGCCGCATCCCGCGCGGGCTGATCGGCGGCCAACCGGTCCAGCACCGCCTGGGTCGGTATCTCATTCATCCCGCGTGGGCGCGTCGCTTCATTATAAATGTCTTCGCTGGGATACTGCCCCCAGTACGCCGATTCATCCCGAACGGATTGTGTAAGCCTGCTGTGCGCGCCCAACTGCTCTTGCAGCAGCTTCACCGCCCGGTCATATTCATCATCCGAAAACAGTGCCTCATCCATCAGCAACGCGCGCACGCCCTCCGCGTCCTTGCGCAGCACATTCTGCGAAGGGGACAGCTCGTTGCGCAGGTAGGTATTTAGCCCCCGCGCGTCCACATACCCACCCTGTTGTTGCCGCTCACGCTGTCCACGTGTCCCGGCATTATATATCCGCTCGGATCGCTCAAACCAGCTATCCAGTTTTCCGCGCTGCACGTCCCGCATCCAGGCGTCACGCGCGTCCTGCGTCATCTGATAATCTTCAATAGAAGGCAGGGACAGCCTGCCTGTGCCGCTGTCCCTGCGCTTACGGTCTGTTTCTTCATTCACAGTCCGCTGGAATTTCTGAATATCCGGCAGCTTCATCTACCAATTACCTCCCGCCGTTTGCCTTCCCGCCATATTTCTTGCGCAGGGCGTTCAGCCCATCATCACCAATTTCCTTCCTGATCTTCGCCATGTAGTCCCGCCCCTCGGCGGTGTATCCATACAAAATAGCCTGTATCTGCGCATTCGAAGCCGAACCCAACAGCGCGTCCCAATCGGTCGTGCTTTTCCCGCCCGACTTTTTACCCCCGCCGCTGCCACCGCTGGCCTTGTTGGCCGCCATCTGGTATTCCTTCTCCCAATTGGCCTGCTGCTGGGCATCATGTGTCCGCTGGTATTCAAAATCCCGCTCGTTCAGCCATCGGTTGTAAGCATCCATATACGCGCCGTATTCCTCGTCATACATAGCGTTTTTCTTGCCGGAATAATAATCCCGGTCCGTCGCCCAGTTGCCGTATTCGTCCCGGTACCGCCCGTAATCGGTATCATCCAGCCCGCGCAGCATACCCATCTCGTTATACATGTCCTGCCCCTGGTCACGGTACATGCCATACGCCGCGTCGCGCAGCGTGGGGATAACATCATTGATCTTTTGTGTGTACTGCTGATACGCCTGATTCCCGGCTGTCGCCGCGTAGCTGTTGCCGTACCCGCCCGTCAGTGCCGCCGCACTGCCCGTCGCGTCCTGCATGGCCTGCTTCCCAAGCTGCATGTAATTGCCTTTGTACTGCTGATACAAGGGGTCAGCGTTGAAGTCATACGAAAAAGGCTCCCGATTCTGAATCTTCGCTAGCAGTTCGTCAATCTGCGCCTGATACTTGCTATCATACGGCTCCGGCTTGTTGCCCTCCAGCTCCGCCAGCTGGTCCAACAGCGATTGGTACCCGGCGGATGGGCTGTACTGCGGTTTCGGTGCGGAATATGAAAAGCCCGAATACCCGGACGATCCGGTCGGAGAGTATATCCCGGACGCACCGCCCGCCGCACCGCTGCCACCGCTCCCCGTAAGTGAACCCCAGGTGTTCGTCCCGGCGATGCCGTCCACCGCCAGCCCCATCCGCGCCTGATAATCCCGCACCGCCCGCTGGGTGTCATTTCCGAAAATGCCGTCCACTTTCAGGTTGAACCCGTTTCGGTTCAGCAGCGTTTGCAGCTCCGAAACCGAGCTGCCGCGCGCGCCCAGCTTGATCGTACCGTACCCCACCATCCGCATCCCCTCCAAAAGAAACCTTGCCAGCGTTACCTACAGCAGCCGCAAATAATCCGCGCTCATATACCCACTGTAGCCATTCCAGTACACCGGATACCACCCGCCCTGGTAGCTCCCGGTAACCTGCACCTGCGTCCCGCTGGCAGGTATCCGCGTCAGCTCCGCGTACCCGCTCCCCGGCCCGCTGCGGATGATCACGTTCGTTCCCGTCGTTACCGCGTACTGCACGGTTGATCCGCCCACCGTCACATACCCGCCCGTGACCACCTTGCTGTCCATCGTTTGCAGGTCAAGCACGTTCGCCGTCGCATAGTACGATCCGGCTCTGCTCAGCGTCAGCGACAGGCTGTTTGTGGCGGAACTGTCCATATACGCCCCATCCCGGAACACCGTCATAGAATATGTATACTCCCCGCTGCCGCCGCTCGCGCTGGCATACCAGCTGACCGTCGTGCCCGCCGATACCTGACTTCTGTCCGCCCACACCGATACACTGATGCTGGACTGTGACTGCGCCACCGTCACGGTATCGCTGTACGCCATGGTGCTGCTCCCGCCGGTGTCGCTCACCGTCACCCGGAACCGATATGTCCCGGGGCTGCTCACTCCGTAGTTGGTCGATGCGCCGCTGCCGGTAATACCCGCGTATCCGCCGCCGCCCACGCTCACGGCATAGCTGTAGCTGTATGATCCCGTGCCGCCCGTCGCGGTGGTGATCAGCGGCAGCGTTTCGCCCACCGTCGCCTGTGTCCGCCCCACGGATAGCGTTGCCGAAAGGCCGGTCCCCGGCCCCGGCCCACCGCCGCTGGCCGTGCTCCGGTATATCCGCCCGGTGGAGGGGTCAATGTATGCGTTTGCCGCGTTTCCGGTGGTGTC
>JAVBQK010000153.1:0-4104 GCA_031549105.1 Eubacteriales bacterium
CGGCGCGCTGCGCGGGGGGGCGCGGGGGCCCGCCCCCCCCCCCCGCGTTTCTATCCCCGCATCGTTCCCATAACCCCCGCCAGCTTCTTCACATCCTCCTCATACACAGCCTGAAGCTCCCGCCGGTAAATCACGGACGCCGGGTGGTACAGCGGAAACACAGCAGCGCCGCACGGCAGCAGGCCCGGCAGCAGCCTTCCGTGCACATCTCCGATGATCAGCGCATCGCCTGTTACGGCACGCAACGCGGTGTTGCCCAGCGTCGCGATTACGCGCGGGCGGATGGTTTCGATTTCGGCAAGCAGCCATGGGCGAAAGGTTTCAACCTCGTCTCTGGTGGGCGTGCGGTTGGACAGGCGGCCGGATGCGCCCATCTTGCTAGGGCGAAACTTGACCGCGTTGGTGATGTAAAGGTCCTCGCGTGCAAAGCATATTGCCGCGAGGAACGCATCCAGGTTCTTGCCTGCCATGCCGACAAACGGTTTGCCCGCCTTTTCCTCTTGCGCGCCAGGGGCTTCACCTACCAGCATCAGCGAGGCAGCGGGGTTACCCTCGCCACATACCAGCGCATACGTAGCAAAAGCCTGCGTGTGCAGGCGGTTGATCTCTTCCATTGTCATCATGTATGTAACTCCGTCAGCTTGTCGCGCACCTGCTTGAAGTCCTCCCAAACAGGGCGCTTCTTTGTCTCGTCGCGCAGCAGTGCCGCCGGATGGAACGTCGGCATGATCAGCACACCCTTTTTCTCTATCCAGCGGCCCCGGTCGCGCGTGATGCGGTATTGGTCGCCCAGCACGGCCTTCAGCGCGGTCGCGCCCATCAGCACGATCACCTTGGGGCGGATCAGCGCGGTCTGCGCACGCAGATACGGCAGGCACGCGGCGATTTCGTCCACTTCCGGCGCGCGGTTCTGCGGCGGGCGGCACTTGACCACGTTGGCAATGTAGACATCCTGCCGCGAACGGCCGATGGCCGCCAGAATCTTCTCCAGCAGCTGCCCCGCCGCGCCGACAAACGGCCGGCCGAGCAGGTCCTCATCGCGCCCCGGTCCCTCGCCAATCAGCAACAGGTCCGCATGCGGGTCCCCTTCGCCGGGCACCACGTGGGTACGCCCGCCGCACAGGCGGCAGCCCTGGCACCCTTCAATTTGCGCAAGCAGTGTCGGCCATGAAACCTCCATGGGAGGGCCTCCTATTTCACAATTAGCGCCTCAGTAACGCTCTTTTGCAGTTCCGCAAACGACTGGGTTAGGTCGGAGACCAGCCAGCCCGCTAGGTTCGCGAGCAGCGCAATCAGCGCCATTATCAACAGCGCGCACGCGATTACGCCGAAAAAATCCAAAACGCCTGCCATGGCTTTCATGCGCATTCTGCGCTCTTCCAGCCGCGCCTCATTGCGCACCGGCGTCACCTCCTTTGTCTCTACCCACAAGACGAATCACAGGGCGAAGTTTATCCTTTTCTATACATAATCCAGCCACGGCGGAGCGTCTTCCTCGCGCCCGGTGACCGCACCCTCGGCCAGCAACCCCTCAAATCCACGCTGACGCAGCGCCTCATACAGCGCCACCGCCACAGAATTGGATAGATTCAGCGAGCGCGCCCCTTCCTGCATCGGGATGCGCGCGCACTGGCCGGGGTATTTTTCCAGCAGCGCCTCCGGCAGGCCACGCGTTTCCCGGCCAAAGACGAGCAGCGCGTCGCTGGGATACTCAAACTCGGTATAGGGCCTGGCACCCTTGGTGGTGAAGAAGAAAAGCGGCTGGCCCGGATAGCGCGCCAACACCGACGGAAAATCGTCATGCACGGTCACCTGCGCCATCGGCCAGTAGTCCAGGCCCGCACGCTTCAAATAGCGGTCCGAAAGCGAGAAACCCAGCGGGCGCACCAGATGCAGCGCCGCGCCGGTGGCCGCGCAGGTGCGCGCGATGTTGCCGGTATTCTGCGGTATTTCCGGTTCCACCAACACAATCTGTATCATAAGTGCAGTATAACGCTTTGCAGGCGGCTTGACAACCGTCTGTTTTTCGGGTATTGTTTTAGTAGATTAGTAAATTAGTAAACGGAGCGTGATCCCTATGTCCGAAAAGCAAGGCCGCCGCGACGCCATCCGCGCCTACAAGGAACGCGAGGAAATCGGCGGCTTGTACCGCATCGTCAACACTGCCACCGGTGACGCAACGCCCCTCATGGCAACGCCCAATATGGCCGGCCAGCGCAACCGCTTTGAGTTTGGCAAAACTACCGGTGCCTGCTTCGACAGCTCGGTGCAGGACCAGTGGAACCAGTACGGCCCCAGCGCATTTGAATTTGTCGAGGTAGAACGCCTAAAAAGAAAACCGGAGCAATCGGTCGCGGAGTTTCGCGACGAGCTCCAGGCTTTGCTAACGTTATGGGCCGAGGGGGAGGAGGGTAAACGTTAGGGGACTCTGTCCCCTAAAACCCCTGCCAGGAGGCATGCCTCCTGGACCTCCGACATTTCGCCCGCGGGCGGGTTGGGCGATTCATATTTTACATCCCCATCCCGCCGTGAGGCGAAATGTTGGGATTCCAAAGGGCAAGGCCCTTTGGTGGGGATCCAAGGGGCAAAGCCCCTTGGCGTCTCCCCGTTCTTTCCTTTCCCCTTACGCCCAAAGCTTCGCAGGGTACACACCCGCTTCTGTCATCTGCCGGATCGCGTCCACCACGATCGGCAGGTCTTCTTTGTAGGTTACGCCGTACCACTTCTCTGAGCAGGGCAGCACCGATACCTCGGCCTTCTTCTCGCGCAGCATCGCACCGACGACTTCGGGCAGGAAGAACTCGCCCTTGAGCGGCTTGCTCTTGAGCGCGACATCCAGGAACGCGGTAAAGCGCGTGTCCAGCTCCTGCATGAAATCCAGCGTGAAACCCCACATGTTCATGGACGCGATGGCGTCGTCCGGCAGGCGGTAGTAGGTCTGTCCATTCTCGGTATAGAGCGCGCCCTCGTGCGTGGAAATGATGTGCGTACGCTCCTTAACCTCCAAAAGATGGCCGGAATGGTCCGTTTTACAGATGCCGCGCGCCACATAGCCGCTCTCCGACAGCGTTTTGGAGAGTTCATACCCCACCATGGCATAATGCCCGCCCTGCGCAGCCTCCGGCCCGGTGAGAAAATCATAGATCGCCTGGAAGCTGGACGGGCCGTAATAGTCGTCCGCGTTGATCGCGGCGAACGGCGCGTCCATCGTCGCGCGGCAGGCGCGCACCGCGTGGCCCGTGCCCCACGGCTTCACACGGCCCGCGGGCAGCTCGTACCCCTCGGGGATATCTGAAAGGTCCTGTACCGCACAGCGGATGCGCAAATGATTCCCCACACGCGCCTGAATGGCCTGGGGGAAATCCTCCTCCATCGCCTTGCTGATGATGAAAACGGCATCCTCAAATCCCGCGCGCTTCGCGTCATAGAGCGCATAGTCCATGAGCGCCTGTCCATATTCCCCAACGGCCTGTATCTGCTTAGGCCCGCCATAGCGGCTGCCAAGCCCCGCCGCCATGACCACTAGCACCGGTTTTTGCATGTTCATATCCTCCCCTCACATCCTTATTAAGGTAGCGCCTTCCATAGGCAATGTCAAGTCCAAATCGCGTTTCCTGTTTCAATTCCGCCAAAAAAGTGGTACACTACCTGGGAAATTGAAGGAGGTGTCATAAGGACATGGTCAAATGCATCCTTTGTGGCGCGGTGTTTACGTCGGATATTACAGTATGCCCCGTCTGCGGTGCGGGACCGGACCAATTTATACCGGTCGACGACACGCCCGCCACATTCCGCCGGGATACACAGGAGCGTTTCCTCATCCTGGGCGGCGGCATTGCGGGCCTGAGCGCAGCGGAAGCCATCCGTGCGCGCAACGCCACCTGCACGATCGTGCTCGTCACCGACGAAGAAACGCCTCCTTATAACCGCCCGATGCTGACCAAGGCGCTCGGCGGCGATTATGCCGCGCTGGCCGTGCATGATGACGCGTGGTATCGCGATCAAAACATCCTGGTGATCACCGGCCGCCGTGTAACCGCGCTGGACACAGACGCGCGTCAGGCGGTCCTGGAGGGCGGCATGCGCCTGCAATATGATCGCTGT
>JAVBQK010000166.1:0-7330 GCA_031549105.1 Eubacteriales bacterium
GTTCGCCTGTCTGCTTGCGTTAACCATCTGCTACTCGGGGATGACGCCTGGCGGAGATGTCATGGTGCTGGCGCGTACGCGGGAACTGCCGGTGTATTCGGTGGAGCGCAGCGATAAGGTGCTCGCCATCAGCTTTGACGCGGCGTGGGGCGGGGAGCATACACCCGCACTGCTGGACATTCTCGATGAGTATGGCGTCAAGACGACATTCTTCCTGGTTGGCATCTGGGTGGAACGCTACCCGGAACTGGTGAAGGAGATTGTTGCGCGCGGGCATGAGATTGGCAACCATTCAACTTCGCATCCACAAATGACGAAGATCTCTGAGGAGAAGATGCGGGAGGAGCTAAAGGTGACGAGCGACCGGATAGAGATGCTCTCCGGTGTCCGCCCCACGCTGTTCCGTCCGCCCTACGGTGACTATAACGACAAGGTAGTCACTGTCAGCCGCGCCGAGGGGTACGAGTGCGTGCAGTGGAATGTGGACTCCCTGGACTGGAAGAACCGGGGCGTGGATGACTTGGTGCGCAACGCCACCAAGAACAACAAGCCCGGCGACATCGTGCTGTTCCACAATGATTCGCAGTACATCGTGCAGGCGCTGCCCACGATTTTGAAAACGTACCAGGATGCGGGGTTCAGAATCATTCCCGTATCAGAAATACTGCTTGCAGGTAATACGGAAATTGACCACACCGGACGCCAGTATCTGGTGGATAAACAGGCGACAACTGCAGAACGGACACAGTAAGAGAGGATTGCTATGGATAAGCCAGTGAATGCGTTGAGTCTAGCCGGAACGATTGCGGAGATGCCCACATTTAGCCATGATGTATTTGGAGAGGCCTTTTACCAAATGATGCTTGCCGTGCCGCGCCTATCCGGCGTGAACGATATGTTGCCCATCACCGCCAGCGAAAGGCTGCTGGAGATGGTGGCGCCTGAAATGAATATGCCGCTGCACCTGGAGGGTCAGGTCCGCTCCTATAACAAAATGGTCGACGGTGTGGGCCGTCTGCTGATTACCGCGTTTGCCCAGCGGCTGAACCCGCCGGTGGGCGACGAAAACCCCAACAGCGTCATCCTCAGCGGTGCGCTGTGCAAGCCGCCCGCCTATCGGACAACTCCCTTCGGCCGGGAGATCGCCGATATGATGCTCGCCGTGAACCGCGCGTTTGGCAAGAGCGACTATATCCCGTGCATCGCGTGGGGGCGAAACGCGCGCTTTGCGGCACGGCTGGCGGTGGGGGACCACATCATCGTGGAAGGAAGGTTGCAGAGCCGACCGTACCAAAAGCAGCTTTCCGATGGGACCGTGCTGGACAAGGTGGCGTATGAAGTCAGCGTGAGCCGGCTGGAGAAGAGGCAAAACGGCGGCGGCATGCCGGAGGCGAGTGAGGAAAGGTAGAGCAGATAGAGAGACGCCAGGGGCTCCGCCCCTGGACCCCGGGAAGGGCTTTGCCCTTTCCAAACCCATGTTGCGCTCACGCGCGGGTGGGGAATGGGCGCAGATTCATGCTAATGCCCATCCCTCCCGCCCAAAGGCGAAATGTTGGGTTTCCAAAGGGCAAGGCCCTTTGGCAGGGGGTCCAGGGAGACAGCGTCCCCCCTGGCGTTTTTTTTATACGTCTTTCCTGCTTACAAGATGGCCAGGCCCTGCGCGCCGAGCATCGGAAGGTTGGTGTCGGTGAACAGGTGCCGGAAATCCAGCGTGCCGGGCTGCTCAATGTCGAAGATGCTGATGGTGCCCTGGTTGCCATTGAGGACATACAGGTTGCGGCCGCGATTGTCAACCACGCTGTCAATCGGCACGCCGGAGCCGTCCTCGGTGCTGGAAATGCTGCTCATCGCCGTCAGGCTGCCATTGTCAAAAATCGAATAGCGCGTGATGGTGCGGCTGCCCGCGTTGGACGTATAGGCGTTGCGCGCGTCCGGCGTAGCGGAAACCCAGCAGGTGCCGGATTGGCCGTTGAGCACGGAGCCGCTGATGGTAGCCAGATGATCATCCGCGAGCACGTCATAGGAGGACAGCGCGTTGGGGCCGGCCTCGCTGACGAGCAGCACGCCGTTGAACAGGAACGTCGAGCCAAACGGGGCGGTACCGACAGAAGCGGTAACGGTCGGACCCTCCAACAGGCCGTTCTTGTGGACGTGGTACACGCTGAGCCGGTTGGTGGATAGCTCGCTGACAACCACGACACGGTGACAGCGGCTGTACACGATGCACGCGGGCTGCGCATGCGCCTCGCTGAGCGGGCGCGTGGAGCAGGGGATGGCGTACAGGAAGCCGCAATGATTGTATTGGAATCCGGTGATGTTCGAATCATGCGTAACATCGCCCGCATTGGCGACATAAAGAATATCGCCGAGCACGGCGATGCTGACCGGGCGGACGCCCTCGGAAGGAACGGTATCCGTCAGCTCAAGCCTGTGCCCGCAGATGCGGAAAATGCTGATGGTATTGTCACCGGCATTTACGGCAAACAGATAGCGCTTGTCGGGTGAGAGGACGAGGGAACCCTGGGAAGAGAGCGGGTCCACCTGCTGCGCACCGGTGCCGGCGCCACCAGTCAGGTAGGTTTCCAGACGAAGCAGCCCACCCAGATAATCACGGGCGTAAACGGTTACGCTGTTTTCCACGGAGTTGCTCATCGCAAACACGAGACCAAAGTTATATTGTAAGCAAGGCATTTTGCCTTTCCCCCTTGTAAAAAAGGTGTGCTCGGAAGGTCGGGCACCCAAGGACAGTATATTCTGCGCGGAGATAAAGGGTTCGGTGGGGGAGTGCAGCTTTTCGATGGTTTATGGCGTTCGCGCGCTGCATGTGGTATACTGGTCCCCGAGAAGAGGTGGAAAAAGATGCTAGATGTATTGCAGGCTGCGGCAAAGCGGCGCAGCATTCGCCGGTTCACGGATGTGCCGGTGCCCAGGGCGGCGCTGGAAGCGATTGTGGAGGCGGCACGCCTTGCGCCGACAGGGCTTAACCGGCAGCCGTTGCGGTTTGCTGTGGCGAGCAGCCGTGCGCTGTGCGAGCGGATATACCTACACACCCGGTGGGCGGCGATCATTCCGGATGGCAGCGCCGGGCCGGATGCCGCTACCCAGCCGACCGCGTATATCGCTATCCTGGTGGACAAGACCGTTGCTAAGAGCGCGGACACGGATGCGGGCGCGGCGGGCATGAGCATACTGCTGGCCGCAGAAGCGCAGGGCATTGCGACCTGCTGGCTGGGGAACATTGATCGCGAGGACATTCTGGGCCTGATGGGCCTTTCATCCGATCTTTATGCGCTGCACACGCTGGTGGCGCTGGGATATCCCGCGATGGCATCGCGCGCCGTAGCATTGCCCGCCGATGGGAGCACCAAGTATTACCTGGAGGGGAAGGACAGCCTATGCGTGCCCAAACGCGCGGCGGAGGATGTCATCCACTGGACCGAGTAGAGAGGGAAGCACAATGGAGAGAAACCTAGATTTTTCTGGCGCGGCAGTTACTCGCCTGCGCATGAAGCTGACCTGGGCGCAGCTGGAGATTGTCACGGCGGATGCTGAGGATTTCAAACTGTTCATCGCAGGGGATGATGAAAGCGTGGAAGAGCTGCGCGCGGAAATGAGTGAGGGCGACCTGATCGTGGCGCAGCCGCAGCTGGGCTATGCGAAGGAGATATTGCCCCGGCGGCGCTGGCTGCAGATTGGCCTGCGCGTACCGCAGGCATGGCGCGGTGAACTGGATGTGGACAGCATTGCCGGCATGGTGGGAGCACACAAGATTCGCTGCAAGCAAATGGAGCTTTCGACGGTGAGCGGTCAGATTCACGCGGATGGCATTGAATGCGATCTTCTGGAGATCCATACAGTGGCCGGCGTGGTGAACGGCGACGGCCTTAAGGCGCAACGCGGTCACTTCCGCACCGTATCCGGGCGCATGGCGCTGAATGACCTGACCCTCAAAGAAGGGAAGGGTACGACGATGAGTGGCGAGATGAACCTTTCGCTGAATGAGGGCTGCAAGACGCTGGATTTCCAGTCGGTCTCGGGCGCTATTTGCGTGGAGGTGGAGGGTCCCGCCAAGGGGTCGTTGCGTTCGCTGAGCGGGCAGTTCCTGCTGGGCGGGGATGTACACCAGGAGCCGGGGTGCCTGGAGATCATCGGGTCGTCGGTAACGGGCGATCTAGCGGTCAAGGCGAGGCGTGCGTGAGATAGGTTTGGGAGAGACAAGGCACACAACAATCTAGATTCATTTGAATATGCATGGAGTTTGACGGGCGGCGAGCCGATCCTCGCCGCCTTTTTCATACATGAAGAATCGTAATAATCAACGCCAGGGAGTAGGGTAGAGCACCGCGTCATCATAGTGGGTTCACTGTATGGAAGTAGTCTATTGCAGGATACGCGTAAAAGGTATACAATACCATTGAAGCAGCTTTCACGGCGCGGTCCGCTCACCGCGCTGGGCGCTCCGTCAAGGCAGAAATCCGCATTGTCAGTGGCAAGGTTTTCGTATTTCTGACGTGGCAGTGTCCTATGTGGAAGCCGTATTTTTATCCGCACTATTGGTAGGAGGTCGAAGGTTCACATGAAGAAGGGCTTTGGTTGGCTGAAAAAGCCGCAGGGCTGGCTTGCGATCGCGTTGGTGCTCATCCTCGCGGGCAGCTTCCTCTCCGGGATGTTCAATACCTCAATGTACAGCGTCAAGGTTTCGGAGATTGAGTTTGAAACCGAACGCGGCACGCTCAACGGTCTGCTCTATATGCCGTCCGGCGCGGGCGCGAACGATCCCCGCCCGGTCATCGTCACCACGCATGGCTACCTGAACACCAAGGAAATGCAGGACGCTCCGGCGATTGAGATGTCGCGCCGCGGCTACATTGTGTTGGCACTGGATATGTACGACCACGGTGATTCCCGCTGGGCAGCGGAAATCGGCGTAGGTAAGCAGTTTGGTACGTTCTGGGTCTATTCCCAGTTCGACGCGGTCAAGTACATATACGATCAGCCATATACCCTCAAGGACGAAAATGGCAACGCCTACATCGCGGTGAGCGGACACTCGATGGGCGGCTTCTCCAGCTTTGTCGCGATGTATATGGATGAAATGAACTCGCTGCAGGCAGGCTACCGCATGATCTATGCGGGCATCCCGGCGGGCGCGGATCTATCCTACGCCGCGATGGTCGCCCCGGCGGATCAGCTGATCGCCGCGTTTGGCAGCCGCACGGTCGGCGTTGTGGCCGCGCACTATGATGAGTTCTTTTTTGGCAAGGGCGACGACGAGAAGACCGATGCCGAAAAGGCCGTCAAGGGCACCGTTGTCTATAAAGACTACCCCGCTACCAACGCGGGCAAAATGTTCCTGGGCCTGACTGCTGATGACCCCGCGGGCGTGGAGCAGACGTTCTATACCGTGGAATCCGGCGAGCTCAAGGCCGGCGACGCGGTTGTGCGCCCATCCCAGGTCGGCGAGCACATCGTCTACACGCCGGAGCAGACCCATCCATGGAACCACTTCTCCGGCACGGCCACAAAGGACCTGATCAACTTCTATCAGCATGCGTTTGACGGCGTCACCACGGCATCGATGAGCAACGCGGGTCTCGCTTCCACCAACCAGATCTGGCAATGGAAAGAGCTCTTCAACCTTGTGGCGCTGATCGGCTTCTTCCTGCTGATCGTGCCCGTTGCGATGCTCCTGATGAAGCTGCCGCTGCTGAAAATGGCGATCACCAAGGAAGTCGCGCCCATCACGGCCGCGAAAACGCCGTGGCAGAAGCTGGCCTATTGGCTGGCAATCGCCGTCGGCGCGGTAATCCCCGCGCTGCTGTTACCCGCGCTGATGGACAAGAGTACGGCGTCACTGAACACGCTGGGCATCCATGCGCTCGTGATCTGCGGCCTGGGCATTCTGGTCGCGCTGGTCGGATTCCTTGCCAAGAAGGATGCGGATGGCGCGAAGAACCGCAGCTTTGCCATTGGAGGCATCGCTGTTGCGGTGATTTCAGCGGCAATTTACCTGCTCTTTACGAACGCCTCGTCCATCGTGAAGCTGGGCCAGTTCTTCAATGAGCCGACTGTCAACCAGATCGCCTACTGGGCGCTGTTTAGCGGGCTGCTGACTGCGCTGATCGTTGCGGGCTTCTACTACTTCTGCAAGAAGCCGCAGGGCACGCTGGGCGCGAGCTATGGCATCAGCCTGAACGTTCTGGCGATCGTTGCCAGCCTATGTGTGGCTGTACTGACCGTCGCGATCGGCTACGCCACGCTGTTTGCCACGCAGGCGATCTTCGGCACTGACTACCGCATCTGGACGCTGGCCGTGCGCACGTTCAAGATCGAGCACGTATGGACCGCGCTGCGCTATATGCCGGTATTCCTGGTGTACTACTTCTTCAACGCTATCGCCATCAACGCCAACACCCGTACCAAGAAGGGCGGCTGCTTGGTCGCGATCCTGATGAACATCGGTGGCTTGGTGCTGTGGGTTGCGTACCAGTACGGAAAGCTGTTCGCCACGGGCGTGGCTGCGTATCCGACGCAGTCGCTTAACGGCATTCTGCTGTTCGCGCTGATCCCATGCCTGGCGGTTGCCGGTGTATTCGCTAGGAAGCTCGCCCAGAAGACGAACAACGTGTGGCTCGCTGCGTTCATCAACACCATCCTGTTCACGATGATCACCGCCGCGAACACCGCGATGTTCTGGAATATGGTGGGCTGATCCTTCGCGATAACTTGGACAAAACCCCGGCGAGTGTTCGCCGGGGTTTTGTTATGCGCTCTCAACCGAAATTTTGTGTATTATTGTATCAGGATCTTTGTGATTTCTGTATAAAAACGGTTATTGGACGGAAAAGAAAGATTAGCGGGGCATGCCATGCCCGCCAGGCGTGCATACTCAAACGTACCAACACTGGTCGCCAACGCATTACACAAAAGCCCCTCGACCTCATGCGGGATTTAGCAAGGATCTGTGTGCCTGGCGGTCGTATCCTAGAGCAATTTGCGCAATTACCCGGAATAGCCAGCGGAGCAGAACCAGCCTTTGCAGTCGTCGGGTGAGATGAACTCGAAAGCCAGGGGAATAGCCTCCATCAATCGTTCTACGGTGCGAACGCGCAGCTTGCGCAGGAAAGCTTTGATCTTTGACCACATCTGCTCGATGGGGTTGAAGTCCGGACTGTAAGGCGGCAGGTAGACCGGGATCGCCTTTGCCTTGCGGATGATGTCTGCAACGCCATGCACTTTGTGGGAGGCTAGGTTGTCCATCACGACCAGGTCTCCCGGATGCAGTGTCGGGGCGAGGCATTCCCTCAAATAGTCCTTGAACCGCTCACCG
>JAVBQK010000119.1:0-25329 GCA_031549105.1 Eubacteriales bacterium
TCGCTCTCCCCCCCCCCCGCGGCGGGGTGTTTCTGTGGGTGGTCCGCCGCGCCCCCCCCCGGCGGCCCCCCCGCCCCCCCCCCCCCCCCCCCCCGTTCCCCTTCTTCGGCGCTCCCCCGCCTACCTGTGCAGCTGGGTGTCCGTCAGCTTCTCATAAAACTTAACCAGCGCGCTGTGGTCGCTTTGCCCTTCGCCGTCGTGGTGTAGAACCTTCATCATTTCCATGACCTGGTTCGTCAGGAACACCGGCGCATCCAGGGCCTTCGCCGTGTCCAGAACGTTGTTCAGGTCCTTGATGTGAAGGTCAACCTTGAAGCCCGGCTTGAAGTTTTGGTCCATCATCATCGGCGCTTTGGCGTCCATCACCGTAGAACCCGCCAGACCGCCCCGGATCGCGCGGTAGATCGCATCGGGCTCCACGCCCGCCTTCTGGCCCAAGGTCAGCGCTTCCGCCACGGCCGCAATGTTGATGGCGACGACAATCTGGTTGCACAGCTTTGTCACGTTGCCCGCGCCAATATCCCCGCAACGGACCACGGATGCGCCCATCGCTTCCAGAATGCCTTTGCACGCATCGAAGATTTCCTGCTTGCCGCCAACCATGAAGGAAAGCGTGCCGTCAATCGCCTTCGGCTCGCCGCCGGATACAGGCGCATCCAGCATTTCCACGCCCTTTTCCGCAAGCGCGGCCGCGATTTCAGCCGAGGCAATGGGGCTTATTGAGCTCATGTCAATGAAAATAGCGCCAGGACGCAGCGTCTCAATCGCGCCGCCTTCTTCCAGCACGGCCTTTTTGACATGCGGGGAGTTGGGCAGCATCGTCATGAACACATCAGAAACCGACGCGACATCCGCGGCACTCGCGCCTCGTTTTGCGCCCGCAGCCACCACTTCCGCCACCGCGTCTTCACTGAGGTCATATACAGTCAGATCATAGCCCGCCTTCAGCAGGTTTTTCGCCATCGGCTTTCCCATGATACCAAGTCCGACCAATCCGATTTTCATCATCGTACCTCCTGTATCGTTTCACTATCAAGTTACATCAGTCCGATATCGCGCAAAACAGCCGCGAGCTTTTCCCGGTTCTCCGCGCTAAGCGGCTGAATTGGGGCGATGCATTCCCCCACATCATAACCGATGAGGCGCAGCGCCTCCTTGATCACGACCGGGAAGGTCCCCATGTTCGTTGCGATGCGCAGCTGCGCAAGCCTAAACTGCGCCTCCAGCGCCCCCGCGTGGTCCCCCTTGCGGAACGCTTCGTATATGTCAACCGTGATGCGCGGCGCGATGTTTGCGCAGGATGCGATTGCGCCGCTTGCCCCGTAGCACAGCGCGGCGTAAATCAGCGTATCTCGGCCCATCATGACGTGGAAGTCGTCCCGGTCTCTTGTCAGGCGAATGTACTCCTCCGTGTTGGTCATGTCTCCGGTGGAATCCTTCACCGCCACAATGTTGGGGATTTTCGCCAGTTCCCGCACCGTCTCGGGCGTCACATGCACATTGGTCTTGGGTTTGTTGTTGTAGATGATCACCGGCAGGCTGGTGGAATCAGCGACTTCCCGGTAAAACCGGTACAGCTCGTCCTGCGTCTGCGAAATGAACATCGGCGTCAGCACGCTCAGCGCGTCCACGCCCTCCTCTTCCGCAATGCGGGCAAGCGCGATCGTTCCCTTGGTTGTGATGTGGTTTGCACCCGCGTAGACGCTCATGCCCTCCGGGGCGGCATCCTTGGATATCTTCAGCATTGTGCGGTAGACATCGTCTGTGAACGCATAAAACTCCCCCGTTGTACCGAAGGGGAAAATGCCATGAACGCCGTTTTGCGCAAGGTAGGCAATCAGCTTCCGATAGGCGGCTTCATCCAACCCTCCGCAATGATCCACCGGCGTAACAATGGGGACGACAATCCCATGTGGCGTAAAGCCCATTTTCAATCCTCTCCTCGTGCCTTTTTCACTACTTTAGCAGACATCGTATACCTTTAGCAAGGATGTTTAGCCTGTTTGTGTGGTGTTTTTGAGAGAAAGTCTTTGGAACAGCGGGAAGGTTTCAGAATATGAAACAAAAGAGCGATAAAGCGTTTCATTGGTTTCACCTCGATGCATCCAGGGGGGCCGCATTGATGTCCTTGTGGGTTGCGGGGAGCAAAAAAAAGGAGGCGCTGGATTCCAGCGCCCCACAAAACCTTGTATCTTACTTGGTGAACTCCGCGAGCTTCTCGGCGCGCTCATTGATGATCGCCTGTCCGCCGGAAGCGAGATAGTCGGCCATGCCGGCATCGAAAACCTTGTCAAAGTCCTCGGGCTTGGCGACGATCGCCTGGGCAAGGAATGCATCGCGCTTTTCCTTCAGCGATACATCCATACCTTCTTCAGCCTCGATCGCGCCAAAGTTGTAGTGCGTAAAGACGCGGCCATCGTCGATAGATGCCTTGTACGCGATGTCAATGAGGCTGGCGTCCACACCGGCGTAGCCCAGCGCCATGGAGCGCAAACGCAGGTCCAGATCGCCCAGATCCAGGCCATTGTTGGTGATGGTGTAGTCAATGTTGTATTGCGAGTTCATGATCTTTTCATTCGTCGCGGCGATGGTCTGGATCGCGCCATCCTCCAGCACCACATGGGTCTCGCCCTCTTCGCCAATCTGCAGGAACGTTTTGTGCTCAATGTCGGTGATCCAATCCAGGTACAGCAGGGAAGCAAGCGGTTCTTTGTTGGTCGCCGGGAAGAAGATTTTGCGGTCAACCGGGTTGGAGAGGAACTTGCGATATTCGCCCGCATCGTTCTGGAACGCTTCCACAGCGATGAACGCAGCATCCTCGCCTACCAGCGTCTGCATGTTGCCATGGACACCATCCGCGGCATCACGGTACGGATAGTCCCAGTTGTGGATAATCGCGCCGACAAAGCCGCTCTTCATGAGGTTATCTTCGGTCTTGTCTCCCGCGCCATAGAGGGCGAAATCTGCCCAGATCAGGCCTTCATTGTACCATTCGTTGAGCTTGCGGATGCCCTCTTTGTAATTGTCATACAGCAGACGGCGATCGTCAAAGCCCTTGATGTAGGCGTCCTCATCGGTGAACGCGTCGGGCACAAAGGCAGCAGTCAGGTGATCCGCGCGCCAGGCCACGTCAAAGCTGAGGCTGAACGGGATCATCTTGTCCGCGTCCGCGCCAAGAAGCAGCTCGGCATTGTCCTTAAACGCATACAGCATGGCTTCAAACTCTTCCATCGTGGTGGGCGCGGCCATATCCAGTTTGGCCAGCCAGTCCTCGCGCACGAAGGTATTGATGCGGGCTTCGTTGACCAGCCGCGCCTCAATCGCCCAGATAGCGCCGGTGACGGGATCCTGGTCATAGACAATGTTGTCCTCGCCCAGGAAGCCCCAAAGGTTGGGCAGAAGATCCTTGTTGTCCATGATATAGCTGGACATATCCAGCACACCGCCCATGTTGGCGTAAGTGTTGATGGTCGAGAGGCTGTAGGTGACGCAGACATCGGGCGCATCGCCGGCGGCCAGCAGGTTGGTGAGCTGCTCGACTTCAGTCCAGCGGGCAACGGGCACGAACGTCACTTCCACATTGTGGTCGCGCAGCATGCCTTCCTTGATGTAGTCGGTGTAGAAGTTATCTTCCGGGGTGGTTCTGCCGCCGTCCAGGCCGCGGTCGAAGACCTCTACAACGATCTTCTTGGTTTCCACAAACTTGCCGTCAACGAGTTCATCGCTGCCGGCGGCCATCGCCGTGGTCCAAGTGGCCAGCATTGCGACAACCATGAGGCAAGTGAGCAGGAGAGATAGAACCTTTTTCATACATGTACCTCCTCATTTCTATAGTGCCTATCTGGGCGCGCATACCGCGCGCGGGGGAACGAAGCATTATCCCTTTACGGCCCCAATTGTAACGCCCGCAATGAAATACTTTTGCAGGAAGGGATACACGAGTATGATGGGGATCGTGGCAACCATGACGGCCGTCATCCGCAGCGTTTCAGCGATGCCCGGGGTGGTGATGCCCTCCTGTGTGGCGACCTCCACGGAGGAGATGCTGTTGAGGATGTTGTACAGAAGCAGTTGGATCGGGAAGTATTCGCGCTTGTTCATGAACATCAGCGCGTCGGAGAAGCCGTTCCAGCGGCCCACAGCGTAAAAGAGCGTAAGCGTCGCCAGCACAGACGTGGACAGCGGCAGGTAGATGCTGATCAGGATGCGGATAGGCCCCGCGCCATCCAGCTCGGCCGATTCACGCAGGCTGTCGGGGATGTTATAGAAGAAGCTGCGCATGATGATCATGTTGAACACGCTCAGGCAGTTGGGGATGATCAGCACCAGCGGGTTGTTGAGCAGCCCTAAATCCTTGAGCAGCAGGTAGTTGGGGATCGTGCCCGCGCTGAAATACATCGTCAGAATGATCAGCGTGTTGAAAAACTTGCGCCCCTTGAGGTTGTCGTACGTGAGGGGATATGCGCATATCACGGTCATGAACATGGACCAGACCATACAGATCACGGTCAGCATGGCTGTCCACCCCAGCGATTGGGTGTAGCGTACGTCCTTAAGCACGGATTCGTATGCGGACAGGTTAAGCCCGACGGGCCAGAGCAGTACCTCATTGCGCACCAGGGCCGTCGAGGAGCTGAGCGACCGCGCCAGGATGTTGAGCATGGGCAGGAGGCAGATGGCGATGAGAAGCACGCATACGCCTACGATGATCCAGTCACCCATCCTTGTGCGTTTCGACTTAATCATGTTCTCCCCCCTCCCTTACCAAATGCCGCGCTCGCCAAACCGCTTGGCCAGCGCGTTCGCGCCCAAAAGGAAGATCACGCACACGATGGATTGAAACAGGCCGACCGCTGCCGTCAGCGAGAATTGCAGGCTCTTGATGCCGTTTTGGTAGATAAAAACGGACAGCACGTTGGATACGCTCTTGACCAGGTTGTTGCTCATCGCGAGCGGGCGGTCAAACTCACTGCCCAGAATGCGGCCCAGGTTCATGATCAGCAGGGTGACGATGGTGGGGCGCAGGCCCGGCAGCGTGATGTGCCAAATCTTGCGGAAGCGGCCCGCGCCGTCCACCGACGCGGCCTCGTACAGCTCCGGGCTGATCGCCGTCAGCGCGGCCAAGTAGATGATCGTGTTCCAGCCCACGCTTTGCCACACGCCCAGGAAGATGTACGTCCAGACCCAGTGCGTGGGTTCGTTCAGGAACGGCACCGCCTTGCCGCCAAGGCGCATGATGAGGATATTCACCAGGCCGCTGGTGGGCGCGAAAAGCTGCAAAGCCAGCCCGGAGATGATGATCCAGGAGAGAAAATGAGGCAGGTAGACAACAGTCTGCGTAAAGCGCTTGAACCTCTTAAACGGCAGCTCGTTAAGCAGAATCGCCAGCATAATCGGCGCGGGAAAGCCCACGAGCAGGTCCAGGAAGTTGAGCATGATGGTGTTGCGCAGCGCATAGAAGAAATCACGGTTGGAGAACGCCTTGATGAAATACTCAAAGCCGCTGTTCTTCGCCCAGGGCATCTCCCAGATGCTCTGCACAAGGCTGTATTTCTTAAAGGCGATCTGCAGATACGTCATGGGCACATAGCGAAAGATCACAAAGAAGGTGATGGGCAGCGCCAACAGCAGGTAAAGCGTCCAGTAGCGTTTGAAATACGTAAGCGTCTGCTGGAAGGATGTGGTCTTCTTAGGCGACAACCCGGCGGGCGTGGAGTCCATAAGCCTGCCTCCTCTTCGCGTTTCTATGCCGAGCACTTGTACCGTCATGGCAAAACTTGTATTGTTTTCTGATTTCTATCCTGTATGTAAATTACCACACACATCACAAGTTGTCAATGCAATTCTTTCGTGTTCTGTAAATTGATAACAAAAGTATTTTGCGATAATGTACAGGTGTTTCATTTGCACCGTGCGCTGGCATGATTTTCCATGCAAAATTGTAAGGACAAGTTTGCGGGTACTTGTATTTATGCATGCGCATGGCATATAATGGCCCTATACACCGATTCCATACCAAAGGCGGTGCGGATATGGCAAGTTCCTCAAAGTATATGGACATTGTCGCTTGGACAATGAACCAGATCGCAGCGGGCGCGTTCCTGCCGGGCGATAAGTTCCTTTCCGAAAACGCGCTGGGTGAGCGGTTTGGCTACTCGCGCCAGACGGTGCGGCGGGCGCTGGAGGTGCTGGAGCAGGGCAGCCACATCGTGCGTATCCAGGGCAGCGGCACCTATATCGCGGCTGCCCCGGCTGCCGGACGGCAAGTGGGCGCGGAGGGCGCGCCGTCCATGACCATCGGCGTCATCTCGCTAAACCTGGACGACTATATTTTCCCCGGCATCATCAGGGGCATTGAGAGCGTCTGTACGCCCAGCGGATACGCGCTGCAGCTCGCCTCCACCCAGGACGAGGTGGCGGGCGAAACCCGTGCCCTGCAGCTGATGCTGGAGGGCCGCCTTGCAGGGCTGATTGTGGAGCCGACCAAGAGCGGCCTCCCCTGCGTCAACCTGGACCTGTACCGCGTCATTGCGCAGCGGGGAATCCCGCTGGTATTTACCGACTCCCGCTACACGGAGGTCGAAGCACCCTATGTCGCGCCGGACGACGCGGCGGTGGGCTATATCGCCACCCGTCACCTGCTGGATATGGGGCACAGGCGCATCGCCGGGCTGTTCACCCACTGCAACCGGGCAGGGCTGCAGCGCTACCAGGGGTACGCCAGGGCACTGGCCGAGCACGGCCTGCCTGTGCGTGAGGAGCACGTCCATTGGTACTGCAACAGGGATCAAATGATCGAAATGCTGGAGGGAAAGCTCCTTAGGGATAGCCTATCTGCGTGCACGGCGGTGTTTTGCTACAATGACCAGCTTGCGCTGCGGTTGATGGAACTCCTAGGCGTGAGGGGCAGACGCGTTCCGGATGACCTATCCGTGGTGGGCGTTGACAATACGCGGCTGGCCGAGATGTGCGGGCTGTCCAGCGTCATCCACCCCGGCGAGCGGCTGGGCGTGGCGGCGGCGAAGCTGCTGCTGTCCATGATCGGCGGCGGCGAGGGACGGACGATCCTTTTCCCGCCCGAGCTGATGATGCGCGGTTCAGTCAGAAGGTGGGAAGAATGACGCGGCTGCTGAATGACGGCTGGCAGTTCGCCAAGGGTGAACCGAAGAACTTCGCCCCGGTGGAAATCCCCCACGACTGGCTGATTGCCGATGTGAACAACCTATACGAAACGGGCATCGGCTGGTACCGGCGGGCGCTGGATGCGACTTTACTGCGGGAAGGGCAGCGGTTGCTGCTCCGCTTTGACGGCGTGTACATGGACAGCGCGCTGTATGTGAACGGCTGGCCCGCCGGGGAATGGAAATACGGCTACACGGCCTTCGAGCATGACATCACAGCCTTCGTGCGCATGGATGGCGAAAACGAGCTGCTGCTGCGCGTTAACTACAAAGCGCCCAGTGCCAGGTGGTATACGGGCGCGGGCATCTACCGCGACGTTTGTTTGAAGGTCAGGAACGCTGGCCATTTTGTATCGGATGGGATTTACATCACGACGTACTACGAGGATGGCCGCTGGCGCTACGAGGTCGATGCCGAGGTGGAAACGGACGGAAAACCCTACGAGGTGCGCCATACGTTGCTGGACGCGGAGGCGCCGATCGAGGCGTGGGATATTGACCATCCCCGGCTGTATACGCTTCGCTCCGAGCTGCTGGTGGATGGCCGGGTGCAGGACGCTGTGGATACCCGCTTTGGCTTTCGCACGATCGAGTTTACCGCGGACCAAGGCTTCTTTTTAAATGGGCGGCATGTGAAACTCAACGGGGTGTGCCTGCACCATGACCTTGGCGCGCTGGGTGCCGCGGTATACCCGGACGCCATCCGCCGCCAGCTTGCGACGCTGCGCGCGATGGGCGTCAACGCCCTGCGCACCGCGCACAATCCGCCCGCAAAGGTATTTATGGAGCTGGCCGACAAGATGGGGTTCCTCGTCATGTCCGAAATCCTGGATATGTGGCAGCGGCCCAAGAACACATACGACTACGCGCGCTTCTTCGACGAGTGGGTCGAGCGGGATGTTGCCGCCTGGATTCGCCGGGACCGCAATCACCCCTCGGTGATCCTCTGGAGCGTGGGCAATGAAATCCCCGACACGCATGTGGACGCGGAAGCGGGAGCGCGCACGCTGCGCCGCCTGATGGCGCTCGTACAGCGGCATGACCCCAAAGGCCACGCTCCGGCTACGCTCTGCTCCAACTACATGCCCTGGGAAAACACGCAAAAATGCGCGGACATTATCAAGATCATTGGCTATAACTACGCTGAGTCCTACTACGAATCCCACCACCGGGCGCACCCGGACTGGATAATTTACGGGGGAGAAACCTGCTCCACCGCGCAGAGCCGGGGTGTATACCACTTTCCGCTGGCTAAGTCTGTGCTGGCGGACGACGACCTGCAATGCTCGGCGCTGGGCAACAGCGCCACCAGCTGGGGCGCAAAGAGCGTGGAGGCCTGCATCCAGGCGGACCGCGATGCGCGCTATTCGCTCGGCCAGTTCGTTTGGGCCGGGCAGGACTACCTGGGAGAACCCACACCCTACCACACCAAGAATGCCTATCTGGGGCATATCGACACGGCGGGCTTCCCAAAGGACACGTACTATCTGTTTCAGGCGGCCTGGACGGACCACCGGCACGCGCCCATGGTGCATCTGTTTCCTTATTGGGACTTTTCGCCGGGACAGATAATCGATGTGCGGGTGTGTTCCAATGCGCCGATGGTAGAGCTGTTTCTGGACGGCGAAAGCCTGGGGCGGGCGGAACTGGGGGATCGATTTGTCGCCGACTACCGGATAGCCTATCGCCCCGGCACGCTGCGGGCAGTTGCCTATGATGCGAAGGGGCAGGCGGTTGCGGAAGAATGCCGCTGCTCTTTTGGTGATGCCGCATTCCTCCGTGTGGACTGCGAGACGGTGGGCGAGTTGGTGTTCGCAACCATCACCGCGGTGGACACGGAGGGCAACGTGGTGGAGAACGCCAACCGGCGCGTGCGCGTGCAGGTGGAGGACGGCGTGCTGCTGGGAATGGACAACGGCGATTCAGCCGATTATGACCAGTATCAGACCGATAACCGGCGGATGTTCGGCGGGAGGCTCCTGGCGATTGTCAAGAAGCTGCCGGGCAAAACCCCTCGCATCACGGCGGCGCTGGATGAACAGGACATTCCCATCCGCAAGGTGGAGCTGACCACTGGCGGCTATGCCGTGGCTGCGCAGATCTATCCGCCGAACGCGACCTACAGCGACCTGCACTGGCGGCTGACGGACGCGGGCGGCATCGACAGCCCGCTGGGCAGCCTGGTGGTCGCGGAGGATGGGCGCAGCGCCATCATCCTGCCCCGTGGAGACGGCGAGGTGTATGTGCGCTGCGCACCCCAAAATGGACGGGCGCACGTCGCGTTCATCGCGCAGATTGCCGTGATGATCACCGGCATGGGGAGGCCTTTTCTGGACCCCTACGCCTTTGTATCCGGTGGGCTGTATGGCAAAAGCAATGTAGCGCTGACCAACGGCAACGAACGGGGGGTGGCCACGCTGCGGGATGGCGAGAGCCATGTGGGCTTTTGCGATCTGAATTTTGGCAGCTACGGCTCGCACGAAATCACCTTGCCGCTGTTTCCGCTCGATAAAGCCCCCTTCTCCTTTGAAATATGGGAGGGTATGCCGCTGGAGGGCGGTCAAAAGCTTTGCGAGGCACATTACGACAAGGGCTCCATCTGGAACACCTATCAGGAGGTGGCTTACACGCTGCCGCGCAGGCTACGGGGTGTGACCACGCTGTGCCTGGTGTTTCGGCAGAAGGTACACATCAAGGGGTTCCAGTTTACCAAGTACGAAAAGGCGTACCAGCGGCTTGACGCTGCGGAAAACGACGCCGCCTATGGCGATTCGTTTGCTGTACGCGGCGGCGCGGTGGAGAACATCGGCAACAACGTGACGCTGGTGTTTGAGGATATGGACTTTGGCGCGAGCGGCGCGGCGCGTGTCCGTGCATGCTGGCGATCGGAAAAAGCCGGGAATGCCATGCAGTTTGTATTTGCGGGCGGCGGCAGGGAGGACCGGCGGATGATAGAGCTGCCCCGCGCGGACGCGTATACCGACGCTGTTTTCCCGCTCGGCGGGCGGGTGACTGGCAAGCAGACCGTGTCGCTGGTCTTCTTGCCGGGCTGCGATCTAGACCTTGCATGGATTCAGTTTCTATCGTGAAGGAGAGGCATATGAGCATAAAGTTATCGCCGCTGCTATCAGACGGCATGGTGCTCCAGCGTGACGCTGAGGTAACACTCTGGGGCTGGGCGGATGAGCCGGTCGCCGTGACTTTCCTGGGGCAGACCTATTGCGCCAATCCGGACACGGACGGCAAATGGTCGGTTACACTTCGCGGCCTTGCGCCCGGCGGGCCGCACACCATGGCCATAGGCAGTATACTCCTTTGCGATGTGTATGTCGGTGATGTCTGGCTCTGCACAGGCCAATCGAACATGCAGTTCCCCATGCGGCGCGCAAAGCATATGTACCCCGAGGAGCTGCGCGAAACCCAGCCGCGGATTCGCCAGTTCACCGTGGCCCAGCGGACAGACTTTCATGGGCCGAGGGACGACCTCGCCAGCGGCCGCTGGGCAGGCGTCTCGCCCGATACCATTGAGGATTTTTCAGCAGTGGGGTATTTCTTTGCCAAAAGGCTATTCGAACGCTATGGCGTGCCCATCGGCCTGATCCTGACGGCCATTGGCGGCACGCCCATTCACGCCTGGATGAGCCGCGGCATGCTGGAAGGCTTTCCTGAGTTGATTGAAGAGGCGGACCGCTGCTCGGACGATGCGTATGTGGCCCGCGTGCAGGCAGAGGATGCGGAGGGCTCACGGCAATTTATGGAAGAGATTGACCGCGCTGACATGGGGCTTGCCGAGGGCTGGGATGCGGCGGAGTATGACGATAGAGATTGGGAAGAGCGGCAACTGCTTGCGCCGTGGGAAGGCACCGGTTCCGTTTGGCTGCGCAAGGAGATCACCATTCCGCAGGCAATGGCGGGGAGGCCCGCCGTGCTCTTTCTGGGCACCCTGCTGGATGCGGACACGGTTTATGTAAATGGTGTGTGTGTGGGAAACACCACCTACCGCTACCCACCGCGCGAATACGCTGTGCCGCCGCTGCCCGCAGGACGGTGCGTCATTGCGGTTCGCGTCATTTCCATGAGTAGCGGCGGTTTTACCCCAGGCAAGCAATACCTGCTGTCCACCGAGGCGGGGGCAATCAATCTGAATGGAAATTGGCGGTTTCACCGTGGGGGGCAGGCCGCGCCACCCCAGCCGCAGACGGCTTTTCATTATACGCCCACGGGGCTGTACAATGGCATGTTGGCGCCGCTTCGCCGCTATGCTGTCCGCGGGGCGATCTGGTACCAGGGCGAATCGGATGCTAACAGCCCAGATCGCTACGCGGAGAAGTTCGCCGCGATGGCGCGCGGCTGGCGGGCCGATTGGGCGCATGAGTTCCCCATCCTGTTTGTAGAGCTGAGCGAGTGGGGCGAGGGAGTTCACTGGGACGCGCTCCGTGCGCAGCAGTGGCTGGCGCTGGATGTTCCAAAGACCGCGATGGCCGCGTCCTATGACCTGGGCGAACACAACGACCTGCATCCCCAGAGCAAGCAGGCAGTAGGGGACCGGCTGGCCAGGTGCGCTATGCGCGTGGCGTACGGCGAGAGGATGCCGCCTTCGCCGTTTGAGTTGGTATAGGTATTACCCCCTTAGCGTCTGGTTATTCGCCGCCTCAAACAGCGCGAGAATGTTCTCCATCGGCGCGTCGGAAATGATCGTATGCCCTGGCGCGATGATATAGCCGTTGTACCGACCCAGCCTGTCAATCAGCATATGGACCTCATCCCGCACATCCTGCGGCGTCCCCCGGCAAAGCGTATGCTGTAAATCCACGCCGCCGTGAAAGCACAGGTCCCGGCCATATTCTCTGACCAACTCCTCCGGGTCCATGCCGGCCGCCCGTATCTGAATGGGGTTAAGAATGTCCACGCCCAGGTCAATCAGCTCGGGAATCAGCTTTCGCACCGCGCCGCAGGAATGAAAGAATATCTTCTTGCCGTGCTTTTTGCCAAGGGAAACAAGCGCCTGAAGGTATGGCCGGAAAAAAGACCGCCAGCAGTCTACGCTGATCATCATGCTGAGCTGACTGGCGTAGTCGTCTGCCAAATAGAAAATGTCCAGCATGTCCTGGGAGCTTTCCAGCATGGTCCGCGAGTACTCCAGCCAATACTGCTGCATGTGGTGCATGATCGCTTCGGCTACATCGGACTGTTCCAGGATGTCAATGAACCACGTCTCGTACCCACGCAGGTCTGCACCCGGGCAGAAGAAGTGGCCGTTCCCGCCGACGAGGGCATACTGCTCGTATTTCCTGCACAGGGGCGCGACGGTGTCAAAGCGGTAGCTCTTGGGGTCTGGCCACGGATACGCTTCCACTTCCCGCACTGTTTCCACTTTTGCCAGCGGGTGAAAAACGCAGTCGTCATGATACCCGGTCGCGGTTTTTACCCGGCGAAAGCCTACGCCCCATTCGTCATACCAGACGGTGTTGTAGTCCGGCTCAATAGGTTTGGCGACCGTGGACTCGGGACGAATGCTGCGAACATCAACGCCCAGCAGCCTTTGCACACCCTCATACGACTGCCCGAAGTGTTCTGCCAGCCTGTCCCAAACGATTTTATCCGCCCACAGGTCGATCGGCAGCCGATCCACGGACTTATGATCCACCGCGTTCATGACCCTTTCCTTGCTACGCATCATCCTGCATCCACTCCCTTTTGCCCAAAATGCGCGCGTCCCCGTTCTCCAGAAAATGGCCCACCTCGTAGGGTGTAAGCGGAACAAAATCGCCCCGTATCGAAAACAGATCGGCGTGCCGGAACGCGAGATCCACGACAATTACCTGCCCAGCCAGCGTATCCCCCACCCGGCCCCCGGCAAACACCGGCGTGAAATCGTCGCTATCCCCGGAGAACGGCTGGCAATCCGCAAAGGTGAAGCCGGGAATGGGTTCGCCGTCCGGCCTTAAGATTTGCACCTTGAACTCACCGTGCACCGCGCGAACATTCAGGTGCAGTTCCCCGCTGCGCAGGTAAAGCCCCTTGGTGCGAAGCGCGGCATAGCCGTTGCGCGCCCGAAGGAACGCAAAGCCGTCCTTGCGCAGACGATAGGCCGCGACCGCGCCTGTTCCTTCCGGCACGCGCCCGTGTTCCACCGGGGTAATGGAAGCGTAAATCCACAGGCAGTCTTTTTTTTCCACCATGCCACATGGATACACGCCGCCAAAATCCGGCGCGCTGGGGTCATCCTGCGCAATCCACGGCTGACGTAGAAACCTTTGGAAAACCCAACCCGACTGGCTGTATGTCAGTTGACAGGAGACATGACCATCCACAAACTTATGGGTGGGCAGGTGACTGGGCTTCCGGCCCTGAAACTGCACATAGGGAACGGGTTCATAGATCTCTAAAAAACCTATATACTGGCCGCGATATGCTACCGCAGGCATTCCATACAGGTCGGAAACGGGGCGATCCAGGCAGTCCGGCTGCATCAGCCACTCCGGCGGGCTGAACGTGCGCCAGTCCTTCGTTTCGCGTAGCGCAATGCGCCTGTCGCAGTGTGCCGGGCGTCCCGTGATGACATAGCTGCCGCGCTGGCTGTTCCAAAAGATCCCCAACGGGTAATCCGGCGCATCCTCCTCCCTGTGCCAGCGCACACCCTCCAGCTTATGCCAGCCAATCCCGTCCGCCGAGACGAACACTGGATCGCTAAACCGAAAGTTTTCATGGCGGTACAATGCCAGCGCCTTAAACCGCTCCGCCGAATCTGCATAGGGATCGTGGTACACCTGTGCCTCCGCAAAGCGCGCGCCGCCATCGTACAGGGGCAGAAACTGGTTTTCCATGACCCAGTTCTCCTTCATCCCCTCCTGCCGAGGGGAGAAGGGCCGCCAGTGCAGGCCATCCGGGCTGGAGGCCATCAGCGCCACCGGGCATGGTAGCGCGGTATGATCCACGGGCCAGCCCTGATAGTACAGGAACCATTGCCCGGTCATCTCATCATAGACCGGACACGGATATCCCCAGGTTAGATTCACCAAATCCAGACGCGGGTCGCGGTAGATCGACTCCGGGATCAGCGCGGGCTGCCCCTGGCAAATCTCTGCGTTATCGCGCATTTGCAGCCATTGATCGTCAAAAAACAGGAGCGTTCGCATTGTCATACCGCCTTTCAGTAGGGCTGGGAGGGCGCCATTTCGGCCACGCTGAGCGCAAGCACGGGACATGATCCCGCATAGAACACACGCCGCTCCCCACCTGTGCAAAAGAACCGCCTGGATATCGCTTGCCGACGGTTGACGAACACTTCCACGACAGTGTGGTCGATGTAAACCGTCATGTCCAGCGCTTCACCGGGCAGCAGGGCAAACGGCGCGGCCTCCACAAAAGGGAAATCGCTTCGCGATGCGTCCATGACCAGCCGGCCCGCAGGGTGGTCATAGCGGATATGGCAGACCCCTTCCCCCTGTTCGATCCGGAGCCCGGCATCTCCCGCGTCGCTGAACGCGACCTTGATCTGAATGCGGGCGGAAAAGGGATTCGTCAGCGGCAGCGGCTCTCCCGGACAGACAGTTGCCGGATCAAGGTCCTGATGACGAAAGGCCAGCGCGTCCACCTCCGGCGCGGGCGCAATGCCCAGCGAACCGTCACCGGCCAGCCAAAGCACGCGCGGCAGGCTCATGACGCCGCTCCAGCCAAAGCGTTCAAAATCATCCGGCGGGTTATCGCGCAGCCACGCAAACATAATCAGGCGTCCCTTCCCGTCCAGATAAGCCTCCGGGGCGAAAAAGGCGCTGTCCGTCCAGCTCATGCGCCCGTGCCTAAGGGGCACAAAGCAGTCGCCCGCGTAGTCACCGGTATAGTATTGACAGCCTCGGTTATGGGAAATGAATAGCTGTAGGTAACGGGTTGTGGCCGCGCCGCCCTGGGGGCTTTCGGGCAGTGGATGAAAACTGGGGCACATATCGTCCTCGTCCGCCTGTGTCCACGCGCCATCGCCTCGCCGTTGATAGAAGCGTCCCCTATAAGCCCAGCCCTTCAGGTCTTCGCAGGCAAACAGTTCCGTCCAGTCCCCGCGCATGGCGTCAGGCGCACATGGGTGCCGCCCATATTGATTGAGCACCAGCAGGTTCCCGGTTTGCAGGTAATAGACGCCGTCCTTTTTCCAGATGTTGCTGGGATCCGCGCAGCCAATGGGCTGCCCATCGCGCATCGCAATGCCCCATTGCGTAGACGAAATAGCGACCGGCTCGATGCGTTCCCACGCGTCATACGGGGGACGGCTTTGGGCAAGGCCGATGCCAGCATGCCCAGAGGCGCACCCCTCGCGCGCCTCGTTATAGATCCAGAAGCTCAGGTAAGCTGTTCCATCCTCGTCCACAAACGCGCCGCCGCTGAAGCAGCCTTCGTCCCCCTCCGCCTGGCGAAGTGCATCCGGATGGTGCCGCCAATGCACGAGGTCCACGCTGGACACATGTCCCCAACAGAAAAACCGGTCGTCCCGTTTGTACAGGTACATCAGGTGATGGCGTCCCTCGGCAAAAAAGCAGCCGTTGGGATCGCCGGGCCGCCCGTCTCCGTCCGGTACGCAAAAATGATAGCCCGGCCTCCATGCATCCCGCAGTAGCATTTCCCGGTACAGCCGCGCCGTGCGGCCCTCTTCCGTGTGCTGTCCCATACGCCCTCCCCTTGGCAGACCTGCCTTGTGTTTCGCCCGGGGAGCGTTTGACCCTACGGAAAACAAGCGGCGTTTATCGGGCGAATCACGCGCATCACGGGCTGGGCGGGGCGATGGACGCCCGCTCAATGAGCGACGGGCGGATGATCCGGCACTTGGGCGGGTACTCCGGCCCCTCGCCATCCCGCGTGCGGGAACGCTGAATGCTCTCAATAAGGATATCCACGGCTTCCTGGGCAATTTTCCCCATGGGCTGACTGATGGCTGTTATATCCATCAGCGAAATCCATGATATATCGTCTTGAATGATCACGCTGATATCCGCCGGGATGGACAGGCCCAGTTTCCGACAGGCCGAGACGGCGGAATATCCCAGCAGGTTTGTGCCTGCCACAATGGCTGTGGGCCACAGGTGCTGGATATGGTCCTGAATCCTGGCTTCTTCGGTAACGTTCAACCGGTATGTCTGGATGTATCGCTCGTCCACCGGCATGTTCATTTCCCGGAAGGCGGCCCGATACCCCGACGCCCGGCCCTCCCAGTCCACATCCAGCAGCAGAATGCGGCGATGGCCTTCCTCCAGCAGGCGGCGCGTGGCGACCCGCGCACCGTACCGGTCATCCACCACCAGGCTGTCAATCTGCGGATACACGTTGCGGTATAGCTGCAAAACGGCTACCCGCCGGTTGCGCAGGATTTGTTCCAGCCGGTTGTCCTCACGCCGGACCGGGGTTATCACCAGACCGCTCACCCGAACGCCCAGCATCATTTCCGCGCTGGATATTTCCACGTCCGGGTCCTCATTGCTGAAGGAAATCAGCAGGGAAAACCCCTTTGCCTTCAGCCGCTGCTCCATCAGCGCGATGACCTGCATGTAGAAGATATTTTCCACATCGGACACGATGATGCCGATGGTGTTGTTCTGGCGCGTGCGCAAGGCCTTCGCCAACTGATCCGGCTGGTAGCCCAGCTTTTCCATCGCCTCCAGCACACGCGCCCGCGTCTTGTCGCTAACGCCTTCCTGTCCCCTGGCGACCCGCGAAGCGGTCATCAACGATACCCCGGCTTCGCGGGCCACATCCCGTATGGTTGCCATGCGCTGTTTCTCCATTCGTATTTGCTTGACAACGCACATTATAGTGAAAAGGGTTGCTCATTTCAACAACGCAACCGAAATCATTTGTCCGCCCGCGCTTACTTTAGCGCAAGTGCGTACAGCTCCACCGCGGCGTGCGCAAAGCCCTTTGCCGATATTTCCTGTGTATCGACAGGGCCTTCCAGGCGTGCGCTCAGCGACCAGCGGCCACTGACGAACACCTCCAGCATGTCCTCCTGCGCCAAAACGCGCGCCTGGTGGCGGCCCTCGAACGCTTCGTCAGGAAGCGGCAGCGTCGTATGCACCTGCCCCGCCGTGCCGATAATCTCCAGCCTGCTCTCGGAAAGGTTCCACCGGACGGTTGCCGGGCCAAGGTCAAGCTCCGGCGATGCGCCAGGGGCAAACGTCAGGTCAAAGCTGGCGTCGTACGCTGCGAACGTGCCGATTACGGTGGGTGAAGGACCCTGATCCTGTGCCAGCAGCACACCGCGCACGGCATCCGCGACTTCGGGCGCGGGCGCGGTCAGCAGCACGCCGTCCTTGCCTTGTGTGACGGTCAAGGGAAGGCTTAGGTGCCCGCCCCAAACGCCACCCTGCCAGTCCTGCGCGATCCATCCCCACAGGTACAGCGCATCCCCCTTGGGGGCCAGCTGCGCGGCGCACAGGTCTTCGCCCGTCAGGAACTGCTCCTCATGGGTTGTCCAGTCCTGATCCAGCAGCCCCTTGCCCGCCTCGCCGATCCAATAGCTCAGACGCCCAACATGGTTGGGATGCCGCCTGGCCATGCTTGCAAACACATACCACCGGTCGTTGATCCAGAAAACCTGGCTGCATTCGGGTTCCCCCACAAGGCCGTCAAAGAAAAGCAGCGTCGTATCGATCTTTCCCCACTGGTCCAGCGAAGACCCGGTCGTGGAGCCGACGGCCAGCATGCATTCCATGCCCTTCCCCTTGTTCTGCAGTTGGTTGGTTCGGTAGGCGGTGCAGATCACACGGTACACGTTGTCCACGGGATCAAAGAACACAAACGGGTCCCTGGCCCCGCTGGGGTAGCGGGCCATATCCAGCGGAATGGTGTACGCGTATGCGGCGTTTTCATACGTCAGAAGGTCATCACTCACGGTGGACGCCATCGTGGAGCCGTACCCAAACCAGGAACGGTACTGCTCGCCGTCCGCAATGACGCCCAGCACATAGTAATTGGCCAACTTGCCGCCCGCGTGTGCCAGCGGCGCGGGTTCCCACGCGAGCAAATCCTTGCTCGTCAGCAGTGCGGAGGAAAAACCATCTGGCTTGAGATAGTACATGTACCACGTCTCAGTCTTTTCATCGTAGTACGGGTGTACATCGCCAATCCGGTGATCCTGCGCCGCGTAGTGTAAACGGATTGATCCATTCATGTTGTTTCCCTCCTCACCCCAAACGATCATCGGCATGCAAAGCAACGCTGCACACAGTAGGCAGGCCGCTGCCCGCCGCATGCGCCCCTGCGAAACCTTATGGTTTCCACGTATACAGGGTAATATCCTCATAGGTTACCTCCCCGTGTGAACAGAAAAGAGCCAGGCCATCGCCTTGTCCTTCATACGCGCGCGTGCTGAAAGCGACTTCGCCGCCAAGGTACAGGCAGACCACCGTTTCTTCCACAACCAGCGTGATGGACAGCGGCTGTCCCGGGACAAGGGCAAACGGGCGGTTCAGGCTATTATTCTCAATGTGTGTCCAGGGATGATTGGGCATGCGTTCAAACCGTACCTGGCCTGCGTGTTGGTCGAACACATACGCCAGGGAAGCGTCTTCCTTCTCCCCATACCGCAGTCGAACACCAAAGGCGCCCGAGGGATGCTCCGCACGAACCGTACAGGTAAGCCGGTAGCGCGCCGGCAAAGCGTATGGGAAAACATGCTGGCAATAGCCGTCCGGACGGGAAAGGTGAACCCTGCCCGGCATGTCTGTTTCGTTCTTCAACCAATTGCCCGTAAGGCTTTCGGGCTCGCGCACGGCCAGGGTTCCGTCCGGTTTGGCATACAGCTCATGCGCGGTCAGGTTTCCGCCCCACATGAACCGCCGGTCGTCCGATTCGTCCTCGCGGGTCGGATTCCACCCGAACAGGTAGCGTTTATCCCCATCGCTGCAAGACTTGGCTGCATAGAAGGCGCGCGAGTCAAACGTGTCCTGCGCAGGGGAAATCCATGGCCCCTGGAGGGAGCGGCTCATCACGTACCGGGTCTGGCACCGGTCGGAAAACTCGGAGAAGATCAGGTAATACCAGTCACCCATCTTGAAAAGATCGGGGCATTCATGCGTGTAGTATAGCTGCGGCGACCAAAGCGGTTCCACGACCTGCCAACTGCGTAAATCCCTGGAAACGCAGTGCGCCGTGCACCCCCGGGCAACTGCCGGTCCCTCTGTCTGGCGCGCGGCCAGAAGCATATGATACAGGCCAGAAGGCTCGTCAAAAAACACAAACGGGTCCCGCCAGTCGTCTCTTTCATAGCCCATTCCCGCCGGGGCGAAGAATGTATCCTCCGGCACTTTCCGCCAATGGATCATATCCTGCGAAACGGCGTGCATCACGCCTTCACGCGGCTTTCCCTGCCGGGGGAAATGCGGGTTATGGCCCGTATAAAAAATATGGTACTGGCCCATGGCTTTGATCGCGCAGCCGGTATACGCGTACAAGTCTTGGTCCTCCGCGGTTCCGCGTGGAATCATTTCCCCTGCTTGCTGGAAATGAACAAAATCCCTTGTGCTGATCCGATACCAGGGCGTGCCTTCCCCATGCGATGGACGGTCGCGAAAATCATGCAGATAGAACAGGTGAAAGACGCTGTCGTCAAAAAAAGGAATCACATCCGCCAGGTATCCCGTGGATGGTTTGTAAAAAACCGTCGTCATACACAGCCCTCAATCCATGCAAAAGGGGGCTGTCGTGAGAAAGTGAGAACGCTGGGACGCTGTCCCAGACCCTGCCAAAGGGCGTTGCCCTTTGGAAACCCAACGTTTCGCCTCACGGCGGAATACATTTTGATGATAAAACGAAACCCGCCCGCAGGCGAAATGTCGGGATTCTTAAGGGCAACGCCCTTAAGCGGGGATCCAAGGGGCAGAGCCCCTTGGCGTTCCTTCGTTCCTACCGCGACAGCCCCCCGTCGCGTTTTTATTTGCCCATCAACCGGTCGAATGCTCCCTGATAGATTTCCATCAGCCTGTCAATGCCCATTTTCTTAAGCGTTGACACATACGCATCCCAGGTGGACAAATCTTCCTGACCGATGATGAACTTCGCTTCCATCTCTTTCACGTAGGCGAACACGGTGCCCACGATCAGATCCAGCTCGTCCTGTTCCTCGATGGTGAAACTGAGCGTCGGGCAATACTCCGTCGGCTGGAAGGGCTTGTAGATGGCCGCGTGCTCGACGAAGTCCATGCCAATGCGGGCGCTCAGCTCCTCCGGATCCAGCGGGACCGCCTTGGTGGTCAAGTCAAAGGGATAGTAGCACAGGGAGTAGCCGCCGGGGCAGTTGCCGTTGCGCCAGTCGTTGGGGTTGATGCCCTCCGGCGCGGGAATGCCCGAATAGGTGCCGTCGTCGTTCCGCTGCCAGGTGAGGTCTTCCGGACCCACGTCAAAGTCCAGCGTGCCCTGCTCGGTGAAGAAGTAATCCGCCATGCGCATGGCCACCTCGGGGTACTTGCACTTGTCGGTGATGATAAAGCAATCCTTCAGCACGCTGGGCATGGGCGTCACCTTCCACAGCTGCTCGCCGCTTGCGGGTTTTAGCGGCGCGACATGGGTGTAGTCAAAGTAGCGATCGATGCCCACCACGTAATCGCCAACATGGCGGATATAGCTGCCGTAGACTGCGTCCTCGCTCTGCGCCATGGCGTTGAACTCGTTGTTGCCAATGGTGAAGGACTGATCCCAAAGCAGACCGTCTTTGTACATGCTGCTCCAGTACGCAAGACCTTCGCGGTATCCTTCGGTCATCGGCACGAAGGTGAGCTGGCCGCCTTCGACCATCATATGGTTGAACTGGTTATCCACGACGCCCCACGGGCCGTAGAGCGAGCCCATGCCGTAGTATCCGGCCCACAGCGCCAGGGGAATCTCGTCATTGGGGTTGCCGTTGCCGTTGCAGTCGTTGTCGCGGAAGGCTTCCAGCACGGTGCGCAGCTCCTCCGGCGTAGTCGGTACCGCAAGCCCCAGTTTCTCCAGCCAGACCTGGTTGATGTACCACTTGTCCTCCACATACATGTGGCTGTTGTGACCGACGCGCGGCAGGGAGTAGATTGTGCCATCCACCGAGATCTGTTCCCGAACCATGTTTTCCGTGTCCAGCATCTTCTTGATGTTGGGCGCGTACTGGTCAATGAGGTCGTTCAGCGGCAGGAATATGCCTGCCGGGCCGTACATGGCGTCCACCGTGCTGTTTTCCACGCCCGCAATGCGGCCGTACCACACGTCGGGGTACTCGCCGGTGGCCATCAGCAGGTTAAACGTCTCCTGGGCGTTGCTCACGGGAAGCTCCACAAACTCCAGGGTAACGCCGGTCATTTCCTGGAAATCCTTCCAGACCTGCATGGTCTCATATGCGGGCGCTTCCGCTACGCGCATGTAGCCCACCGTGAGGGTAATAGGCTCTGTGACGATGGGATAGCCTTCCGCCTGGAAGGTGGCGGGGATTTCTGCCAGCGCGGAACCGATGCCCAGCAGACAAAGCGCCAGTAACAAGGAGACGAGCTTCTTCATGATGTAATAAACCCCTTTCGATTTTCTCTACCCAACTCTTGCGAGTTGAATCCTAACCTTTGACCGAACCGATCATGACGCCCTTCACGAAGTACTTTTGGATGAAGGGGTAGACCATCATCATGGGGATGGAGGAGACAATGATCAGCCCGTACTTGATGATCTCGGCGGTGTGCGAGTAGCTGGCATGGCCGCCGAAGTCCATGACCATGTTGTCGGTCAGAATGCTCTTGAGCAGGATGTTTCGCAAAATCACCTGCAGCGGGTACATATCCGCCTTGCGCAGGTAGATGATGGCCGAGAAAAACTGGTTCCAATGCCCCGCGCCGTAGAACAGCACCATGACCGCCAACACCGGGCCGGACAGCGGCAGCAAAATGCGCAGCAGGTAGCCATAGTCGGTACAACCGTCGATGCGCGCGGAATCAAATAACTCGCCGGGCACGGAGGTTTGAAAGAAGGTGCGCATGACGATGATGTTGTACGCAGATACCGCGCCGGGCAGGATCAGCGACCACATGGTGTTGTAAAGCCCGAGCATGCGCACGACCAGGAAGTGCGGGATCATGCCGCCGGAGAAGAACATGGTGAAAATGAACATCAGGGAGAAGATGCCCTTGCCTTCCAGGTCCTTGCGGGAGAGCGGATACGCGCCGCATACCGTCATAAAGATGTTGATCGCGGTGCCGACCACCGTGTACAGCACGCTGTTGGCAAAGCCCCGCCAGATCTCCTTGGAGCCGAAGATCATCTGATACCCCTCCAGGGTGATGCCCTTGGGGATCAGCAGCATTTTGCCACCCGCCACCATGATGGGATCGGAAATGGACGCGCTAATGACAAACAGCAGCGGGTAGCCCACCAGGATCAGGACCAGTGTGACGATCGCAAGGTTCACCGCGTTGAACACCCTGTCAAACGTCGTCATGCGGATTTTGTTCTTGTGCGCTTGCCCCTTTCGCATTACCATAGGCTGGTCCCTCCCGTCTTGCGCACTGTGAGGTTAACGCCCACGAGCATCAGGAAGCACACCACGGAGTTAAACAGACCGATGGCCGTCGCGTAGCTGAACTTGTTCCCCTGCAGGCCGACATTGTACACGTAGGTGCTGATGACTTGGGAAGAGGAAATGTTCAGGTTGTTCTGCATCAGCCACACCTTTTCAAAGCCAACGCTCATGATGCCGCCCGCCGAGAGAATGAGCATGATGGAAATGGTGGGCCGGATGGTCATAAAGTCGATGTAGTAAAGCTTCTGTAGGCGGTTCATGCCGTCAATGTACCCGGCCTCGTACAAATCCGGGTCCACCGCGGAAAGCGCCGCGATGTAGATGACGCATCCCCAGCCAGCTCCCTGCCAAATACCGGACACCACGTAGATGGTGTTAAAGTAGCTGGCGTACTGCATGAAGTGCACGCTTTCCAGACCGACCATGTTTCGCAGGATATTGATGATGCCGGAGGAAGGGTTGAGGAATGTGGTAATCATGGAGACGAATACGACGGTCGAGATGAAGTGCGGCGCATAGGTCACGGTTTGCACAATCTTTTTATACCGCTTGCTGCGCACTTCGTTGAGCAGCAGCGAAAGCACGATAGGCACCGGAAAGCCCGCGACAATCCCGTATACGCTCAGCGCCAGCGTGTTGAGGATGATATCCAGGGTACCATAGGAGCTGAAAAAACGCGTGAAGTATTTCAGACCCACCCAGTCGTTTCCGAAGATGCTCAGCCGGGGGTCATACTCCTTGAACGCCAGCGTCAGGCCATACATGGGCAGGTAGTGGAACAACACGAAGTACACCACAACCGGCAGCAACAGCAGGTACAGCCGCCAGTTGCGAAGCACCTTTTGCCAACGCTTTGCCGGCATGTGGCTTGCAACCATGCCAAATCGCCTCCTTTTTGTTTGGAACCCGGGGTAATAGGCCGCCTGTGGGCAACTTACGGCGCTTTGACGCTATAGCGCAGGCAAGCATCCGCAAAGTAGCGAATGTTATCCCAGGAAACATTGTAAGCAATGCCGTGCTCTGGCGCGGGAATGAACCGCCCATAGCGCCAGGCAGCCGCGTACTTGCGCCGCACTTCTTCCTCGATGTCCGCCTTGCTTCCGTCAGCCAGTATCGTGTTATCAATACCGCCGTGCAGTTGCAGTGATGGATAGGTGCGCAAAACTTCTTCCGCGTCCATCTCAGCGCTTGCCTGGCAAGGGGACAGCATGTTCATACCCAGCTGTAGATAAGCAGGGATCATACGCATCGCATTGCCGTCCGTATCCAGTTCAAAAAGGTGAACGCCGCGCTCGCGCAGGAAGCGAATAAGCTCGCTATACCCATCTCCAAAGAAGTCCAGATACATCGCTGGCGAGATGAGCGGTCCGTGCTTGGCGCACATGTCCTCAAAAAAGATAATGTGATCGATGGGCACATCTTGCAATGCCCTGTCAAACACAGACTTCCACAGCGCGACAAGTTGGCTCCACATCCTGCGAATCCAATCCGGATCGTCCGCCAGTGCATACGCGAAATTTTCCAGCCCCATCATCTGCCGAAACCCGCCCACTGCGCCCATAATGGGATAGCCCCGCGCCATCAAGTACTTTTCCTTGGCGGCCTCGCGAAGCTGCGCCGCCTTGCCCGTCCAATCGGCGGGAACGCGCAGGGAGAAGTCTGCGCTGAAACGCTCCTGCCATAGCGTTTCCCAGCTGGCTCGATCCGTTAGCGGGTAAGACATATACTCGCTCATACAGCTGGTGTCGCCGGTGAGCATCATCGTTCCGCCCGTAATGGCGTATTCATGATGAAACATACGCCGCACCACGCCGAATTCATCCCGCACCGTAATACGGTCCGCATCCCGCTCAAGAACCGTAACCTCAAACAGCGGCGCAATGCCGAGGTTCAGCGGCAGCATGATGGTGTCATAGTCTTGATCCAGCCCCAGAAGCTGGTTATGATGCACACCCGCAGGCTTGCCTTCCCGTTCCCAGCGGCTGACCGTTTCCCGCCACGGATGCACGCCATGCACCGGAAACCTGTCCGGTATCTCCCCAGCCTCAAGGATCAGGCGTCGTTCGCGAAAGTTCATGCAATCCCCCCGTTCGTCCAGTAAATTTTGTTAACGTTACCATTTGACGAAATTGTTTTTGGAGAAATTTTCCTGCAGGTGGTTTCTTGTTAGGCCTTTTTAACTCTATTGGTCTATTTGCCTATATGTTGGATTTATTTACCTTGCGTTTCTGTGACTTATGATAAAGGTAACGTTACCATTTGTCAAGAGGAACGAGAAAAAAATCCGTATATATCCTTATTACCCCGGCATCGAAAGGTAGGAAGAACTGCACGAGAGATTTTTTCGTCCGGCAAGGAGCCGGAACGAAGCGTAGCAGCGCTACGCTGAGTGGAGAGTGACGCAGCCGGGCGGAAAAAGATCCGTGCAGAATTCCTACCTTTCGGTGCCGGGGTAATATCATCAGAGAATCCCCGTGCGCGCTGATCGGTCAGAGATTACCGTGAAAATACCCCTATAGGGCTGAAAGGAAGGGAAAGCAAACACAGGTACTCGCCTAAACGAGCACTACAGAACCAGAGAGGAGAGAAATCAAATGGGAACGCTAAGCGAACCCGATTTGTGAATATTGGGAG
>JAVBQK010000015.1:0-11157 GCA_031549105.1 Eubacteriales bacterium
CGGCGACTTCGCCAATGACGGTGTTGGCGTCCATGACGCTGTAGTCATGCACATAGCGCATCGCGGTAAGCAGCGCCTCGTCCGGCTCATAGTCTTTCATCGCGACGCTCTCGCCCGTCTTGTCGGCGATGGCATATTTGCCGTCCTTCTGCTCCATGGTGAAGGTCACCTTGGAGACATACGCGCCGTTGCTGCCGGGTTCCACCATCAGGACGGCAGTTTCGGTGCCTTCCTTGGGCAGAATCTCGTGCGAGTGGCCAACCAGATAAGCGTCGACCTCCGGGTACTTCTCGGCGATCTCGCCCACGCCCAAGGTCTCGTACTCGCCCTCGCGGCCGTAGTGGATCATCCCAATGAGGATGTCCACCTGATCGCGCAGCTCCTCGACCATCAGCGCGGTCTGCTCCTCTGGGCTGCGGAATTCCATATTATCAAAGTGGGTGGGATCGGACGCTTCCCAGCGGTTGATGTGCGGCGCGATTACGCCGAAGATGCCGACCTTCACACCCTTGACCTCTTTGATCACATAGGGCTTGGTGTTTGCCATGCCAGACCCGTCCGGGTAGAAGGCATTGCCGATCAGCACATCCCCGCGAAAGTTGGAGATCGCGCGGGAGATCACGGAGAAATCATAGTTGAACTCATGGTTGCCCAGGTTCCAGATGTCATAGCTGAGCAGGTTGAACGCGTTGATCATCGGGTGCACCATGTCGTCGTTGAAGAGTGAGATCATATTGCCCTGGATCGTATCGCCATTGTCCACCAGGATCAGTTCCGGGTCGATGGCCCGCTGCTCGGCAATGTAGGCAGCCGCGCGCGCAAGGCCGGTGTTGGTAGTTGGGGCGTCGATGGCGTAGTCATAGGAAGCAATACAGCCGTGCAAGTCACAGGTCTCCAGAATGGTGATGACAACAGGCTCACCCTCCGCCAGCGTGGGCGCAAGGGAAACCACCATCAGCGCCGCAATCAGCAGCGCCAGGAAACGGGAACGGTGCATCATGGATGTTTCCTCCTTTAGTATGATTTACATACAGAGACAACCTATTTTACCACGAGTCCCCGCGAATTTCCAGATCATTCAAACAAAATAATCATCCATGGGGTTTGCCCATGGATGAAATGGATATTGCCTTGCGGTTATATCGTTTCCAGCGGTGGCACCCAGCAGTTGGCCTTCAGGTCACGCGCCTCGGTGGGCCTCGCCCATGTAATGGCGTTCTTCAGCACACGCAGCACATGTGGGTTGTGAAAGCTCGGCAGCGTCTCATGCCCCGGATGGAAATAGAATATCTTCCCCATGCCGCGCGTGAAAGTCACCCCGCCGCGAAAGATGTTGCCGCCCTGGAACCAGGTGATGAATATGGTATCATCGGGCCTTGGGATCTGGAATACCTCGCCGTACATCTCCTCATGATCCAGCGTGAACTCCAGCGGCACGCCCTGCGCAATGGGGTGCGTCGGAGCAACTGTCCACACCCGCGCGCGCTCGTTTGCCTCGCGCCACTGGAGCGAGCACGGCGTCCCCATCAGCCGGGTGAAGGGCTTGCACATGTGCGCAGAGTGCATCGGAATGAAGCCCATGCCTTCCTGCACGCGGCGCACGACGCGATCGGCCACCGCATCGGACACTTCTCCGTGCGCGATGTGCCCCCACCAGAGCAGCACATCGGTATCGTCGAGCACCGCCTCAGAGAGGCCATGCTCGTCGTCCTGCCGCAAATGCGCGGTGCGAATCACAAACGCATCGTCCGCCAGCGCGCGCGCAAGGTGTTCGTGAATGCCGCCGGGGTACATGTCCAGGATGCGGGGTTCCTTCATTTCGTGCATGAACTCGTTCCAGATGGTGACGCGGATGGGGGCCATGGGGTCGCCTCCGTTTCGTTAGTCGGTGAATCGTATGGATGAGAGCATATCCAGGAGTGCCGGAGCGATGGTTTCATCCAGCGCCAGCGGGTAGGTTGCCATGAACGCGAAAACCTCATTCTCGCCGGTTTCGATGATCGTATAATTGCCGACCATCTCAATGCCGCCCTTGTCCGTTACCATACGGAATGTGCGCGCGGAACGCCAATCGACCAGCGACGCGGTCAGCTGCGAATCCCCGTACGTGTCCATGGAAAGCATTTCCACAAGCGCAGCGTCCAGCGATACATTCTGGCGAATGGCCCACACATTGACCTGACCCTCGGCGCTTGATCCGTTCCACAGGAAAATATCGCCCTGCTTGCTAGGCATGAAGGTAAAGGCTTCCGGATCGTACTCCACCTCGTAGCCCAGGCTTCCCGTGATGTACTGCCGGCTAAACGGGCCTCTTTGGTTGCTTGTCACGCCTTGTGCGGCAATCGCAATGCGCAGCGTACCGCGCGCGCCCTGGCCCGAAACGACGATCCGATAGATATCATCCTTGGAAATGCCGACGGATACGCCGGGCGTCTCCGCGACATCGCCGCTGTATAGCACCAAACCGTTATTCTGTTTGACCGTGACGATGAGTGAGCCTGCGGTGCAGTCTGCGGAAATCTCTAGCTTATCCCCCGCCTTCAGTTCCATGGCGTGTGCCTGTGTGCTGGAGAACCCATCCATTGTCAGCCCGAACAGGCCGTCCTCACGCAGTACGCTAGTGCTCAGTACGCCGGTTTCCGCCATGGCCGCGCCACACATGAACATAAGCCCCAGGGCAACCAGCAATGCGAAACCTTTTTTCATAGACATGCGATACCTCTTTCCGGCATAGCAGCCGTGTGTAGTATAGCACATACCATACACTGGAAACAATGCGGGAAGATGATGCCAATGTGAAAGAAATGTGAACAGCACGAAAAAGGCCCCGTGAGCGTGTGCTCGCGGGACCGCGATTGGTTTTTGCAATCAGTCTACCGTGAAGGGCAGCAGCGCAACGGCGCGCGCGCGCTTGACGGCTTCGGAAAGCTGGCGCTGATGCTTGGCGCAGTTGCCGGTCATGCGGCGGGGCAGAATCTTGCCGCGCTCGTTGGTAAACCGGCGGATGCGGCCGACATCCTTGTAATCGATGAACTCAATCTTATCCACGCAGAAGCTGCATACCTTGCGGCGCGGTTTACGGCCACGAGGGCGCCTGCCTCTATCGTCACGATCTTCGGACATTGCGGTAACCTCCTTTTTATTTGCTCCCTTGTTTAGAACGGGAGCTCGTCCTCATCAACTTGTGTAAAGCCCGTCTCCACCGGCGGGAAGCCCATCGGGGCGGCCGGCGGTGCGGAGAAGGAAGGTGCGGCGGGGCGCTGCATGGGCGCATCGCCGGCCTGGCCGGCATTTGGCAAGAATTCGATATCGTCCGCCTCAACGTCCACGGAGGTGCGCTTGGTGCCGTCTGACCCGTCGTAGGTGCGAATTTGCAGCGCGCCGACGACGCAGACCTTGCGGCCCTTGGACAGGTACCGTGCGCAGTTCTCGCCGAGCTGCCGCCACGCGGTGATGTTGAAAAAATCAACATCCGGCTGGCCTTCCACCTTGCGGCGGCGGTTGACCGCCAGCCCAAAGGAGCAGACGGAAACACCGCTCTGGGTGGTGCGCATCTCGGGATCGCGGGTGAGGTTGCCAATCAAAATAATCTTGTTCACAAATCAACCCTGCCTTTTGTGTGTCACGCCTCTTCTTCCGCGGGAGCGGCTTCTGCCGGAGCAGTTTCTGCCTCAACCGGAGCGGATTCAGCTTCTGCCGGAGCGGGCGCAGCATCCTGCGCATCCTGCACCGGGCGGGCAAACTGCGGGCGAACCGCGACGGGGCGCGGCTTCACGCTGGTGTGCTTCTCTTCCAGCTTGATGACCAGATAGCGCAGTACGGATTCAGAAATCTGCAGCACGCGCTCAATCTCATGCGGGAGATCCGGTTTGGACGAGAAGTTTACCAGAACGTAGTAACCGTCGTTCTTGTAGTTGATGGGGTAGGCTAGACGCCGTTTGCCCCATTCATCGACCTTCTCCACTTCGCCGCCGTTATCGGTGATCAGGGCGTTAACCCTATCAACCAATTCCTTGCGGGGCGCTTCCTCGAGCGAAGTGTCGATGATGTACATCAGTTCATACTTGCTCATGTTCCTTTCACCTCCTTGTGGTCTTGTGGCCCTGCATCTCTTGCAGAGCAAGGATGTGCCGACTAAGAATTATAGCAGGCACTTAGTGGAAATGCAAGCAAAATCGCGAAATTTTGCGGGAGTTACGAAAAGGGACGCTGGGGGACGCTGTCCCCCAGGCCCCCTGCCAGGAGGCTTGCCTCCTGGACCTCCGACATTTCGCCTCTGGGCGGGTTTTTATTCTGCTTTGATGGGTTCTAGGGTTGCCTGGAAGTGGCGAAGTACCGGGGGTTCCCAGGTGATGCAGTAGCCGCGCTGGATGCCAGCAGCGCGCTGTTTGATTGCGGCCAGGGCTTCGCCTATCACGTCCAGGTGTGCCTGGGTGTATACGCGGCGCGGGATGGCGCAGCGCGTGAACTCGAACGAGGCGTGCAGCTGCTTGCCTGTGTCCGGGTCGTTGCCCAGCATGTAGGAGCCTATGTCGCAGGTACGGATGCCCGCTTCTTTGTAGAGTTCCACCGCCAGAACCTGGCCGGGGTACTCGTAGTACGGGATGTGCGGGAACATCGCCGCCGCGTCAATGAACACGCCATGGCCGCCCACCGGCGCTTGGTACGCGATGCCTGCGTCGTCCAGCAGAGATGCCAGGTAGTCCATCTGGCCGATGCGGTAGGCCAGGTACGCTTCTTCGATACCCTCGTACAGGCCGATCGCCAGCGCATCCAGGTCACGGCCCGCAAGGCCGCCGTAGGTATAGAAGCCTTCGTAGCTGATGCAGTTGCTTTTGACGGCCAGGATGTGCGGAGCGTTCGCGTCTTTTACGCCGATCAGGCCGCCCATGTTGACGATGGTGTCCTTTTTGGCGGACATTACGAACATGTCAGCGTAGCTGAACATCTGCCGCACGATCTCTTTGATCGACATGTCCTTGCATTCCGGCTCGTCACGCTTGACGAAGAACGCGTTTTCCGCGTAGCGCGCCGCGTCGATGCACAGCGGGATACTGTGCTGCTTGCAGATGGCGCTGACTTCGCGCATGTTGGCCATGGAGACCGGCTGGCCGCCTGCGGAGTTATTGGTGATCGTCATTACGATTAGGCCGATGTTTTCCGCGCCATATTCGCCGATTAGTTTTTGCAGCTTGGCCACGTCCATGTTGCCCTTGAACGGTGCTCGACGGGAGGGTTCGAGTGCCTCCGGCACCACGCAGTCGATGGCGCGCGCGCCAGCCAGCTCCACATGCGGGCGGGTGGTGTAGAAGAACATGTTGGAGATGGCGTAATTGCCCTTGTGCAGGAACAGCGGCAGCAGCACCTTTTCAGCCGCGCGGCCCTGGTGCACCGGCTGGATGTAGCCATAGCCAAAGATGTCGTGTCCGGCGTCCATCAGCTTGTAATAGCTGCGGGAGCCTGCGTAGGCTTCATCGCCCTGCATCACGCCCGCCCACTGACGGTCACTCATCGCGTTGGTGCCGGAATCGGTCAGAAGGTCGATGTAGCAATCCTCGCTGTTGAGGCGGAAAAGGTTATAGTCCGCGAGGCGAATCTTGTCCTCGCGCTCCTGTCGCGTCAGGGTTTTGATCGGTTCGACCATCTTGATGCGGAACGGTTCCGGTGTGTACTTGATTGCCATAGTGTCCTCCTGGTGTGTGTATTATTGCGCCGCACGCATCGCGGCATCATAGACGAATCGCGCGGCGGCGATGTCCTCAATCGCCAGCCCTAGCGCGTCAAAAATGGTGATCTGCGCGTCAACCTGGCGGCCCTGTGCCGTGCCAAGGATCAGCGCCCCAAGGGTTCCCAGCAGGTGATTTTCGCCATACAGCCCCTCACGCATCGGGATCAGGAAATCGCCCGATTCCTTGAGGACCGACTCGCGCGTGTCGCCATACACCGCCGCTCGCGCCATCAGCGCGGAGGGCAACTCCCGGTCCTTGGGTTGGCAGGCGCCGACTGCGTTGATATGCGCCCCCTTGGCGATCCAATCAGCTTCCAGGATCGGCGTTTTCGACGGCGTGAGCGTGCAGACGATGTCCGCGTCCGCCAGCGCTTCCCGGGCAGTGGGCATGGCGCATACCGGCAGGTTCGTCTCTGCGGACATGCGGCGCGCGAAACCTTCGGCATGCGCGGGATCGATATCCCACACGGTCACCTGCGACAGCGCGCGCACATGCCGGATGGCCCGCAGGTGCGATTCTGCCTGCGCGCCGCAGCCCAGCAGCGCAAGGCGGCTGGCGTCCGCGCGGGAGAGCAGGTCGGTTGCGACCGCGCTGACCGCGCCGGTGCGGATCTGCGTGATGGACGATGCGTCCACCAGTGCGACAGGGCTGCCGTGCGCCGCATCAAAGAGCATCACGCCGCCCTGGTGCGACGGGTATCCCGCCTCACGGTTGTGATGGAACACCGTGAGCACTTTGGCCCCGAACATCTCATCGTCCAGCCATGCGGGCATGAACGCAAAGATATCCCCGCGCGGCAATTGGTAAGGCGTGCGCAAATACTGCACGCCATGCCCGGCCTCCAGCCCGGAGAGCGTCTCCCGCATCACGCGGATGCAGTCCCGCTCGTCCAGCAGCCGGATGACCTCTTCCTGACCTATGATTTTCATTACCGCGCCGCCTTCCCTTCCGCCGCGAGTGACCGCCAGCGCGCGCATGCCACATGGTGGCCCGGCGTGGCTTCTTCCAGCGGGAGATCACGTCCGGCGCATTCCTTGGAGGCAAACGCGCAGCGCTTAGCAAACCGGCAGCCCGGCTCCGGGTTGATGGGCGAAGTAATTTCGCCTTTGAGCAGGATGCGTTCCTGTTTGCGATGTATGTTGGCAACGGGGATTGCCGAGATGAGCGCCTGCGTATACGGGTGCAGCGGGTGCGCGAACAGCTCGGCGGACGGGGCGGTCTCGACAATCTGCCCCAGGTACATCACAGCGATGTTGGTGGAGAAGTGCTTGACCACCGCCAGGTTGTGCGTAATAAATAGATAGGTTAGCCCCATTTCCTCCTGCAGGTCCTGCAAGAGGTTCAGGATTTGTGCCTGAATGGACACGTCCAGCGCCGAGACCGGCTCATCGCAGACGATGAACTCCGGCTCCAGCGCCAGCGCGCGGGCGATGACGACGCGCTGCCTGCGCCCACCGTCCAGCTCGTGCGGGTAAGTGTTCACCAGCCGCCGTGTCAGGCCGACCATCTCCATCAGCGACATGACACGCTTTTCCGCGGCGCTGTTGTTCTTGAACCGCTTGTTGATGATCAGCGGGTGCGCGATGGATTCATAGACCGTCATGCGAGGGTTCAGCGAGGAGAACGGGTCTTGGAAGATGATCTGCAGCTTGCCGCGCAGGGGCTTCATCTGGCTCTTGCCGTACTGCGCGATGTCGCTGCCGTTGAGGAGGATGCTGCCGCTCGTCGGCTGCTGCAACATCAGGATGGTGCGGCCCACGGTGGTTTTGCCGCATCCGCTCTCCCCCACAACGCCAAGTGTCTGACCCTTTTGAATGGAGAAGTTGATGTCATCCACGGCGTGCAGTTTGCCTGCCGGGGTGTCGAAATACTTTTTGAGGTTCTTGACCTCTAGCAGCGGCGTAGGCATCAGTTGGCCCTCCTTTCGCTGCTCGCATCTACTTCCCGCGCCCTCAGGCACCGCACCATATGGCCGTTTCCCTGGTCTTCCATTGGGATTCGGTTCTTCTGGCAAGCGGGCGTGGCGTAGCGGCACCTTTCCGCAAACGCGCAGCCATCGGGCAGGTTGAACGGATCGGGCATCAGGCCGTCAATGGGCGTCAGCCTGCGCACCTCCTGCGTGATATCGGGGATGGAGCCGAACAGCCCGTGCGTATACGGGTGCAGCGGCGAATCAAAAATCTGCTCCAGCGTGCCGTACTCGATCACCTGGCCGCTGTACATGATGGCGACCTTATCGCACGTGTGGGCGACGACGCCCAGGTCGTGCGTGATCAGCAGCATCGCCGTGTCGATCTCTGTTTTAAGCTTGCTGATCATCTCCAGCACCTGCGCCTGAATCGTCACGTCCAGCGCGGTGGTGGGTTCGTCCGCGATGAGCAGCTTCGGCCTGCACGCCAGCGCGATCGCGATAATCACACGCTGCTTCATGCCGCCGGAAAACTGGTGCGGGTACTCATGAAGGCGTGCCGCCGGGATGCCGACCAGCTCCAGCATCTCGCCCGCGAGCTCCATCGCCTTCGCGCCGGAGACATCCTGGTGCGCACGGATCACTTCGCTAATCTGCTCGCCCACCGTCATCACGGGGTTGAGTGCCGTCATCGGGTCTTGGAAGATCATCGAGATATCCTGGCCGCGCTTTTCGCGCATGGCTTCATCAGAAATCGTCAGCAGGTCCACGCCTTCCAGCAGGATGCTGCCCGCCTCCACCTTGCCCACCGCCTCCGGCAACAGGCGCATGATGCCCAGCGCCGTGGTGGTTTTGCCCGCACCGGTTTCGCCGACGAGGCCGAGCGTTTCGCCCTTGTCGAGCGAGAGGGTCACGCCGTTGACCGCGTGCGCGATGCCGTTATCGGTGTGGTACCGGATGACGACATCCTTGATTTCCAGTAGTTTTTCCGCCATCTGTCCCACCTCCTACCGCTTCATTTTGGGGTCGAGCGCGTCACGCAGGCCATCGCCCACCAGGTTGAGGGAAATGACCGTCAGCACGATCATCACGCCCGGGAATACCGTCACGTTCCATGCGTCGCGGATGTACGTCTGTCCGGCGCTGAGGATCGCACCCCATTCCGGCGCGGGCGGCGGTACGCCAAGGCCCAGGTAGCTGAGCGAGCTGACCGTCAGGATGCAGCCGGCGATATCCAGCGCCACCTGCACAATGATCGGCGACATGATGTTGGGGACGATATACTTCATGATGATGACAAAGTCATTCGCGCCAAGCGCCCGCGCGGCTTCGACGTACTCCTGCTCGCGGGCGCGCATCACCTGCGCGCGCACCACACGGGAGAGGCTCGGCACGCCAGCCACGGCAATCGCCAGCACCAGGATCAGTGTACTGGTGCCAAACGCCGTCACCATCGCGATGGAGAGCAAGAGGCTCGGAATTGCCATGAAGACATCCATAAAGCGCATGATGACGTTATCCAACTTGCCGCCGTAGTAGCCGCTGATCGCGCCAAATAGCATCCCCAGCACGAGCGTTGCCAGCTCTGCCAGGAAGCCGATCGAAAGCGAGATGCGCGCGCCGTGGATGATGCGGGCAAACAGATCACGCCCCAGCTCGTCCGTGCCGAAAATATGCTGCGCGCTCGGTGGCGCGAGCCGGTTTGTCATGTCAATCTTGATAACCATGGTATTGTAATCGGCGATGACATTTGCGAACACCGCTAGCAGGATGATCGTGCTGAGCAGGACCATGCCGACGATGGAAGCTCGGTTGCGCCGCATACGAATCCACGCCTCGCGCCACAGACCCTTCTTGCGGTCCAGCGTGGCGGGCGTTGTTGCCTGTGCGTTCATGCCGGCTGCGCCCCCTTTGCCTTTTTCTTGCCGGCACGGCGCATGTACTGCGCCTTGATGCGCGGATCAATATAGCTATAGAGAATGTCGGTAATCAAGTTTACTACTGCGAAGATGACAGCGATGAAGATCACGCACGCCAGCACCGAAGGGATGTCCTTCTGCCGTATGCGCTCGATCATCAATAGGCCAATGCCGGGAATGGAGAATACGTTCTCAATGAGCACACTGCCTCCCAGCGCAGAGGCGAAGCTCATGCCCATAACAGTGACTACGGGAAGCATTGCATTTTTCAAAGCATGCTTGCGGAAGATGACTTTTTCCTTCACGCCCTTGGCCCGCGCTGTGCGGATGTAGTCCTGCTTGATCACGTCCAGCACCGACGCGCGGACGATGCGCGTGTTGATCGCCGTGCTGGCCGCGGCCATCGCGATTGTCGGCATGATGTAGCTCTTCCAGCTTACCAGCCCACTGGTTGGCAGCCACCTCAGCCACACGGAGAACACCAGCATCATTAGGATGCCCAGCCAGAACTTGGGCGTCGCGGCGAGCACCATGCTCAGCACCATCACGGTGCTGTCCGCCGCTGTGTTCTGCTTCACCGCCGAGTAGATACCCAGCGGGATGCTGATCGCAACCGTGACGATCATCGAGAGCAGCGCCAGCTGGAATGTATACGGGAAGCGCGCGAAGACCATCTGGAACACCGGCTCGCGTGTGGACCAAGAGGTACCAAAGTCCCCCACCAGCACGCCGGCCATGTACTTGAAATAGCGGACAATAACGGAATCATTCAGGCCCATCTGTTCGCGCATCGCCTCCACCTGGGTAGGAGTGGCGTTCGCGCCAAGGATCATGCGAGCCGGGTCGCCCGGCGTCAGCGAGAGAATAAAGAAAACGATGAATGTAATGCCAAAGATAATGGGAATCAACATCAGCAGGCGTTTCCCCACGTAGCGGATCATACGTTCACCCCTTGCTATTTTCGCCTCAGGATGTAGCACGGCGGAGGGCAAATGCCCTCCGCCGCAGAATCACGAAGGTTTTACTCCTCGAAGTAGGCGTTGCCCAGGTACCACTGGCTGTTGGAATAGAACTCGTAGCCCTTCAGCTCTTTGGTGACCGCGCGGCAGTCCACCGTGTAGGAGATCGGGTAGTACGGGTTGTCCTTGGCGACCATTTCCTGCACCTGCTTGGAGAGGGCGATTTCCTCGTCCGCATCCGTCGAGGCAAGCGCCTGGCGGACCAGAACCATCGCATCTTCATTGACGTAAAAGCCGAAGTTGCCCGAGGAACCGAAGAACTCGCCATTGTAGTAGTTGTTCAGGCTGGAGACGGCGTAGGGGCTGGCGGTTTGCGAGCCCAGCAGCATCATGTGCTCGCCCTTGTCCAGGCGATCGAAGAACGCGCCGATTTCGTACTGCTCAATGGTCACGCGGACGTTCGCCATCGCGAGCACCGCCTGCATCATTTCGGCAATGGTCTTCCAGCTCTCGGCGTAGATCCACAGCGTGGTGTCAAAACCATTGGGGTAGCCGGCTTCGGTCAGCAGCGCCTTCGCCTTTTCGGGGTCGAACTGGCCTATTTCCACGTCGCTATGCGCGGGCAGCGACTTGGAGATCAT
>JAVBQK010000122.1:0-18427 GCA_031549105.1 Eubacteriales bacterium
TCGCTCGGCGCCCGGGCCCCGCCCCCCCCCCCCCCCCCCCCCGCCCCCCCACCCCCTACTCCGCCTGCACCCCCGCATCATACACCCATGGCACAAATCCTGCCCCGGAAAAATCCCCGGTTTCCAGCAGCGTATAGTCGCCTTGGATAGCGTCCGCGAACGGGGAGGCTTCGGCATAATAGAGATTCGCGCCCACATCCATTTTTTCCTTGCCGTACTTGCGATAGAAAAACGGCTCCTCGCCCGCCAGCAAGTTGGATTGCAGGTGGAATGTTCCGTTGCCGGTCTTGTCGGATGTGCCGATCTGGCCTTGCAGGGAGTAGGCGAAGATGTTGTTGCGCACGGTGTTTTCCACGCCACGGTGCTGGAAAAAACCTTGGTCCGAGCAGCTGTACACCAGGTTGTTCTCCACGGTGATTCGGCCTGCACCCTCGTCCAGGTAGATGCCCCAGCCGCCATACTCGGCAGCGTGCACGTCGTGGATAATATTACCAGAGACGACCGTGCCGCGCTGCGTGCCTAGCAGGTATATGCCTCCCATGTCCGAAAGCATGCCCCGCCCAATGTCGTGGATCAGGTTGTTCGTGATGCGCAGATCATGCGTGGCGCTGGTGCCCGCGCCCCACACCCAGCCACCGGAGATGGCGGTGTAGTAGCCGTCCGAGATTTCGTTGTGGGCAATGTCGCAATCGCCAGCATGCATCAGCAGGATCGCCGGAGCATTGCGGAAGTTCTGACCGTAGCCTGCGATGCGGTTGTTCCGGATTGACAGCCGCTCGGTGACGCTCGCGTCGCCCGGCAGGTTCCGGCCCCTGATATACACTGCCTGCGCGCCGATGTTCTCGAACGTGCAGCGCTCGATTGTCACATCCTTCACGTTATAGTCCAGGCGGATGCAGCCCGCACCGGTGTCGCGAAACGTGCAATGCGTAAAGGTCAGCCCCTTCACGTTGCGCGCGTAGACGGCGGCATCCACGTCATAGGCCGCCTGCGGAAAGTCAATGCCACTGCCGGGCAGCGTCCAACCGGTACGTGTAAAGGTGATTCCTTCAAAAGAGATGCGGCCCGCCGCGCCATCCATGGTGATGAGCCTCTCCAGCACGCCCGCGTATAGCGCCGTGTTCTCCGGGGTTTCGCCGTTTCGCGGCGCATAGTAAACCGTGCGGGCCGCCGCGTCAAACGCCCACTCGCCAGGGTCCAGAGGCGCACCAAGGACATTTTCAAACCAGTACGGGTCCAGCGGGCGGACGGTCATCGACGTGCGGCGGGACAACACCACGCGGCCTGTTACGGCATCATAGGACGTAACACCCGCCAGTTCGTCCTTCCACAGATGGAGCATGCGCATCACCGCGCCGTCCAGCGAAATGCCGATATCTTCTGGGTAGGCGTAGAACGCGCGGTGCTGCGCCTGTGTCTCATTGGAAGGGCGGGCGGCGTCCTTTTTCAGCGTATCCTTGACGAGCAGCACGCCGAACTTAGGCCAGCGGGCCGATGGGCGCGCCCCCTCTTCATTATATAGCGCGCAAAGCTGCTTATAGGAAACCTGCGCCGTCCAGATGGGCTTGCCAAGCCACTCGCCTACCGTCCACCCAGTGACCGGCACGCCGCCACTGATAACCGGCGTCTCCCCTGCCACAGCGGCAAAGGCGATGTCCTTCCGGTCGCGATGGGTAAGGGTGAGGGTTTCCTCCAGTACATACGTGCCGCCGTGCAGATAAACGGCGGCGCCGCCAGCCGGAGCATCCTTGCGTACGCGGGAGACCGCGGCGGCAAGAGACGCAAGCGGGGCATCCGCTGTGCCCGGGCTTTCATCCGAGCCGTCCGGCGAAACGTAGAGCGCATAGCCATCCGCCAAGGCGGACAGCGGAAGCAGCATCGAGGCCAACAGCAGGCAGGCGAGGAAACATTTCATGCTCAGAACAGCGCGCTAACGCCGTAGCTGAGCACCGTCATGATCAAACCAGCCCCGATTACGCCAAGGAAAATCGCCACCAGTGCGGAGCGCGTGCGCATGTTCATCAGCGCGGCAATCAGTGCGCCGGTCCACGCGCCGGTGCCGGGCAGCGGAATTGCGACGAAGATAAACAGGCCCAAGTACTGATACTTCTCAATGACGCCAGACTTGCGGTTCGCCCGCTCCTCAAACCATGCAACCATCTTGTCCAGCTTCGGGCTGATCTTCCGCATCCAGGCAAAGACGCGCCGGACAAAAATGATAATGATCGGAATCGGGAGCATGTTGCCAATGATGCAGGCAAGCAGCACCTGAAGCAGTGGCAGGCCCATCGCGACCCCAACGGGAATCGCACCGCGTAGCTCAATAACCGGCACCATGGAGATTCCTATAATGGACAAAAATTGCTGAAATGTACTCAACGGTGCATTTCCTCCGTTCGCGCTTTTGCGCTTCATCGTACAGGATAATGATGGATGCGTCAAGCGTTTTCACGTGACGGATCGTGTACCCGGCTACCCCTTAAAACGGCCCGGCGGCGCTTCGGTGTAACCCACCAAAACCCTTGTGCGCCAACAACTTCCAGCCATTTTACCCCTCCATTCCCATTGACACTTTGTTAAGGAAATGTTACAATCAGACAAAATTCGTCAGGCCTCGCGGAGGCGGTGAAGGGAGACAGACATGAAGCGGAGTTGTGCTTATTGGGTAACGGTTGTGATGGCATTGGTGTTGCTTCTTGCACCCGCCACCAGCATCGCCGATACCCCACAGGCCGCCCCGCTGGTGGAACAGACGGGTTCTGTGGACGGCATGATCCGCGTTCGGCTCTCCTCTTTCCGCAGCGATACCTACAACCTGACCATATCCGGCGCATACACCATGGGCGGCACATCACTGGCCAACGGCAGCAAAGTAAAAGTAGAGTTCTCCGGCGGCAGCATCTATGTCACCGCCAACGGCAGCCGCAGCAACATGGGTTCCAGCGTGACACTCAGCCGCCAGTCCGGCGGCGTGAAGATCGCCGAGTCGCTCGCCCCCGCCAACCTCTACCCCGGCGACATGCGCTTCTTCTACTCCAGCGGCACGGCCTATGTGGTCTGCTACCTCTACATTGAGGAATACGTCTACGGCGTGCTGCCCTATGAAATGGACAACAGCTTCCCGCTGGAGGCGCTCAAGGCGCAGGCGGTAACCGCCCGTACCTACGCCATCCGGGCGAAGACCACTTCCGGCAGCTATGACGTGACCGATACCACCACCCATCAGGTCTTCCGCGGTGTCAACTATAGCAAGACGCGCTGCATCCAGGCGGTCGACGAGACCTGGGGCGTCGTCATCAAGTATGGCGGCAGTTACGCCGGTGCGTACTACGGCGCATCCAACGGCGGGCAGACTGAGGCGAGCAACCACGTCTGGGGTGGCACGCCGATCGGATACCTCCAGATTAATGACGATCCATACGACCTGGAAAATCCCAACTCTGTCAAGAAAAGCTATCTTATCTACTTTACACCCAGCCAGGGCAGCAGCGTCAGCGCCTATTCGATGATCCGAAACGCGCTGGCCAATAAGCTCGGTGGCTCTGCGAATGGCTATGCCATTGCCGAGGTTGTCGATATCCAGCTGCATACCCCGCTATACGCTGCGCCGAGCAAGCTTTACTCGCGCATGCGGGTTACCGTTCGGCTGGCGACAGGGAACACCGAAGAGGTTGATATCCCCATCTTCCCCACCGTGGAAAGCACGTTGGGCCTGGGCATCAATAGCGGCAACAACGAGCTGTACACCGTTGAGCGCGAAGCGAAAGGCTTTCGCATCAGCGCCCGCCGCTACGGTCACGGCGTGGGCATGAGCCAGCGCGGCGCGGAGCAGATGGGCGAGCTGGGGTTCAGCTACGCGCAAATTCTGGGTTTCTACTATACAGGCATTGAGCGCGTGCGCATGAACTTCACCACCAACTGGCCCGGCAGCGTGGATGTGCCCAAGGCCGTGGAAGACCCCGCCGGCATCACCCAGGAAACGCCCGCGACCGTGTCGCTCACAAGCGCCGGGGACAAGCTGAACCTGCGCAAAGAGGCCAAGGCGGATTCCGAGGTGCTGGGCCAGATCGCCAATGGCGCGTCCGTCACCGTGCTGGGCGAAACCGGCGAGTGGTGCAAGGTGCGCTACGGCAGCCTGACCGGCTACGTTTCCAAGGCCTATCTGGTCTATCAAGCTGCCCCGACGCCCACACCCACGCCCTCCGTGGCAGATGGCGACATGGCCATGGTACGCCTGGCCTCCGGGTCGCTCAACATGCGCAATGAAGGCCGCGCAACGGCGACGGTCATCGGCAGCATTCCCAATGGCGCAACCGTCACCATCATCAAGCAGGGTGATTCCTGGTCACAGGTACGCTACAACAACCAGACAGGCTACGTCGTCACGCAGTACCTGACCTTCACCCAGAACGCCGTGCCGACCCCAACGCCCACGCCGGCAACCCAGGCGGGTACCGCCGTTGTCTCGCTGGCGAACCAGAGCGAAACGCTGAACCTGCGCATGTACGCGTCGCTGTCGGCCCCGGTCACATCGCTGCTGCGAAACGGCACCGTGCTGACTGTGGAGGAACGCGGCGATGAATGGTCGAAAGTATCCGTGATGGGCATGAGCGGCTATGTGATGAACGCCTTTATCGCCTTTGGCGGCGACACCGCGCCGGTGCCTACGCCGACACCGACCGCCCCGGTGCAGCAGACGGGTCTCGCGACGGTCACGCTCCAAAGCGGCACGCTGAACCTGCGCAGCCAGCCAAATGTCGGCGCGACAGTGCTGGGCCGGGTGCCCAACTACGCGCGGGTGGAGGTACTGGATGCGAGCGGCACCTGGTCCCAGATACGTTACCAGGGGATGACCGGCTATGTATCCACCGGCTACCTGAAGATAGACGCAGCCACGGGAACGCCCACGCAGGCGCAGCCCACCGCCGCGCCGACCGTAGGCCCGACATCCACCAGCGCTTGGGTCTTCACGCAGGATGGCGACCGCGTAAACCTGCGCCGCACCGCGTCCTCCTCTGGCATCGTGCTGGATCGTGTGCCCAGCGGCACAGAGGTTACCGTCTACGAGAAGGGCGATAAATGGACGCTGATTGGCTACAACGGCTACAAGGGCTATGTCGCCACACAATATCTGGTGGCGGAAAAGCCCGCGACGCCCGGACAGACCGTCGCGCCGCAATCCGGTTCCTCCGCGTGGGTCTCCACCCAGGATAACAGTTCGGTTTACCTGCGCCGCCAGGCGGACGCCGGTGCCGACAAGCTGACCTCGGTTCCCACCGGCACGGAGATGACGCTGCTGGAGGCAGGCGCGTACTGGTGCAAGGTGATCTACAAGGGGCAGACCGGCTATATGGCCAGCCAGTATGTGTCGTTCACGCCCCCGGCATACGGGCAGGCCACAGCGCAGACGGTCACGGCAGCTCCGCCCGCGGCGCAGACGCAACCGCCCACCGCGACCGACGTGGTGTTCGGCAACAAGACCGTGGTACTGACGACGGGCCGCACCAAGCTTAACTCCCCCACCGCCACGCTGCACTTGCGCGAGTCCCCGAGCGATCTGGCAGCCATGACGGCAGCGCTGAAGCAGAACGAGACGGTCGAGGTGCTGCAGTTCACTGGGGCAAACGCCTCCTGGGTGTATGTGCAGTCCGGATCGGCAAAGGGGTACGCGCTTCGTGAACACTTCGTGCTGGACGGCAAGCTCGCCGCCGTGTCACTCAAGGATACCAGCACCATGCTGTCGCTGCGGTCGAAGGCAAACACCACAGCCGATGTCACCGCCACACTCCCGCACGGGACGCTGCTGATCGTGGTGGGCACGGAATCCGGCTGGGCGCGGGTGCGGCTAGGTGATGGAACAATCGGCTATGTATCGAGCGAATATTTGAGTGATCGGTGATATGATGGAGCCTTATACAGAAGATATTCGCGCACTGGTGCGCGAGGGGGAACGGCTGGATGACCTGCGCCGGGATGGCATGTGGATTTTGCAGCGGCCCGATGGATTCTGCTTCGGCATGGACGCGGTGCTGCTGGCCTCCTTTGCGACCGAGCGCGCCGGGAAGGGGCTCGCTGCGGACCTGGGCACGGGCAGCGCGGTATTGCCGCTGCTGATCTGCGCGAGGGTTCCGGGCCTATCGTTTGACGCGGTGGAGATTCAGCCAGATATCGCCGACATGGCGGCGCGCAGCATACGGATCAACAAAATGGAAGAGCGGGTTCGCGTGCACGCGATGGACCTGCGGGAAGCGCCGAAGCGGCTCGGATATGAGCGCTTCGGTCTTGTCGTATGCAACCCGCCCTACGGCCGTGCAGACGGCAAGACCCAGAACCCCGACCCGGAACGGCGGACCGCCCGCCACGAGGGGGATGCGGCTATCGGCGACGTGTGCCGCGCGGCATTTGGCCTGCTGCAAAACGGCGGGCGGTTGTGCGTGATCTTCCCCGCGCCAAGGCTTCTGGAGTTATGCGACGCGATGCGGGATGCGCGCATTGAGCCAAAGCGCATCCGGCTGGTGCACCCGCGCTACGGCAGCGCACCGAATCTGGCACTGGTGGAGGGGGGCAAGGCCGTGCGGCCGATGCTGCACTTTCTGCCGCCGCTGTTCGTCCGCGACGCGGAAGGCAACGAAACGGATGACCTAAGGAGCATGTACCGCTAGCCCTTCCGCATACCTTGGCACATATGATGAACGTCATTTGGGCCTTGATGTGTTTTGTGGGGCTGGTATGGGGCCTGCTGGCCGGGCGCGGCGCGTTGCTAACAGAAGCGGCGCTCGCGGCGGTGATCGACGCGGTGAATCTGGCAATCCGGCTGGCGGGCGGTTTTGCGCTCTGGAGCGGAATGCTCGCCATCGTCGAGCGCAGCGGGGCAATCCGCGCGGCGACGCGGGCGATTTCGCCGCTGCTGTCGCGGTTATTCCCGGATGTGCCCGCCGAAAGCCCCGCGCGGGAAGCGATGGCGATGAACATGGCGGCGAATGTGCTGGGTCTGGGCAACGCGGCGACGCCGATGGGCCTGCGGGCGATGCACCTGCTGGCCGATGACAGCCCAGGCGACGGCAACGCCACCGACGCGATGTGCATGTTCCTGGTCATCAACGCCAGCTCGCTGCAACTATTCCCCTCCACGGTGATCGCGCTGCGCGCCGCGGCGGGGTCCGCCTCGCCCGGGTCGGTGGTGCTGCCGACGCTGATCGCCACCGGTGTGTCCACGGTGGTCGGCGTCGCATGCTGTGCGCTGCTTGCGCGCATGGGGAGGACTCGCCATGGGTGACGCGCTGATCCCGCTGGTACTGCTCGCGATGCTACTGTGCGGCGTTGTCCGGCGCGTGCCAATGTACGATACCTTCCTGGAAGGGGCCAAGAGTGGGCTGAAGACGGCGGTAAACATACTGCCGTGTCTGGCGGCGATCCTGGCGGCGGTGGCGCTGCTGACCGCGTCCGGCGCGATGGAGGCGCTGCTTTCTGCGCTCTCGCCGGTACTCACCGCACTCGGCATCCCCGAGGGTGCGCTGCCGGTACTGCTGATGCGGCCGTTTTCCGGCTCCGCATCGCTGGCCGTGCTGGAAAAGACACTCACCTCCTACGGGCCGGACAGCCCGGAGGGACGCGTTGCCTCCACGATGATGGGTTCGAGCGAGACGATCTTCTACACCGCGTCGATCTACCTAGCTGCGGCGGGCGTGAAGCGCGCGCGCCATGCGGTGCCGGCTGCGCTGCTGGCATGGATCGCGGGCGGGCTTGCAAGCGCCTGGATATGCAGGCTGCTGTTATAAAACCAAATTATACGGAGGATGCCAAATGGAAGTGCGGGTTTTCGGGACGCCGGACGAACTGCATGCGCTGGATCTAACCGGGTGGACAGCGGTGGTCATCGACGCGCTGCGCATGACGAGCGTGGCGGCACAGGCGGTGCACAGCGGGTGTGCAGGACTTATGGCCGCCGGAGAGGTGGATGAGGCGCGGGCACTGGCCGCGCGCGAGGGTGCGCTGCTGGGCGGGGAGCGCAGCGCGCTTTTGATTGAGGGGTTTGACTTCTCCAACTCGCCAAGCGAGTACACGGCGGAGCGCATCTCGGGCCGCAGGCTCGTGATGACCACCACGAACGGCACGCAGGCGATCGTCTCGGCGGCCGGGGCGTCCCGGCTGGTGCTGGGCGCGTTTGTCAATGCGAAATCGGTCGCGGCGGCGGTATCGCGGGCAAGCAGGCTCGCGATCATCTGTGCGGGCACCCATGGCGCGTTTACACTGGAAGACGCGCTCGCCGCGGGCGCGATCCTGGATCGTCTGGCCGCACAGGGCGCCTCGGTGGAACTGGATGATATGGCGCTCGCTGCGCGTACCCTGTACAACCACGCGGACGGTGATTTGCACGCCGCGCTCTGCCGGACAAGCCACTATAACCGGCTGGAGCGGCTGGGCCTTGCGGAAGACCTAGCGTTCTGCCTGACGGAGGACAGCCTGATCGCCGTACCGGAGAGACAGGCGGACGGCTGGTTCGCGTAAAGCGCAGCTACTTGCGCAGCTTGTCCAGCAGCCCCTTTACTTCCCCGCGCCGCACCGCGAACAGGCTCACGAGCGGAACGTTATAGGTCCTGACAAAATAGATCACGAACACCGCGCCGGCCACCGTATAGGACAGCACCGATGACAGCGCTGCGCCTTCGATCCCCCATGCGGGGATGGTGAAGAGGTTGGCGATGATATTCACCACCACGCTTGCGGCGAGCATGATCAGGTACATGTTCTTCTTGCCCTGTGCAAGCAGAAGCGTTCCGATCAGCTTGAAGTAAGACATGCTCAGCACGCCAAAGAGCAGGATAAGCGTCACCTGGAAAGAAGGCAGATACCTCGCGCCAAACAGCAGCCCAATCATAGGTTTACCCAGCAACGCAATGCCCACCAGCATGACAACGGTGAGATAGAAATTAATCTTGAGCGAGAATGTGACATCCTCAATCGCATCGTCTTTGGCGGTGCGTGAGAACAGGACCTCGCGGAATGCGTCGGGGATCAGCCAGCCATAGGATGCCATGCTAACGCCTGTTCCATAAAACGCGCGCTGTTCGGCGGCGATGCCCATCCATTTGAGCATCATCTCGTCCATCTGGTAGTTCAGCTGCAGCAGCAGCGTCGTCAGCATCGCGACGAACCCGAAACCCAGTATCTTGCGCAGAAAACCCAGGTCCGCCTTGAGCGGGTTGCCGACGTGCCTGAGCCTGCGCAGCGCCAGCACGATGGTGATCAGGTCGCCTACGACAAGCAGCGCAAGGGCGACCAACAGCGAGGGGCTGAGCGTAAAGAATGCGAGAATGATGATTGTGGTGTTGACGATGCGCGCGGTGAAGAAGATTACGTTCTTGTACTTGACGTCCTCCACCATGATGGTGAAGCTCAGCTGGTTTGCCAGCACCTGGATGGGCGCAATCAAGCACACCGCCGTCAGCGACGGGTCATGGAGCAGGACCGCCAGCACCCCGCCAACCACCGCGTAAATCACAAACTGCAGCGCATAGATGTTCAGGAACTTGCGCAGCACATCCGGCTCTTTCTGCCGCTTATAGTATGGAAGCGGCTGGTAGAGGCCGAAATTGGCAACAACCGCGACAGTAGTCAGCAGCGCATTGATGTAGCGATACTCGCCCTCGAGCGTGGGACCAAGGAACCGCTTGGAGAACGCCGATGCGACCAACCCAATGAGCACTGCCGCCGCCTTGGTAAAAACGGTGAACGTATAGTCATTGTTGACAATTTTTCGCAGGGTGGATTTATTTATCTTCATATCTTTCCTCGCTTAGTTCCGCCTCAATCCCTAGGCCGAAACTGTATTATACCCCGTTTGCAGCAAAATGGCTACCCGCACGCAATAATGGGAGAAAATGATTCGTAACCTAGGGCTTGCATTTCCAGGGTTTTTTGGTACAATATCACTTGTTACTTTCTATGTAACAGGAATGTATATAAAGCGGATGGGATGGAAGCGATGCGCAAGAAGACCGCTCAGCGAATGCACGGCGTTGCACCATGGGTCTGCTTCGTGCTTTGTGCGCTCGTCATCTTTGGGGGCGCAACAGGAAGTTACGCCGCGCCCGTATACCCCGAGGCCAGCGGGGAAAATGTCGTCACTGCGGGCAAAGTGACCATGGATATCAGCCACATGGACCTTGGCTATATCATGGTGAAGCACTCGGGTAGCTCCAAGAAGCTCAAGGTGCAGGTGAACTGCGACGGCGCGATTCAGAATTACGACCTCAATGGCAAGGATGTCTATGAGGTCTATCCGCTTATCAAAGGAAGCGGTACCTACAAGATTTCCGTGCTGGAAAACAGCAAGGGCTCCGACTACGTCCTGATCACCTCTAACACACTGGATGTTGTCATGGCCGACAATAACGCGGCCTTCCTCTGCCCCAACCAGTTCATCTGGTATGAACCGGAGACGCTGGCTGTGCAGAAGTCCATTGAGCTGTGCGAAGGGCTGACCAACGAATGGGAAAAGGCTGAAAAGCTTTATACATACGTCAGCCAGTATGTAATGTACGACTACATGAAAATGCTGACTGTCCGGAATCCATACCTGCCGGATGTGGACGACACGCTGCTCACCGGCATGGGCATTTGCTTTGATTACTCCGCGCTGCTGGCCTGCATGCTTCGCGTGCAGGGTATCCCCACGATGATGGTCGTTGGCGACCTGCTGCCTACCGGCGAGCGCCATGCCTGGAACAAGGCGCTGCTGGGCGGCAACTGGATGATGATGGACGCCACCTTCAGCACAGGCGGTTACACCCAGGCCGATTACGCGGAACAGTATTATTATTGATTCCCAGGCAAAACAGGCTTCATGCACTGGCAGGGAGGAAAGACGATGTCGGAACTCAACGTGAAAAACAGCGCGCCCGCACAACTCAAAAACAAAAGAAGCCGCTATTTGCCGGCAATTGAGGTTGCCATGTTCTGCGAGGAAGTGGCGCTCATCCTCAAGAGCGGCATTCCGATGTACGACGGAGTGGAGGCGCTGTGTGACAACTATCACGATTCACACTATGCCCCCATGTTCAAAAAGATCGACCAGTCCGTCAAAGATACCGGCAAGCTCGGCATCGCCGTGGAAGAGGCGGGCATCTTCCCGCCCTATATGACGCAGATGGTGCGCATTGGCGAGACCGCAGGCAAGCTGGATGATGTCATGGAGGCGCTCGCCGAGTACTACACCCGCGAGTCCAAGCTGCGCTCTTCCGTGCGCAGCGCGGTCATCTACCCGGTCGTGCTGGTGCTGATGATGGCGGTCATCATCGGCGTGCTCGTTTCCCAGGTGCTCCCCATCTTCGACCGCGTGTTCCGCAACCTCGGCTCGGAAATGGACGCATCAATGACGGGCGTGCTAAACTTCGGCGTTATCGTCGGGCAGGTGATGATGGTCATCGTTGCGCTGCTGGTGCTCGTGCTCGGCGCGGGATTCATCCTCTCCAAGATGGGCAAGCAGGACACGATCAACCGCATCGTCACCCGGTTCTTCCCACCGATCCGCCGCGTAATGGAGAAGACATCGGCAGGCCGGTTTGCGTCCGTCCTGTCCATGATGATGACCGCGGGCTTCCCCATTGGCGAGGCGATCGAAATGACGCCGAACGTGCTCTCCGACGAGAAAACCCGCGCCAAGGTGGAAAGATGCGCGCACGATGTCAACGAAAAGGGCGTGGACCTGCCCAAAGCGATTGCCGCGGCGGAGCTGTTTGAGCCTATTTACAACAAGATGATCCAGGTCGGCTTCTACTCGGGCCAGATGGACCGCGTGATGAAGCACCTGGCCGATATCTACGAAGATGAGATCGACGACAGCATTCGCCGTCTGGTTGGCTTTATTGAGCCGGCGTTGGTCGCGCTGCTGGCAATCGTTATCGGTGGCATTCTGCTGGCGGTCATGTTGCCGCTTGCGAGCATTATGTCCTCGATCCTGTAAAAGGGCTGGGAGGGATTCCGTGCATCTGTACGAAAAGCGGCCCAGATTCCGCATCAAAGGATTGGTCATCACGGTGTTGGTGTTTGCGCTCCTCGTGGCGCTGTTTACATCGCTGTTTAGCAGCACTGGCAGCAGCACCGATGCCGAGCAGACCACGCTCCTGGAGAACGCCATCCGCAATGCCGCCGTTAGCTGCTACGCGACGGAGGGGTACTATCCCCCCACGCTCAAACAGCTCATCGCGGATTACGGCATCATTGTCGATAGGAACCGCTTCGTCGTCCGGTACGAGGTGTTCGCCTCAAACATCATGCCTGATATATTCGTAAACTTCAAAGGAGAGAGTGCGAAATGAGCAAGCGGCGCGGCATGGACCCAGCCAGCCACAGCATGGTGAGCGGGCTGTTCACGTTTGCGCTTTTTGGCATCTTTGTCGTGCTGGCGCTGGTCATCGTGGTGATTGGCGTAGACGGATACCGGGGCGTGGTGGATACGAGCGCCAGCATTGGCGAGGTCCGGACAGCGCTGGGTTATGTCGCCACCAAACTGCGCAGCGACGCGGCAAGCGATGGCGTGCGCATGACACAGGCGGGCGGCGTGGATGCGCTGGTGCTTACCGAAGATTATGAGGGCGATATTTACGAGACCTACATCTTCTATAAGGATGGCTCGTTGTACGAGATTCTCCTCAACGCCGGGGATATGGAGTTTGACCCTGACGACGGCTGGCGTCTTGCCGATGTGGCCGACTTCTCCATTGCGCTGGAGGCGGAAAACCTGGTCAATCTCAGCGCCACAGCGAAGGACGGCCGAACGCAGTCGATGCATATTGCCCTGCGCGCCGCGCAGGAGGTGCAGCCATGAAGAAAGCCGGAAGGCCTAACGCGATGCTCATTGAGCTAATCATCGTGCTGCTGTTCTTCTCCCTGTCCGCTGCGATTATTCTGCAGGTGTTCGTCGCCACGCACAACAAGAGCGTTCGCAGCAAGGTGGACAGCGCCGCGCTGATGATGGCGGAGGACCTGGCGGACCGGTTCTATGTGAGCGAGCTGGATACAGAAACGTTCTTTGCCGCCGCCGGCTGGAAATCCGTGGACGGGCGGCATGAGCGGCAGCTGAAGGTAGAGAACCGCGCGCTGCTGTTTGTCATCGGCGGCGAACATGTAGAGACTGCCGCGGGCATGCTGGATGATCTGACCATCACCATCTACGATGGCGAGACTGAGATTGTTACGCTCCCGATGGCGCGTTATCAGCCCGGGGAGGTTCCGCTATGAACAAAACGAACCAACAGCAGGAATACCGCATGGGCGTGGGCGCATCCTCCGTGCTGATGATCTTTGTGCTGCTGAGCCTGACAACCCTGAGCGTGCTTTCCTTTGCCAGCGCCCGCGCTGATTTGACACTCACCCAGCGGCGCCAGATCCAGGTGGAAGCATACTATACCGCCGCCGCGGAGGCGCAGCGCATCCTGGCCTCCCTGGACGAGAAACTGCTGGCTGCTCCCAAGGATGCGGACGATTACAAGGACTATGTGCGGGACCTGGAGGATGACCTCATTTACGTCTCGCGGAACCTGACAATCTCCTTCACTGTGCCCATCAGCGAAAGTCAGGAACTGGATGTTTCCATAAGGGCACTAGGTCCGGATAGCGAAAAGCGTTACGAGATGGTCCACCATCGTGTGATCAACATCCTGGAATGGGTACCAGATGATACCTATTGGTAAGACGGGAAAGGGGCGTATCACCTTGGATCTACATTGGATTCTTTCTACGGCAATTGAACGGAACGCGTCGGACGTGTTCATCATCCCCGGCTACTATGTGTCGATGAAGATCGGTGGCGCGGTCACGCCGGTTTCCGAAGAAAAGATCTTCCCGGCCGAGTGTGAACGCCTGCTGCGTGAAATCTATCAATCCGATAACAACCGGCCAATCGAAACGCTGATGGCAACCGGTGATGACGACTTCTCGTTTTCCGTGCGGAACCTGGGCCGCTTCCGCTGCAACGCGTACAAACAGCGCGGCTCGCTGGCTGCGGTGCTGCGCGTCGTGGCGTTCGGCCTGCCGGACCCCAAGCTGCTGCACATCCCAGAAGCCGTCACCAACCTCTACCAGAAGCGGCGCGGCATCATCCTGGTGACTGGCCCTGCCGGAAGCGGCAAGTCCACTACGCTGGCGTGCCTCATCGACAAGATGAACAACGAGCGCTCGGATCATATCATCACGCTGGAGGACCCGATTGAGTTCCTCCATCCGCACAAGCGCTCCATCGTCACCCAGCGCGAGATTACGCACGATACCGAGACCTACGGCACAGCGCTCCGCGCGGCGCTCCGCCAGTCGCCCAACGTCATTCTGCTGGGCGAGATGCGCGACTTTGAGACCATCCAGACCGCGCTGACTGCGGCGGAAACCGGCCAGCTGATCCTGAGCACGCTGCATACCGTCGGCGCGGCAAAGACGATCGACCGCATCCTGGACGTGTTCCCGGTGCAGCAGCAGCAGCAGATTCGCGTTCAGTTCTCCATGGTGCTGCAGGCGGTTATCTCCCAGCAGCTCATCCCCACGGTGGATGGCGGCCTGACCCCCGCATTTGAGATCATGATCGCCAACAACGCGATCCAGAACATGATCCGCGAGGGCAAGGTGCACCAGATGGACAACGTTATCTACGCGGGCGCTTCCGACGGCATGATCACCATGGACGCGGATATCCTGCGCCTGTATCAGCAGAAGCGCATCAGCAGAGAAAACGCGCTGCTGTACTCCACCAATCCGGAGCTGATGGCCCGCAAGATGGGCGCTTGATAAGGAGCAGTTCCATGATTTGGATGGAAAGGAGGATGTTAGGCAATGATTAGGGTTTTTTTGCTGGGCAAGTTTGAAATCATGGTCGATGGCAAAAGCGCATCCAAGGTGTTGAGCAATTCCAAAAAGGGCCGCCTGATGCTGGAATACCTGATTCTGCACAAGGATGAGTCCATTGCCTCATCCGATCTGTACGAGGTGCTCTGGCCGAACGAGGCGAGTTCGAATCCCGAGAGCGCACTGAAGACGCTGGTCAGCCGCATGCGCGCGGCGATGAGCGCCTTTGATGAGACGCTGGGCAAGTGCATCGTCACCAGCCGCGGAGCATACCGGTGGAATACCGACCTGCCTTGCAGCATCGACGTGTTCGAGTTTGAAGAGCTGTGCCGTGAGCTTTCCCGTGTCACATCGATGAACCGCGCTACGGAAGAAAAGTTCGAGAAAGCGCTGACGATGTACGCGGGCGATATGAACTCCGGCAGCGACGGCGAGAGTTGGATCGTCTCGCGCAGCGCGTATTACCATACGCTCTACCTGCGTACCGCGTATCTGGCGATCCGCCTGCTCAAGGAGAATAAGGATTACGAGGGCATCATCCGCATCTGCCGCCGCGCACTGGATGTCGACGCGTTTGATGAGACGATGCACATTGAGCTGATGGAAGCGCTGGTGAAGACCAACCGCAGCAACGAGGCGCTGGTGCAGTACCGCCACGCGACGAACCTGCATTACAACTACCTGGGCATGCGGCCGCCGGAGAAGATCCAGAATTTCTATAAGCAGATCATCCAGGCCGACCAGTCGCTGGGCATGGATATCGATAGCATCCGCAAGTCGCTGCAGGAGAACGACCCGACCAACGGCGCGTTCATCTGCGAGTATGCGATCTTCAAGGACATCTACCAGCTGCTGATGCGCAACTTCTCGCGCCTTGGCAATGGCATGTACCTGGCCATCGTGATGCTATCCTCCTCCAGCGGGCAGGTCATCGAGCCGTTGGTACTGGACGGCGCGATGCGCACACTGCTAAACGCCATGATCAGCAGCCTGCGCAAGGGCGACACGGTCACCCGCTACAGCCCGTCGCAGTACGCGCTGCTGCTGCCGTCCGTTAGCTATGAGACCGGCCGGATGGTCATGGAGCGCATTCGCAACACCTTCTACCGCCAGTGCGTGGATTCCTCGCTGACGCTGTCCTACAAGCTCGGTCCGGTCGAGGATACCTAACTAACTTTCCGTCTTTTTGCGTCGACCTCCTGTGGGGGTCGGCGCTTTTTTGCTTTTTGAATGCCTGCCCGCCGCCTCGCATAGCTTGGCGCAGGAGGTGTTTTACCATGGCTGAAGCATATAAGCGGCGGCAACTACTGCTGCGCCACGAGGACGGATCGCCGGGCGGATTCATCCGCATTGAGCAGGTAGGCGCTCGCTGCACCGTGGATGTGCGCGCCGCCGGCATGCCGGGCGAGGCAAAGGTGATGCTGCTACGCCCCGAGGATGATACGCCCTACACCCTGGGCACGGTGCAAAAGGGCGCGGGCAGTTTCCCCACCCGCCCAGAGGAAGTGGAAGGTTTCACGCAGGCGGCGCTGCTGCGTGGAGACAAGCTGGCACTTGTCGGCGGTGATGGCGTGGATTTCCCCGATGTACGCAAGCGGCTTCTGCAGCCCAAACGGACGCCTCGCCCCGCTGCCACGGTATCCGCCGCACTCTCCACGTCGCCGCTAGCGGAACGGCAAGCGGTGCCATCAGCGCCGACAGTGCCACCGGCAGCGGATAATACACTGACAGCAGCAAAAACAGACACGTCACCATCACCGCAGCCTGTTCAGGCGAGCGCGGATGGTTGGGCATTCACCAGCCGCTTCACTCCAGGCGCACCGGAACGCATCACAGGCCGCCTGCTGCAGGATGGCCGTATTGCCGCCACACTGCACGGGGTAGCAGGCGTCTACGCGCCTGAGCCGCCACCGGGCCTCACCGGCTTCACATGGGACGGCGGGTACTGGGTGCGGGTGGAAGCGGCAAACTAGGGCGTGTTCCCACTATCCGAAATACCCAGATTTCACTCGGTTTTCGTGTCAGACAAGGCGCTTTTCCGAAGGAATACCGGCGGTATTTCGAGGGGAAGCAACGCAGTCTGGCGCGAAAAGCGGGCGGAAGATGGGCATTGAGCGGTAGTGGGAACACGCCCTAATCAATGAATACTATAGTCACCCAACCCCAAAACTGGCCAAAGTGAGCGAGAGATTTTTTTGTCCGGCAAGGAGCCGGAGCGAGACGTAGCCGGCAGCTACGTTGAGCGGAGAGCGACGCCGCCGGGCGGAAAAAGATCCGCTCACCTTGGTCAGTTTTGGGGTTGGGTGACTATACAGCAAAATACCGGTGATTTCTTCCAGAACCTGTGCTATACTGGCAGCAAAGCTAGGCGAAAGGGTGCACACAAATGTTTGATCTGGATATTGAACAATTCTGGAAGGATGACGCGATCGCGCATCAGAACAACTGTTTCTATGAGGGGCCGCAGGTAGCGCTGGGCATTCGCATGAGTGACGAATGCGTCTATGATGAACTGGACGAACCCGGCCACCCGTGGGAGCCGGAGGAGCGCCAGCGCCGGATTGACCTGAATAAGCGCTACAATGACAAGGCTGAGAAGATCGTCGGCATTCGCCTGCTGCGGGAAGAGTACCTGCCGGAGGATGCAGCGTTTCCCTACGTTAAGCGCATCGGCGAGGTGTTCGGCGGCAGCTATGTCTACCAAAACCATACCGAGTGGCTGGAAGGGCATGTGGCGGACGAAGAAAGCCTGGCCAAGCTGCTGGACCGCGTGGAAACGATGGACTACCGCGCATTCCTCTTGCCAGCCAACTGGGAGAGCGAGAAAAAGCGCATCTACGAGACCTACGGCATCAAGCCGTCGCCGGTGCGGTACATCCGCGGCCCAGTGACGCTGGCCACCTCCATCTACGGGGTGGAACCGCTGACGTACCTGATGATCGACGAGCCGGAGCTTGCCGAGCGTTTTTCACGTGCGATCGGCCATGCAGCCCTATCCATCGCGCAGGTCATGGACGAGGAAGCGGGCGTCACGGCGCATAGCCTGCCCGGTTACAGCTTCAACGACGACAACTGTTGCCTGCTCTCCCCCACCATGTACGAGGCATTCGGCTACCCAGTTCTCAAGAAGCTGTTCGACCACTACAGCCCGAACGAAAACGATTCGCGCTACCAGCACTCCGACAGCGCGATGGCGCACCTGCTGCCGATCCTCGGCCGCCTGGACCTGACGGGCGTCAACTTTGGCCCAACAGTACTCGTACCAGAAATCCGCAAATACCTGCCGCACGCCAGAATCGACGGCTGCATCTCGCCGATGACATTCATGCGCAACGAGACCGAGCAGCTGATCGCCGAGACCAAGCGCGACTGCGCGGACGGCCTCGTACACGGCGGCGTAAACATCTTCACGGCCGGGTCCATCAACAACGGCAGCCTACTGACCAGCATGCGACTGGTGATGGGTGTGATACAGAACTACGGGCGGAGGTAGGCGAATGGGCGACGCGCGGGGGGGGCCCCCCCCCAGGACCCCCCCCCCGGCGGGGGGGCGGCGGGGCCCACCCCAGAACCCCAGCCCGCCGGGGGGGTG
>JAVBQK010000032.1:0-29322 GCA_031549105.1 Eubacteriales bacterium
CCAGCGTGACAGGCTGGCATTCTAACCAACTGAACTACCGGGCCATTTTTGGTGGGAACAACAGGGCTCGAACCTGTGACCCTCTGCTTGTAAGGCAGATGCTCTCCCAACTGAGCTATGCTCCCTTGCTGGAGCGCAAACGCCGCACCAGCGCGGCGACGAGGTATATGATAACCGACGCCCGGTCGTTTGTCAAGGGCTTCCCTTGGCATTTTCCAATTTTCTCGCCATATGCGCGTGACTTGGCCTACCAGGCGCGCATAGGATAGAGCGGACGGCGCACGCCGCCGCCCAAGGAGGAATCATCATGTATGAAATGAACAGACGGCCCAAGCGGCCATCGCATAAAGACCCCTGGCCCTCCCGCCGTGAACCCCCATGCCCGCCGCCGCGCCGCGAGCCTAGCTGCCGTCTCCCTTGCTGGGATGAACAGCCCGCGCCACGATGCGAGCTGCCCCGGTGTGAGCCGCGCTGCGAACCGCCTCGCCCGCCGCGGCGCGAGCCCCCGTGTCCCCCCCGGTGCGAGATTAAGTGTGCGCCCCGGTGTGAACCGCCCTGCCCGCCGCCGCGCTGTGAGCCCCCGTGCCCGCCGCCCTGCTTCGACCCCTGCGAGAATCCTCGCTACCTGACGCCGCGCGTGATTTGCTCGGGGCGCTATGCGCAGCGGTGCATGCCGGAGTGCATCTCCGTCAGCGGCCTGCCGCTGGGCATTTCCGAGCCGCTATGCCTAGTGGGCCTGGAGGCCGGATGCGAAGAGCCGTCCGTGTGCATCAAGGAAAGCTGCCGGGGCTCCTCGCCGGCCGTCGCCGAGGTGACCGTGCCGCTGAAGGCATGGGTGCGCGACGCGTGCGGCCGTACCTACTGCGGTTTCTCGCAGATGACCGTCTTTGTGCGCATGCCGGCCTCGTGCCTTAGGGAGCGCGGGACGGTACTCGCCGACGCGGAGGTCCGCCTGGTGGATGCCGGCCGCCCCGCGTGCCGCGCTACGTTTGATATCCGTGTGGAGGTGTGCGTCAAGGTGGCGGTGATCCGGATGGAATCCCGTGGATGCGAGCGCGACTGCGGATTCATGAACAACCTGCCGTACTATCCACAGCCCTGGTTCTAATCGATCCATAGGCAAGTATACCCCTTCCGAAGGGTTATACTTGCCTTCCTCGGCAGACATAGCAAAGCGGAGTGTTTCGTCTCTGAATTAAGAAACAGCCATTTCATCGCGCTCATTGACTTTTTTTGATTTTTCTGTATAATCATGCCAAAGGTGTGAGCAGAATCATGAAGACACAAAAGATAAAAGATTCCTACAACAGTCATATTCTCAAAATAGTAAAAACAGCAGCACGTTTTGTCATACTGACTGTTACTGGTTCATTGTTATTTGCACTATTCTTTACATCTGACCTGAATTTTAAAGATGAGGTGTCTAAATACTTTTTGTATTTTATTGGGTATGGAGATGCGGAAGAAATCAACGCAACTCTTCTTCATATTTTGGCCATAATTGGAACTGTCTCAATTGGCTTGTTCAGCGCAAAATTGACGGTCGATATCTTTTGGCGAAACAATATGGTGAGGATGAGTCCCTGCATTGGTATGTGGAGTGCAATGGGTGATAACTATTTATCGTTTATTATTAGCAATAAAGGATCACCCCTTGGTCATATTGGTATATCTTTCCTTTTATATGACGAAAAAGGAAACATCCTATCTAGCATTGAAAATGTATGGACATTTCCTTTAATTGAAAAAGGGAAAGAAAAACGAATTGACATATCACTTGGAAGTACCTTTTTCCGCGAGTTTGTTTACAATACCAAATACTTGGGAGCGACCCAAATACTGTGCACGATTGTACGATATGTCGATATTTCAACAAATATGGAAAGCACAAAATAGTTCAATACAAGCCCAATCATGTTTTTGCCATTACAAACCCAGCAAGGCTAGAAGATCTCTGGTTTTTACTAAAAAAGGTGAGGAAAGATTCCCGCGCAGAATCCTTGTTTGATACCTCGTTTAACCCATCCTCTGTACCTTTTAACTTGAGGGATGCAAAGCCAATTAATGAACAATCAATCAAGCTTTCCTACTTTTTCCTGTCCACATCCAATAGAGTCTCTATAACTGCCCATGTTGACTTTACCACCTTTGGACGCCAACCAGAATACAATGATTTTGTCATGGTGCACATACCATTCAATCCGCCCCAAGATTGGACTAGCTATTTGTCCAAGGCGCCAAAGCTACATATCCAGATATATGGGAAGGATATTCCATTTCTTCAGCTTGAAGTGAAGGCAAAAAACAAAGCCATTAAAGTCATTGATGAGAAAATAAAACTTCTAGACCTAGATGGGACGGCCCCAAAAAAACCAGATTTGTATGTGGACTTAAAAATACATGAACCTCTATCCGATTACGCTTTTGTAGATGAGATCTGCTTTACAGTATTTTACCAGTTTATGAGTGGGAATAAATTTGGAGAATTCTATGTTGACCTGTGCGAAATTCTAATTCTAGATGACAGAATACAGCAAGACAAGGAGATGTCAGCGCTGGCATAATTACATGGCATGTAGCCTCGTGTTGAGGCGTCGCGAAAGTCAAGCGTAAACATTCCCCAAAAGTAGCCAGAAGTGCATCAAGGTTCACCCGCTTTTTCCATTTCCAACTCCTTTCTTAGACAATAATTAGAATTCGTTAAAAGCAGCATAAAACCCGCTGAAAACAGCGTTCCGCGGCTTTCGCTTCACGCGGCTTTGTTGTATAATGACCCTGGCACGAAACGAGGAGGAACAGTGAAGCGATGAAAGAAATCATCAAAAAGGACGCGATCACGCCATACAAGGAGCTCCGCAAGCGCTCTCCAATGCCGTACTACGCGGCAGGCGCCGCCTTCTTGCTCTGTGGACTTATCATGTCCGTCTCCAGCCTCTTCGATTATCTATTGATGGCGGGCGTCGGCGTGATTGTGTTCGCAGTGGCCAGGGGTGTCTGGCCGGATAAGCGGGTGCGCATCGACTTGCCGCCCGATACCGGCGACATGCAGACCGACCAGCTGCTCACCGAGGCCCGGCAGATGCTCACCACCTTCCGGACCGCCAACGACCGCATTGCTGACCCGAAGGTTTCCGCGTGTATCGAAGGAATCGAAGCGTCGGCCGTGCAGATTCTCGCTCGCCTGGAAGAGCAGCCCGCGCTCTACGGCCAGCTGCGCACCTTCCTGCGCTACGACCTGCCCACCACCAAGAAGCTGCTGGATGCCCGCGCCGCCATCGAACAGGGCGGCATGCACTCCGAAAACGGCAAGGCCGTATGTGCCCGGACCGACCGGGTGCTGCCGGAGATCCAGCGTGCGTTCGACCGCCAGCTGGAGGCACTGGACAAACATAAGTATTTGGACCTGCAGGTGGAAATGGACGTTCTGGAGGGCATGCTAAAGTCCGATGGGCTGGCAGACACTAGGAAGTTATAAGAGCGAGAGGAGCGTTTCATGATGGATAAGCAGACAAATGTGGTCGACGTCATCAACCCCCAGCAGCCCCGCGACATCACCCTGACCGACCTGCCCGAGCAGGATCAGGCGGCGGTGCGTGAATACGCGCAGAAGATCAACGTTACGAGCGCCGCGGAGGTGCTTCAGTATGGCTCCACCGCGCAGCAGAAGCTGACCGTCTTTGCGGATACGGCGCTGCAGAGTGCCCGTGCCAAGGACACCGGCGCGGCGGGCGAGGTACTCAGCGGGCTGGTTGCGCAGCTGCAGGGCTTTTCCGCAGACGGCGGCGAAAAGAAAGGCATTTTTGGCCTGTTGCGCAAGGGCGCGAACCAGGTGACGACGCTCAAAGCGCGCTATGACAAGGTCAGCGTGTCGGTGGATCAGGTGGCGCAGACGCTGGAAGATCACCGCATCGGCCTGCTGAAGGACATCGCGATGCTCGACCACCTTTATGATGAGAACGTAGACTATTACCGCCAGCTTTGCTTCTATATTGTGGCTGGCAAAGAAAAGATCGAATCGCTCCGCAGCAATGAACTGCCCAAGCTGAACGAGAAGGCGCTTGCGACCGGAGACCCGGCTGACGCACAGATCGCCAGCGACCTGGCGGCCGCCATCGACCGGTTTGAGAAGAAGGTATACGATCTGGAGTTGACGCGGCAGATCAGCATCCAGATGGCGCCGCAGATCCGACTGCTGCAGAACAACGACTCGCTGATGGCGGACAAAATCCACTCGGCGCTGGTGAACACGCTGCCTCTGTGGAAGAGCCAGATGGTGCTGGCTCTGGGCATGGAAAACTCCCGCGCCGCCATCGCTGCGCAGCAGGCCGTCACCGACGCCACCAACAAAATGCTGCGACAGAATGCCGAGGCCCTCAAGCAGGGCACGATCGAGACGGCCAGGGCTACCGAGCGCGGCATCGTCGACATTGAGACGCTGACCGCAACCAACCAGGCGCTGATCGACTCGCTGACCGAGGTGGAAACCATCCAGCGGGAGGGCCGCGCCCAGCGCGCCGCCGCGGAAATCAAGCTGCGCGAGATGGAAGACCAGCTCAAACAGAAGCTGCTGGAAATTCGCAGCCGCCCCACGGGAGCATAAAACACTGATATTAGGAGGACGAAGGTGCTCAACAAAATGAAACAGACGCCGGTGCCGGTCGCCGTCCTGGTGATGGTTTTGTGCATCCTGGTCGGCGTTACATTCGGCAACAAAAATGCACTGGACCGGGCCGTCAAGAACTCCGGCGCGACCTTGACGGAGATTGCCGAACTGACGCAGCAGCGCGCGGCAAAGGCGAGCAATCTGCTGGTGATCTGCCAGCGCAGCATCCCGGGTAACGCGGGTATTGAAGCGCTGGAGAATGCCATCCACACGCTCAAGAACGCGACCCACGCGGGCCAGATTGCCGAGGCCGACCGCAGGCTGACCTTTGCCGCGGAGAGCGTGCGGGGGCCCATTGAGAACGCCGCAACCGAGCAGGACCGTAAGCTGATGGTCGGTGTGATGGATGAACTGAACAGTGCGGAGAAAATCCTCACCCGCGTGGCCGGTACGTACAATGAAAAGGTGACCGAAGTACGCGAGGTATACGATTCGCTCCCGACGAAATGGCTGCTGGGCGGCGTGCCGGAGGTGTATCAATGAAAAAGACGCGCTTGATTTGCCTGGTCATCGTGGCGGTGCTGTGCTGCTGGGCGCCTCTGGGCGCGCTGGCGGCGGTACCGTCCGAGCCAATGGATGTATTCTATGTTAATGACTACGCCGATGTCATCAATGCCGATGACGAGGCCGAGATGATCGCGCTGGGCAGGGCTCTTGCAGAAGCGTGCGGCGCGGAGGTCGTGGCGGTTACGGTGGAGTTTTTCGATGGCCTGGGTCCCGAGGAGTTCGGATACCAGCTCTTCAACCAATGGAAACTGGGCAGCGCGGAGAAGAACGATGGCGTGCTGCTATTCATCTCCATTGGTGACCACGATATTTGGACAACGGTGGGTACCGGGCTGGAGCAGAAGCTACCCATCTCCACCGCAACAAAGTACAACGACGACTACGCCATGCCGTATCTAGAGAAGGGCGACTACTCGGCGGGCATGCGGGAGAACTACCGCGCGCTGTGTGAGAAGGTCGCCTCGATCTACGGCGTTAGCCTGAACAAGGCGACCGCCAAGCCCCAGGTGGCCAACGACGGCTCCAGCTACGGCTACGGCGGAACGCAGAATAACAGCACCTACAATACATCGACCTCTTACGGAGGCATAAGCTTCATGGAAATAATCATCGGAATCATCGTGCTGATCGTGATCTTCTCGATCGTCGGCTCCATCTTCCGCTCGGCGGGCAATGCCTCTGGCTGCCTGTTCGGTTGGATGCTGGGCCGGGGCACGCGCCGGCATCACCGGCATTATCCTCCCATGGGGCCTATGGGCCCGATGGGACCCCGGCCCCGGCCACGTCCCCCGGGCGGACGCCCCACGGGCGGCTTTGGCGGACCGGGTGGCTTCGGCGGGGGCGGCGGCTCTCGCGGTTCCGGCGGCGGCCGTGGCTTTGGCGGCGGTGGTGGTGGTGGCCGGGTCGGGGGTGGGGGCGGAAGCTCCCGCGGCGGCGGCGGCGGCCGGAAGTTCTAATCACAAAAACGGCAAGCGGGCATTCAAACCCCTTGCCGTTTTCCTTTACATTCCCAGCGCTTTCGACTATAATAGGCTGTTGAAATTTGCCTGTTAGGAAGTGTGCCAACTTGCCGCAAATCCAGTATTCGTCCGCCGCGCTGCCGGGCGTGCCCCGGGAGAATGCCTTTGAGGTGCTGGATGAAACCGGCATGCGCCAGGGCAGCGCGGCGGTGATCGAATACATCAACCATACGATCCTGCCCGAGCGTCCGCTCAACTTTTACATCAGCGTGCGCGCAGAGGACGAGCGCGCGTTTGATATGCTGATGGGTGCGGCGCTGGCCCGTGCGATCGAGCTGCGCGCGCGAAACCCGCGCCTGCGCGCCCGGATCTACGCGCCATGCCGCCCCTATGATACCGAGCTGCTGCGCAGCTTTCAGGACTTTGGCTTCCGCAATGACGACGCAGTCATTCGCATGCGCCGCATTCTCTCCGACCAGGACAAGCCCGTCAACCCGCCGGTAGGCTGCACTGTCATGCCCGTCGTCATCGAAAACGACGCCGACGCGGAGGGGCTGCTCAGCCGCGTCAACGCCTATTCGGTTACCGCGCGCGGGCCGGAGTGGGTCACTCGCCTTAGGCAGGAGCAGCTGTTTTCGGTCATCGGGGTGTGGCAGGAGGCCCGCCTGCTGGGCGAGCTGGTGCTGACCGCCTATGGCGCGGAGGGGCGCATCGAGATGATCTACACAAGGCCGGAGTTCCGCAGGCGCGGCGTTGCAAGCGCACTGGTTTCCTATGCGAGGCAGACACTGCTGAAAAGCGGCATCCGCAGCCTCACCGCAGAGGTCTGGCGGCGCAACCTGCCCGCAATGTCTCTCTTTGGCACGCTGCGCTTTGACAGCGTGTCCCCTACGATACTTTACCCGGGGATGGATGTATGATAATCGAACTCACCGGCGCGCGCAAGGCCGCCGCACTCCCGCTCTTTTCCCGCAGCCCGCATCACCAGATTGCGCGGTCCTGCTGCCTGTCACTGAACGAAAGCCGCATCTTTGCCGATGACATGACCCGCCCCACGGCGGCAGTTGCCGTGCTCGCGCGCTTTGGCATCGGCTTTGCCGCGGGCGACGCGCGCCATGCGCCCGAGTTGCTGGACGCGCTGCGTGGCTGGCATCCATGGTATGAAATCTCCGACCCGCCCGCCTCCTGGCATCCGGCGCTGGCCGCGTGGTCGCGCAAGAGCCACGCAACGGTGCGCTACGGCTTTTCCGCCAGCCCCACCGCGTTTGACCGCGAGGCGCTCCACGCGTTGGCTACGCCGCCGGAGGGATGCCAGATTGTCCACTATGACCGTGCGATGCTGGAACAGGCGCTCTCTATTCAGTGGTCAGAGGACCAGATCGGCGCGTTTCCCTCTATCGACAGTTTTCTTAGGAACGGGCTGGGCATTGCGCTGGTTCACGATGGATCGCTCGTCTCCGGCTGCGTCAGCTTCTGCCGCCATCCCAGCGGCTATGAGATACAGATAGACACGCACCCGGACCATCGCGGTAAGGGGTATGCACGCTGCGTCGGTGCGGCGTTCGTGCTGGAATGCTTGCGGCTGGGCCAGCGCCCGGCGTGGGATGCCGCCAACTTAACCTCGCTTCGCCTGGCGGAGCGGTTGGGCTTCGTGTTTACTGAGGCGTATTCCGCGTGGATTCTGGTTCCACCCGACACCGACACGGCAGCCGTCCTCCAGCAGGTGGTCGGCCCCGACGCAACCTGAAAGGAGCACCCTATGCAACTGCGATTTCTGGGCACCGGCGCGGCGTTTTACCCTGCTCTGGGTAACAATGGCGCGTTTTTTGCGTGCGGAGATGACCTGTTCCTGATCGACTGCGGCGAGACTGCCTTTTCCACGCTGATGCGCGCGGACTTGCTACCCCGTTACCCCGGGGCGATCACCGTGCTGCTCACACACCTCCACGCAGATCACTGCGGCTCGCTGGGGACGCTGGCGCTGTACGCGGCGCAGGTCCTAGGCCGTCCACTGACGATCGTGCACCCGGACGCGGAACGCCTATACACACTGCTGGAACTGATGGGCGCGCGCCGCGAGCAGGTTCGTTTGCTCTCTGCGCTTGATGAGCGCGGCGTCCGTGCCACACCCGGACCCACGCGGCACGCACCATCAATGCCCGCCTACGCCTACCTGCTTTCGATGGACGGCGAAACCGTTTATTACAGCGGCGACAGCGGTGAGCTGCCCGAAGATATCATCGGGGGCGTGCGGGAGGGCCGTATCATCCATGCTTACCAGGACACTTTTATCTACGACAAAGCGCCGGACAGCCCGCCGCATGTGCCGCTCGCGGAGCTTGCGGCGCGGCTGGAGCCTGCGCTGCGGAGCAAGTTCACATTGATGCACGTCAACCGCGACTTCCGCGCCGAGGCCGAAGCGCTGGGCTTTGCCTGGGCGGAGCGCGACGCCATCTTCGCATAACACCAAGGAGGGATCGTCATGAACAACTTCACCCTGTACAACCCAACGTACTTTGTCTTCGGACGCGACACACAGGATCAGGTGGGCCAGCTCGTCAAGCGCTTCGGGGGTACCCGCGCGCTGATCCACTACGGCGGCGGGTCAGTCGTGCGCTCCGGCCTGCTGGAGACGACCAAGAAATCGCTGGAAGCAGCGGGCATCTCCTATGTGGAGCTGGGCGGCGCGGTGCCCAATCCGCGCAGCGGCCTGGTCTACCAGGGCATCGAGCTGTGCAAGCGCGAAGGCGTAGACTTTATTCTCGGCATCGGCGGCGGCAGCGCGATCGACTCCGCGAAGGCCATCGCCGCGGGCGCTGTGTACGACGGCGACTTCTGGGACCTGTACGAGCGCAAGGCGCCCTATACCGCCGCGCTGCCCATCGGCTGCGTGCTCACCTTTCCTGCCACCGGCACCGAATCATCCGCGTCGGCGGTCATCACGCAGGAAAATGGCATGTACAAGCGCGGCCTGGCAGGCGATAAAAACCGCCCGGTATTCGCGATCATGAACCCGGAACTGACCTTCACGCTGCCGCCGTACCAGACGGCCTGCGGCGTCGCGGACATGATGGCGCATATCTTCGAGCGCTACTTCACCAACACGCAGGATGTCGATGTGTCCGACCGGCTGTGTGAAGCCGTGCTTCAGACGGTCCTCAAGGCCGCGCCGGTCGTGATGGCGAACCCCACCGACTATGCCGCGCGCGCGGAGCTGATGTGGGCCGGGACGCTGGCGCACAACGGCCAGCTTGGCGTGGGGCGCGAGGAGGACTGGGGCAGCCACCAGATGGCGCACGAACTGAGCGCCAAGTACGACACCGCGCACGGCGCGGCGCTGTCGGTGATCATGCCGCACTGGATGCGCTACACGCTGCCCGGGCACGAGATGCGCCTGGCGCAACTGGCCGTGCGCGTGTTCGGCTGCCAGATGGACTTCGAATGCCTGGAAAAGACGGCACTGGAAGGCATCGCGCGCCTGCAAGCGTTCTGGAAGGGCCTGGGCCTGCCGCTGACGCTTGACGAAGTAGGCATACCCGCCGAGGATATCCCGGCCCTCGCCGCCAAAACCCGCTACACGGAAAAGGGCGTTGTCGGCGCATTTAAGCCGCTAACGCCCCTTGATGTGGAAGCAATCCTGAGCCAGTGCTACGCGGAGTAAACCCGCTCCCCGGCGATATACGTTTCCCGCACGCCCGTCTCCAGCAAGGAGGCGGGTTCTTTTTCGTTAAGCAGGCGGTCCAGCACGACACAGTCGGCCAGCATGCCCGGGGCGATCCGGCCCTTATCATTTTCCTCGCCGCTGGCCCAGGCGCCGGCCGCCGTGTAGGCGTAGAGCGCCTCGCCCAGCGTGAATGCCTCCTGCGGCAGGTAAGCGGGCTGCGCCGGGTCGCCGCGCCGCGTCACGGCGCAGTAAAGGCCGGGCATCACATCGGTCGGCTCCACCGGGCTGTCGGTGCTGAACGCCACATGCGCGCCCGCGCGCTGCATCGACCGCCAGCAGTAGGAGGTCGCGGCCAGCTCCGCACCAACCCGGCTCTCGACAATCGGCGCATCCGCGCGCAGGAAAATGGGTTGCGCCAAAATCGCAAGGCCCATCTCGCCGCACCGCCGCACCTGCGCGGCGGTGGCGATCTGCGCGTGTACGACGGCGTTGCGCAGGCCACGCCCTTCTTTCTCGAAGGCGGCAAGCACCTGCCGCATCGCCCCATCGCCGATGGCATGCACCGCCGTGGGCAGGCCGTGTGACGCGGCCAAGCGCACCAGCGCGCACAGCTCATCATCGGTAAACAGCCCAATGCCGCGCGTATCCGGCGCATCCGCGTAAGGCGCGTCCATCAGCGCGGTGCGCGCGCCGAGCGATCCATCCGCCAGCAGCTTGATGCACGATACACGGAAGCGTTCGCCGCGCAGGGTATTCATCCCCTCCGCGAAGAAGCGCTCCATGTCCCGCAAACTCCCCGGCTGCGCCTGCGACGCGTACCGCAGCTTCAGCCTGCCCGCGTCGCCCAGATCGCGCAGCGCACGCAAGGACACGGGCCCGCCCATGTCGTCCGACTGCACCGACGTGATGCCCTGCGCGAACAGCCGCGCCTGCTCCGCCAGCACCGCATCAATCGCCGCCTGTTCATCAATGGGCGGGATGTGCATCGATACTTTGCCCATCTCGTCCTCGCGCAGGATGCCGTCCGGTACGTCAATCCCAGCAATGGCCAGCGCGCGGGTGTTAACAGCGGCGATGTGCCCGCACGCGCGCGACGCGAAGATCGGCACATCGCGCGATACCGCGTCCAGCTCCTCCCGGGTGATCAGCCGCTTTTCGGCGAAATCCTCCTGGTTCCATCCCTCGGCGATCAGCCAGCCGCCCCGGAGGCGCGAGAGGCCCGCGCGCATCCGCGATACCGCTTCGTCGATGGACCGCGCGCCATCCAGCAGCACGCTGCGGGCGCGCACCGCGCCGTGCACATAGTGCATGTGCGCATCGTTAAACCCAGGGAGCACGGTCGCACCGCCCGCGTCGATGGTTCGGAAGGGCCGGCCGGCAATGAAATCCCGCGCGGCATTTTCCGGGCCGACAAACGCGAACCGCTCGCCGTCGATGACGGCCGCCTCCGCGCGCGGCATCTGCGCATGCATCGTGCGGATCTCCGCGCGGGTGATCAGGGTTAGCATCGGGTGTGTACCTCCTAGAATTCCTTCGCCTCGTAAATCTTTGCCGATACCCCATACGACCCCGCAAGGAGCGCCAGGCCGACGAAGGGCAATGCATACTGGGCAATGCGAAGAATGTTCGCCAGCGTATCGACGCTTACCTGCAAGAGCACGAACGGCAGAACCAGCAGCACAAACATCAGCATGATGAACATGCGGGATTTCTCCGCGCCCAGCTTGAACAGGATGGGCAGGCTGAGCGCGCTGATGGAGAGCGCCGCGCCAAACATCAGCGTGCCCATCACCAGCGAGTCAGCCATCGTGCCGCCACCGATCACCGCGATGATGACGGAGACAACCATCGCCAGTGCAAACCCTGCAACCATCAGGATCAGCAGCATCACGTATTTCGCCAGAACCACCTGCCGCCGGGATACCGGCATGCACTGTGCATAGCCGTTCCATTTAGCCTGCTCATCCACGCCCACCGATGTCATCGGCAGCATCGCGCAGAATACCATCACCATGGAGGTCAGGAACCCGCCGTCCTTGGTGGCGAAAGCAATCACCGCATATACCCCGATTACGAGCAGCATTGTCCGCCCAAATGCCTTCAGGCCGTAGAAGTCCTTCAGCAAAAGCCCTTTCATCGCGCTACCCCCTTTATCGTGAAGAGCATCACATCGTCCAGCGTTGCGGGGTCTATCACTGCATCCGGATGGCGGCGCAGGTACGCGCCCCTATCCTTCAGCAACACCTCCATGCCGTACGCACCGCGCCGACTGCCCGCGAAGTCACCCTTATCCAGCGCCTCATACGCCGCCTGCCCGCACTTGAGCACGCCATAGGAGGCCAGAATATCGTCCTTGCTCCGCTGCAGCGCCACGCGCCCCTTGTTCAGGAACGTGATCTCATCCGCGACGCGCGCCAGGTCCGTGGTGATGTGCGTGGAAAAGAGGATCGCGTGGCGCTCGTCCTGGATGAAGTCCAGAAACACATCGAGTATCTCGCTGCGCACCACTGGGTCCAGGCCGCCTGTCGCCTCGTCCAGGATCAGCAGCTCCGCCTCGTGCGACAGCGCCACCGCAATCGCCAGCTTCATCTTCATGCCTTTGGAGAATTCCTTGATCTTCTTATCTGTGGGAAGGTTCAGCCGCCTGAGCCACCCATCGAAATTCGCGGATTGCCAGTTGGGGTAGACGCCTGCGCAGACGCGGCCCACTTCCCGGGGGCGGAATGTATCGGGGAAGAATCCTTCATCCAGCACCACGCCCACGCGCGACTTGAGGCGCTGCATCGCCTGCGGGTCCGTCTCGCCCAGCAGCGATACTTCGCCCGCGTCTGCCCGGATCAGCCCCAGGATGATCTTCAGCGTCGTCGTCTTGCCCGCGCCGTTTTCGCCGATCAGCCCCATGATGCTCCCGCGCGGTACCTTGAGCGAAACGCCGTCCAGCGTGAACTGCGGGTAGCGCTTGGTCGCGCCGCGTACCTCCAATGCCATATCCATCGTCAGTCCTCCTCCTGGTAGATGAGTGTCAGCAGTTCTACAAGTTCCGAAAGAGACAGGCTGCCCAGCCGTGCCACCTGTACCGCGCGCCTGATGTGTTCCTCCGCCATGCGCAGCCGTGTTTCATGCAGCAGCGCCGGGCTTTGCGCCGCGACAAAACATCCCTTGCCCGCAACGTTTTCCAGAAAGCCCGCCTGCTCCAGCTCTTCATACGCGCGCTTGGTGGTGATCACGCTGATGCGCAGTTCCTTCGCCAGCAGCCGCATCGAGGGCAGCGCCTCGCCGGGTCTGAGCGCGCCGGATAGGATGAGCCGCTGGATTTGCTCAGTGATCTGCTGATAGATGGGCATCTCACTGCTATTGCTGATGAGAATCTCCAATGCGGTCCGTCCTTTCTGTATATATTCGATATGCACAGTATAGCGCTCGCCAGTACCCTTGTCAATAGATGTGCGCAAAAAAACCGGAGCGAATACACTCCGGTTTCGAAAGTGGGGATACGATGCTCAGATAGGCAGGTCCTTGCGGGTGAAGATCACCACCGACAGCGTGTACAGCACCAACGCGCCCGCCGCCAGCACCGCGATGCCCAGCATCGCGCCGCTGTCGCCCGAAATGATGCCGTCGGGGTTGTACAGCGTAAAAAACGTGGCGTACTTGGCAGGCTCCAGCGCCTTGCCCGCATTGGCCAGCATCTGCACGACGAACTCCGCCGCCGGGATGCCCGCGGCAAGGCCCATACTGACCTTGGCGTCGCTAAACGAGGCGGATGCCAGGAAACAGATACTGCCGATGAACAGATGCAGCGCCAGCGCACCGACATTGAGCAGCAAATACAGCCCGATGTCCAGCTCGCCCGGGAACATCAGCTCCGCCGAAGCCACACCCACCAGCGTTGCGTACGCAATCAGCGCGGTGACGGAGGTGATCAGCACCAGCATCTCGGTGAGCACCACGGTGCGGCGCGAAACCGGCGCGGCCAGCAGGTACGCCATTGATCCGCGGTCCACATGGCGCGCCACCAGCTGATTGGCCGTCAGGATGGAGAAGATCATCGGGAACAACAGCATAATGAACCCGTACAGGTAGCCCGACATGAACCCGATCATCGTAGAGGATGTCGCGGTCATGCCGATGATCGTCATCAGTTCCGGGATCATCTTCGCCAGTTCATCCAGCGCGTTGTTCATCGCCGGGTCGAACATGGTGATCATGACGGTGAAATACATCGTCAGCAGCGCGGCGAAAATCAGCAGCGTCTTCCAAACGCCTCTGAGGCCTTGTTTGTATAGCGGCAGGCTGATCATTGCTTTTCACCTCCATAGTAGTGCAAGAAGATGTCCTCCAGCCCTTGCGTAGGCGCGGCGATGTTGGTCACCGGGTGGCGGTTCATCGCGGCGATCAGCGCGGTGATGTCGCCCCGCACTGTGACGGTGACGCGCGCCTCCTCCACACCTGTGACGGTCAGCTCCTTCTCCCTGGCAAACGCGGCCGCGGCTTCCTTGGTATCCAGCGTGATCACGTACTTCTTCACCTGCGCAGCCTTCAGCGCGTCGATGGTGTCCACCGCCACCAGCCGCCCATCGCGGATGATGCCGACGCGGTGGCAGGTGCGCTCCACCTCCTCGAACATATGCGAGGACATCAGGATCGTCTTGCCGCGCTCTCGCTCCTCAATCACCAGTTCAATGAACCGATTCTGCATCAGCGGGTCCAGGCCGCTGGTCGGTTCATCCAGGATCAATACCGCCGGGTCATGTTGGAATGCCGCCACGATACCGACCTTCTGCTTCATGCCCTTGCTCATCCGCTTGATCTTTCCCTGCGGGTCCAGGTCAAACCGCCGAAGAAGCTCCTCCATGCGGCCGGTGCCGGGCATGCCCCGGTATTTGGCGAGAAACCGCAGGAAGGCCGCGCCCGTCATGTCCTCCAGGAACGCCATCTCGCCGGGGATGTAGCCCAGGTCCTTCTGGATCGTCGCGCTCTTTTGCCAGCAGTCCAGGCCGCTGACGCTGCATGCGCCCTTTTCGGGCCTGAGAAAACCCATCAGGTGGCGGATGGTTGTCGTCTTGCCCGCGCCATTGGGCCCCAGGAAGCCGAACACATCTCCCTTTTCCACCGAAAAGCTGAGGTCAAACACGCCCCGGCCCTTGCCGTAGTCCCGCGTCAGATGGTCGATTGCAAGCACGCTCATGGCAAAAACTCCTCCTTATAGAATGCCCTGCGAAGCATCTCCAGGTACTGGGATATTTCCTGCGTCACCTTGTCGGCATCCACATGCGCCGGCCCCGCGCGGACATACCCTTCGCTGATCCAGATGACCGCGTTGATCGCCATCGCGACGGGTACCTCCGGCTTGAACTTGCTAAGGTCTATGCCGATGAAGAATTCCCTCAGCGCGTCGCGCGTGCCGCCCTCGTTGTGGCGCTCGAGCAGGTCGCGCAGTTCGGGCGCATCCTCGGTATACCGCGCGGCGAGGAAGTCCGTCATGCCCGCATACCTCGATAGCACCGTCACCTTGATGTGCATCGCCTGCTGGATGCGCACGAAGAAATCATCGGACTGCTCGCCCATGCCTTCCGCAACGGCCAGATTCACCGCGTTCACGCTGAAATCAAACAGGTACAGATACAGGTCTTGCTTGCTGCCGAAGTAATGAAACAGCGACGCCTTGGAGATGCCCGCCTTCTCCGCAATATCGGCCATGGAGGTCTTCTTGTAGCCGCTCCTGGCAAAGCAGGAGAAGGCGGCATTCAGCACCGCGTCGCGCTTCATCTCCGGCAGGTTGTGAAAGCTTTCCATCCACACCCCTCTCCCTATTTGACCGAATCGGTCAACAAAATTATACACCCATTGACCGATTCGGTCAATGGGTGTGGCGAAAAAAACTATCCCTTCATATCTTATAAGCGAGGGGCATCCGGACAGAAAGAGCGGCAAATGAACATTCAACTGCGGCTCACGCGCGATGTGAACCTTTCACACTATGGCGTGCCCAAGGGCACCGTGATAACGCTGGATTTGGAGGCGGAATACCTGCCCATTTGTGTTTCCAGCGAGATATACGAAAGCAACAGCCGTACCCCACCGGAGGCCAAGAAGGCGCAGGCTGTCGCAGCCCGCACGTATGTCGCGGCGCATGCGCTAAACGGTACCGTCATCGACGATACGACCAATTACCAGGCCTTCGCCTGGAAGGACCTGTCCACCGTACCCAATTGTGCGCAGGCCGTCAAAGCCACCGCGGGGCAGGTGCTGCTCTGCAGCGGCAAGCTGATCACCGCCTGGTACTCCAACTCCAACGGCGGGCGCACCAAGTCATCCCAGGAGAGATGGGGCGGTGCGACGGCCTGGACGGTATCCAAGGATGATCCGTGGGACACCGCCGGGCGGGCCAAATGGGGGCAGGTCTCCGCCAGCCACTGCGTGGGCATGAGCCAGATCGGCGCGGCGTACGCCGCTTTCATCGGCACGGGCTACGCGGAAATTCTATCTTTTTACTACCCTAATACCGTGCTTGCTGGCGATTACGGAAACGGGAACACGGACGAAGACAAAGGAGATAACACACCCATGGATGATCAAACCAAGACAAATACAGGCCTTGCGGCCCATGCGCAAAAGTGGCTGGGCCAGGCTTATTGGTACGGGACCTGCTGCTATCCATGCACCACCGCCTTATTGAACAGGAAAGCGCAGCAGTACCCAGAATATTACACCCAAAGCCGCATGCCGCAGTACCAGCGCGACATCGCCCAGGGGCGGTCGTGCGCGGACTGCATCGGCCTGATGAAGGGCTATATATGGGAAAAGGACGGCCAGGTCGTCTACGACAAGCAGACGGATGTCAACACCACGGGCCTGTATAACGCAGCGTCGCTCAAGGGCGTTATCAGCACGCTGCCCGAAGTTCCGGGCGTGATGGTCTACAAGACCGGCCATGTCGGCGTGTATATGGGCGGCGGCGTTGTTATCGAGGCGAAGGGGTTCGCATACGGCATTATTGAGAGTCAGGTGCGCGATACCTCGTGGACGCACTGGATTGCCGTTCCCTATATTTCCTACGCGGGATACGAGGACGCGCTGATGCCTGGGCCATTCGCCGGGCCGTACACTGCTGTTGTCAACACCAAATCCTCCCCTCTGAACATCTGGACCGACTCTTCCAAGTCAAGGTCGCTGATGCAGGTGAAAAAGGGCGATACTGTGACCGTTACCGGGTATGCCAGCCCCGTGGGCTGGCTGCAGGTGGGCAAAAACAGTGTCGCCGGTGTTGCTGACGGGCAGTATCTGGTGCGCAAAGACGGCGTGCCGGACGTGGTGGATGATGCGGACGATACGGATAATACCCCGCCGACGCAGGCCACCGTTGTCAATGTGCATACGGGACTGAACCTGCGCACATCGCCGGAGCTTTCAGATAACACCATCGTGCTAATGCCGCTTGGCTCGGTGGTGGATGTGATCGACTGGCAGGGCCAGAACGGTTTTGCCAAGGTGCGGTACCAGGCCAAGGAAGGGTACGCAACGCGGTCGTACCTGCAGGCGAAATAACAGACAAACTAAAGGCGGCCAGCGGGATTCTTCCCCTGGCCGTTTCTTTGTCCCCACTTGACAAACGTTGGTTATCCGTTCTACACTCGGGCATCAGCGCTCGCTGCCAATAATTGCAATAATAAGGAGCCGATAACCATGAAGAAAGCTACCCTCATCCTCGATCGTGATTATACCATTGCTACCATAGACAAGCGCCTCTATGGTTCCTTCATTGAACATCTCGGGCGCGCCGTCTATTCCGGTATCTATGAGCCCAGCCACCCATCCGCCGATTCGCAGGGCTTCCGTCAGGATGTCATTGATCTGGTCAAACGGCTGGATGTGCCGGTGACGCGCTACCCCGGCGGCAACTTCGTCTCGGGCTTTAACTGGGAGGATTCTATCGGCCCGGTATCCGATCGCCCGCATAGGCTCGACCTTGCCTGGGCCACCACCGAGACGAACGAAGTGGGCCTGCACGAGTTCGCTTCCTGGGCGAAGAAGGCCAATACCGATGTGATGTACGCGGTGAACCTGGGCAGCCGCGGGGCGGACGCCGCGCGCAACGTCGTGGAATACGCCAACCATCCCAAGGGGACCTATTGGTCCGACCTGCGGCGGCAGAACGGTGCGGAGCAGCCGCTTGGCATCAAGCTGTGGTGCCTCGGCAACGAGATGGACGGGCCCTGGCAGATGTGTGCGCGCACCGCGTATGAGTACGGCCGTGCCGCCAACGAAAGCGCGAAGATGATGAAGTGGGTCGATCCGTCGATCGAGTTGGTGGCGTGCGGCTCCTCCTCCTCGCAGATGAAGACCTTCGGCGCGTGGGAGTACGAGGTGCTCGACGAGTGCTATGACAACATCGACTACGTGTCGCTGCACCGCTATTACAACAACCAGGAAAAGAACACCGCCGATTTCCTTGCCTCCTCGATGGACCTGGATGATTTCATCAAGACCGTCGTTTCCATCTGCGACGCGGTGAAGGGCAAAAAGCACAGCAAGAAGCGCGTGCACCTTTCCTTTGACGAGTGGAACGTATGGTACCATTCGAAGGAGCAAGACCTAGAGCTTATTAAACACGAAAAATGGGGCCGCGCACTGCCTCTGCTGGAGGACATCTACAACTTTGAGGATGCGCTGCTGGTCGGCCTGATGCTGATCACCTTCCTGCGCAACGCCGACCGCGTGAAGATCGCGTGCCTGGCGCAGCTGGTCAACGTAATCGCGCCGATCATGACGCGCGTGGGCGGCGGCGCGTGGGCACAGACGATCTACTGGCCGCTGATGCAGGCCAGCAAGTACGGGCGCGGCGAGTCGCTGCTACCCAAGATAGAAAGCCCGGTGCACGACACCAAGCGCTTCAGCGCGGTGCCCGCCATTGATGTCGCCGCCACCCGGGACGATGACGGCAATGTGACGCTGTTCTGCGTCAACCGCGACCTAGAAGAAGGTGTGTCGCTGTCGGCGGACCTGCGCTCGTTCGGGGATTTCAGCACGGTGACACACAGCGTGCTCGTCCATGACGACATGGAAGCCGTCAACACCGAGGGAAACCCCGAAAACGTCACGCCGCGCCAGCTGCCCGACACTGCGTTCCCCAAGGACGGGAAGCTTGATATCGCGCTGCCTAAGGCTAGCTGGAATGTGATTCGGCTGGTGAAATAACGCTCCTCCCGTTACCCCACCTGTTCCAGCGCCAACAGCAACGCGCCGATTACGCCGCTGTTGGGGCGAAGCACGGGTGGCACGATGTACTCGTCGATGCGCTCCATTACCATCGGGTGTACGACATATCCGTTTAGCATCGTCTGCACGCGGCGGCGGATCAGTGGGAACAGGTGTGCCTGTTCCATCACGCCGCCGCCCAGCACGATCTTCTCCGGCGAAAAGCTGACGATTGCATTCACGCACATCTGCGCGAGGTATTCCGCCTCCAGCGCCCAGGCCGGGTGATCCTCGGGAAGCATGTGCGCCGGCGCACCCCACCGCTTTTCAATCGCGGGACCGCGCGCCAGGCCCTCCACGCAGCCGATGTGGTAGGGGCAAAATCCATCGGGCGTAGGATCGTCCTGCATGGGGCGCAGCAGCATATGCCCTATTTCCGGATGCACCAGCCCGTGCACCAGCTTCCCGCCGATGACCAGTCCGCCGCCAACGCCCGTTCCAACGGTAACATACAGGCAACTGTCAAGCCCCTTGGCCGCGCCCAGCTTCCATTCCGCCAGCGCTGCAACGTTGACATCGGTGTCGAACCCAGTGGGCACGCCCAGCGCACCGGACAGCGTAGCAAGCAGCGGAAACTGCCCCCAGCCGGGCTTGGGCGTGGAGGTAATGTACCCATATGTTGGGGAGCCTTTGTGCAGGTCCACCGGACCGAACGATCCAATCCCCAGCGCCGCAACGGGCCGCTCCTTGAAGTACGCCACAATCCTGGGGATTGTCTCCTCCGGTGTGGTGGTCGGAATCTGTATCCGATCGAGCACCTCCATCGCCTCGTTGCCGATGGAGCATACCATCTTGGTGCCGCCAGCCTCCAGCGCGCCTAGCTGCATCTACGCCGCCTCCTCGTTGCTGTTTTGTTTGGCCTATTGTACCATACATACCCAAAAACAAAAACATCCCGCCCGGAGGCGAAATGTCGGAGGTCCAGGGGACAGCGTCCCCCTGGACCTCCTCATCGTTCCCCCACGTCCTTACTGCAACACCGTCTCCTGCCCGCGCTTTGCCAGCTTGGTCATGCTCAACACGTCCAGCCGCAGATAGGTCACGCCGTCCTCGTCATACTCCACAAGTTTGCCAACAACCTCCACCCAGTCGTTTTCGGTGGGCTGCTCGATTGTCTCGTCGTCCCACGCCACTTCAAAGCCCACCGTACCGTCGGTGCCACAGCAGCCGGGGCCGTAGCGCATCACCATCCAGAACGGCAGGTTCTCCGGGCCGTAGGTGAATCCGGAAAACATGCCCTCATACTTGATCGTCTTGCCAAGGTAATCGGGCGCGTTGACGTATACGTCGTTCGTCTGGGCAACGAACAGCTTCTCGCGGATTTCCAGATCCACGGGGATTTCCTTGGTTGGTGCAGGCGTCGGCGCGTCTGCTGCCGTCTCCATCGCGTTCACGCTCGCACAGCCGGTGGTAAGGCCCAGCAGGGCCAGAAGCAAGAGCGTAACAATCCATGTTCTATTTCGATTCACGCAGGTACCCTCCTATTAATCTGTCCCGCCGCTGAAAACAGCAGAAAGGCGATGATATTGGCGCCGACGACGCTCGCGCCGGTCGGCAGCGCATACAGGTACGAGGCCACCAGGCCGATGAAGAAGCAGACGACCGCAATCACCGCGGAGCACAGCACCACGCTGCGGAACCGCTTGCAGATGCGCATGCTCGTCAGCGCCGGGAAGATGACGAGGCTGGAGATCAGCATCGCACCCATCATCCGCATGCCAAGCACCACCGTGACTGCCGTCAGGAACGCAATGAGCATGTTGTACAGCTCTGAGTGCGCGCCGGTCGCCTTGGCAAATGTCTCGTCGAACGTGACGGCGAAAATCTTGTGGTAGCAGAGCACAAACAGGATCAGCACCACCACCGACAGCGCCACGCTCAGGTACACATCGCTCTTGCTCATCGCCAGGATGCTGCCGAACATGTAGCCGCAAACATCGGTGTTCATGCCCGTAGAAAGGGAAATGATCACGACGCCGACCGCGAGCGAACTGGTGGAGATCAGGGCGATCGCCGCATCGCCCTTGATCTTGCTGCTCTCCCGCAGGCGCAACAGCAGGAACGCCGCCAGCACCACCACTGGGATCGAAACCGTCAGCGGGGCGAGGCCCATCGCCGTCGCCGCCGCCAATGCGCAGAAGCCTACGTGGGACAGGCCGTCGCCGATCATCGAGTAGCGCTTGAGCACCAGGCTCACACCCAGGAGCGACGCGCACAGCGACACCAGCAGCCCCACGATCAGCGCGCGCACCAGGAACGTATAGGAGAACATCTCAGATAGCGTTTGAAACATAGCGTTGTCCTCCTAGAAATAGCCTGCCGATCTCGCTCCTGGCATAGTCCGCCGCCGTGCCGAAGAATAGCTGCTTGTTCTGCAGGTGCAGGATATGGCTGGCGCACTCCGCCGCGCAGCGGATGTCGTGCGAGACCATCAGGATGGTGACGCCCGTCTCGCGGTTGATGCGGGCGATCAGGTCATATAGCTCCTGGGTGACGATCGGGTCCAGGCCCGCGACAGGCTCATCGAGCAGCAGCATCTTCTTCGTGGCGCAGAGCGCCCGTGCAAGCAGCACGCGCTGCTGCTGTCCGCCGGAAAGCTCGCGGTAACACCGGCGGCGCAGAGGCTCGATGCCGAGCCTCTGCATGTTTTCCTCCGCCATAAGCCGGTCCGCCTTGGTGTAGAAGGGGAGGAGTCCCCGGCTGCCGAGGCGGCCGGAGAGCACCACTTCGTATACACTGGCAGGGAAGTCCTTTTGCGATGCCGTCTGTTGGGGAAGGTAGCCTATTTCGCCCGCACGCAGTCCATCCCCAAGGGAGATGCTGCCCGCCGTGGGCTGTTTTAGCCTAAGTAGCCCCTTCATCAGCGTGCTTTTGCCGGACCCGTTTTCACCGACAACGCATAGATAATCGCCCGCGTTGACAGCAAAGTCGAGCCCATCCACAACCAGGTTGCCTTCGTACGCAAAGGCGGCCTTTTGGCAGGTGATTAGCGCCATTATTTAAGTGCCTCCTTTAGCAGCGCGGCGTTCTGCGTCATGAGTTCCAGATAGGTCACGCCCGCCTCAAAATCCTTCTTGGACAGGTTATGGCAGGAGTGCATCGAGATTTTTTGGGCCGTTGTGCTTTCGCACAGCGCATCGGCGATCTTGCCATTGGAGAACTCAATGGTGAACACGACGGGAATGCTTTCCTCGCGCACTTTCTTGATCAGGAAAGCGATCGTCGCGGCGCTGGCCTCCGTCTCGGTCGCACAGCCGGGGAAGGCGGCGTAGTAGGTCAGGCCGTAATCGTCCGCCAGATAGCGGAACGGGAAACGGTCGCCAAAGACGATAGTCGTGCGGGAACCTGTATCGACAGCATCCTGGAACGCTGCGTCCAGCGCATCCAGCTCAAGCAAGTACGCTTTAGCGTTTGTGCGGTAGAAATCAGCGTTTGCAGCGTCCAGCTCGGCCAGCGCTTCGGCAATTGCGATGACGATTCGTTTGGCGTTCTTCGGGGAGGTCCAGACGTGCTCGTCTAGCTCAACATCCTCATGGTCATGGTCGTGGTCCGCGTCTTCCCCGTGGTCGTGGTCTGGGTCGGTGCATTCCTCGTGGTCATGGTCATCCTCTTCACCGTGGTCGTGTTCCATGCCCTCGACAATCTCTTCTTCCACGGCATCCACCATCTCGGTCAGCTGCAGCAGCGTGACGCCTTCTGTATCCATCGACGCCAGCAGCCGGTCCACCCACGCGTCAGTCGCGCCGCCGACATACAGGAACACGTCGCAGTTCTGTATTTTCAGCACATCTTGCGGGCTGGGCTCAAAGGAATGGCTCTCCGTGCCCGGGGGCAGCAGCATCGACAGCTCCACCCGGTCGCCGGCGATTGCGCGGACAAAGTCATAGGGTGGGAAAATTGTCGAGACGATGCGGAGCTTTTCGGGCCCTGAAGCGGTCTGCGCACCGGCGGTCAGTCCCAGGGACAGCACAAAACAGGCGCACAGCAGTGCAGATATGAACTTTTTCATCAATAGGTTCCTCCGTTTATTTTGGTATAGGGACGCCAAAACAAGGCAGGCCGCGTCTTTGGGCATGCCTACACGGAGGGAATATCAGGGATTAAGGCGTACTTTTAATGCGATAGGGGTGTCTGTCTTCCGGCGATGCGTGCCGCGGCGCACGTAGGCGCAGGCCTTCAGCCATGCCACCAGCGCAATCCCAATGCAAACAAGCGCAAGGGAGAGCTGGCGCAGGAAGGTCCTGGCCTGGAGTACGGCTGGCCACACGGAACACTGCGTTGCCACGCAGTCATGCCCCGCATGGGCTACCGTCAGCAGCATCGACATGAAGGGCAGCACCAAAAGCACGGCGCATAGCAGCACCAGTACGGCGGTCGTGAGACCACGCTTTCGCATAGGAGCCCTCCTTTCCTTCGACGGCTACAAGGTTTATACACCCCCGGGGCGGCATTTGTCAAGAAAAACGGCGGAGAGTTCTCCGTTTGTTCACAATGGGCGGCGGCTGTTGCAGCAGTATGATACAGCAAAAGCCGCCCATATCGGGACGGCTTTTGCCTTTTTTGCGGATGGTGTTGGTTTATGAAAACAGCATTACAGTCAACGTCATGACCGCTTCCGTCAGGCCGGATACAAGGATTACAATATAATCTTCCCCATCGGCGCTTGACATCGCGATGTACTCGTCTATCGTCTCAAGCCCTTCCACCAGTTCAATGGCCATAGCATCCGCGTCTTCCGCAGCCATTCCCGGCATGACGGCTGTAACGAACGGCCCATACGCGGCATTCATCGACTCCGCATCAGGCGCATCAGCCAGCAAAACAAACAAAACATAGGTGGACCATCCATTCCCATCTTCGGATGCGTACACCCCCAGATAGTCGTTGAAGAGGTAGCTCATCTCCCCATCCTCTTCCACATGACCATCCGGCATCGCTGACCCTTCGGGAAGCAATCCCAGCTCCACCAAGCTCTCACAGAAAGCAGCCAGCTTTTCCTTCTGAACATCTATCCGGTCACCCAGCGCCATAGTCGCGCTCACCACGAGCAGCAGCGTCAGCATCATGCACACAATGCGTTTAGTCTTCATTAGCGATAAAGTCTCCCTTCAAATTCTGGACAAATGAATGCAGATGGGGAAAATATAGCACGGCGCCCACTTGCTGTCAATATCGGTAAAAGAACCAAAGACCGTGAGCGTAACTCACGGCCCTAACCTAAAAACGAAAGGGGGATGGCGCGTGCCATCCCTCACTTATTTTGCGATGTTAAGCTTTCTGAATCTGCGTAAGGATGCGGGTCAGGCTCTGCAGCGAGTCAGCCAGCTCGCGGAAATCTGCGGCAGGGATGTTCTGGGCCCAGTCCTGTACCTGCTCGCCAATGGTTGCGCGAATGGCATTGAGCTTCTCACGGCCCGAATCCATGATAACGACATTGACGACACGGCGGTCCTGCGTATCACGGATACGGTCGACCAACTGCTCCTCAATGAGGCGGTCCACCAGCGGGGTAATATTCGGCTTGGCAATCCCAAGACGGTGCGAGATCTCGGAGACGGACATCGACCCGGTCTCATTGAGCATGCTAAGAACCTGTACATGCGAAAGCGGAATGCCATGCTCGTTCTGAATCACGTCCATATGGAGCAGACGCTTGCGCAGCAGGGGCATCACGTTAAAAATGTTCTGGGAGATACTCTCGATCACGGCTGGGTCCAAGGTCTTCTTGCGGCTCACTGTGCATACCTCCTTAGGCATTTACCGCGTACCGTGCGTATTTTTCGCGCGGCTTGTGGCGTATTGTGCATATTCATAATGCCCTCATGCTTATTATACCGGAAATTGTCGATCGATGCAAGATGCTGTCGATGGAAATTTTTGTTAATCAAAAACTATTTGTGACAAGAAGGTTTTTGCCCGGTTTGCAAGAATTGTTTCTGTACTAGCGTCTAGTAGAAAGACGGGTTTTTGTGCCGTTTGGCAAGTATACAAATCGGTAGGTGAAAGCAATGGAGCAGTTGCTCGGCATCCTGGGTCGATTGTTTCCCGACGGTCTCATTTACGGTTTGACGGGGCTGGTATTCCTAGTGGGTGTACTCAAGTGCGCCCGCCCGTTGCTGCGCAACGCGACCTCGCTGCGGCATGCGGCGAGCCTTTTGGAGGAAGGGGCCAAGGCGAAGCTCTCGCGGCCCGTCTGGAATGACCCCGTTTTCCTCGGAAAGCGCCTCCAGCCGGCATGGAGGATCTTTCTGCAAAACGCGGGGGTTTCCGGCGCGAGCGGCATGGGCTGCGATGTGGCGGAGTTCATCCACGAGGACAACCTCATCGAGGGGCCTGGCAAGGCTTCGCTGGCGGATATCATCCCGGGCTTTTGTACGTCGCTGGGTATTTTGGGCACGTTCATCGGCCTGCTGATGGGTATCCAGGGCCTGGACTTTAATGACATGAACTCCCACATCCAGCTTACGAACGGTATTGCCGTGGCGTTTATCACATCCATTGTAGGCATCATCGCCTCGCTGTGCTTCAGTACGACCTACCGCTACGCGGTGGGCCGCGTTCATTCCGCGCAGAATGATTTCTACGCGGCGTTCTACGCCTACGGCCTGCCCAAGCCGCCGGACGCGGGCACACAGATTCTGGCCTACCAGCATGAGCAGACTTCGGCCCTCAGCCAGTTTGCGGAGGATATGAGTGTACGCATGGCCGGGGAGATCAACCACGCGATTACCACGGCGATGTCGCCGGTGCAGCAATCTATGGAAGACTTCCTCAACGCCGCAACGCGCGCACAGGTGGACGGGTTGGATTATATCGTTGCCCGGTTTGTCGACCGCATGAACGGCGCGCTGGACGGGCAGATGAAGCGGCTGGGTCAGGCGATCGCACAGACGGCCGACAGCCAGCTCAAGACGCAGGAAGACCTACGTAACGCAGTCGATTCAATCGGCCAGCTGACGCGCAATGTCATCGAGGTACATGGCGTATCCGAGCAGGTTATCCTGAAATTTGCCAGCTATGTTGCTGATATGGAGGGTGCATACCGCCAGGTGGCCGATACGCAGACGGATACCACCGACCTGCTGGAGCAGATCAACCAGGCTTCGCTGCGGCAGTCGCGCTACCTGTCGGCGCTGCAGGAGTACCAGGCCAAGCTGCAGGGCAGCTTCCAGGACTACACCGTCTGGACGGATCAGTTCATCGGCGGTCTGGAGCAGCGCACCACCGCGCAGAACGAGTCGCTGGAGCAGATCACGTTGGAGATGCGCGCCAGCTCCGAGCTGCTGCGCGGCGCCTACAAGAGCTTTGTCGAGTCGATCGAGCTGGGCCTGGCCAACGCGCTGGGGCTGTTTGACGAGAACATGCAGAACCTGACGCGCCAGATCCACGGCACGCTGTCCGATATTCAGGAGACGATGGTTTCGCTGGAGAAGGCCATGGTGCGCACCGCGAACGCCGTTACGATGGAGCGGGAGGTGAGCTGATTTGCTGCTGAACCGGGCCAAGCACGGCAAGAAGCATACGGAGAACACCAGCTATTGGATGTCGTACTCGGACATGATGTCCGCGCTGTTGCTGATGTTTGTACTGCTCCTGTTCCTGGCGTTTACCCGCTACACTGCACTGAAGGAAGCTAGCGAAGTGGAGTTTGCTACCCAGCAAGAGCAGCTCAAGCTGGGGCAGGAGCAGCTGTCGCTTGCGCAAGAGGCGTTGGCAAAGCGGGAGCGGGAACTGGCAGCGCTCCAATCGGCGCTGAACTCCAGTCAGTTACAGTTTAACGAAAAGCAGCTGGAACTGGATGAAAAGACCGCTGCGCTGAACTTGAATAAGGAGGAGCTGGAGCAATCGTTAGCACAGCTGATTCTGCAGCAGAAGATGATTGAGGAGCAGGAGGCGCTGCTGGCGCTGTCTCAGGAGGAGATTGACGCCGCGCGCGCGCAGTTGGAATTAGCAGCACAGGACTTGTCCGAACGTGAAATTGCGCTTAGTGCAAAGGACATGGAGCTTCTGCTGGAGAAACTGCGCGTAGCAGACCTGCAAACGTTGCTGGATTCACAAAAAGGGCAGCTGGATGAGCAAGCCGTGCGCATTGAGGAGCTGGTGGGTGTGCGTCCGCGCATCATTGAACAGCTGCGTGACGCGTTTGCGGATGTCGGTCTGACCGTTGCCGTGGACAACAACACCGGTGCGATCCGGATGGACTCGACTGTGTTCTTTGATACGGACAGGGCATCGCTCAAGGAGGAAGGCCGTGCGCTGCTGATGCAGATTCTGCCGGTATATTTCCGCACACTAATCAATGAGGAGAACGCGCAGTACGTTGCGGAGATCATCATTGAGGGCCATACGGATAGCGACGGCACATATGCGCATAACTTGGACCTTTCCCAGCGCCGGGCCGCAGCGGTCGTTAACTTCTGCATGGACAGCCAGTTCCCGGGTCTCACGCAGGCGGAGCAGGTACAGGTACGCCAGATGATCACCGCGAGCGGACGCTCCAAATCGCAGCTGATTTATGACGCGTATGGCGTGGAGGATAAGGCGGCTTCCCGCCGCGTAGAAATCAAGTTTCGGCTCAAGGATGCGGAGCTGATCGACGGGCTGAACAGGATTCTGTCGTCGATGGGTGAGTGAGGAAGGCAGGCCTCCTGGACCTCCTATGTTTGGCTCGCAAGCGGGTTGGTTTTCATGAAATAGGTTATGAAAGAAGCGGGGCGTTGGGCTAAGGTGCCCGGCGCCCTTTGCGTCTGGACATCATTCTGGCTATCTGTTACAATGGGCAAAACGTATAGGTGTGGAGGGCTTGCATGCGCGTTCTTGCGTGGATTCTGGTGCTTGCCACAGTGCTGGTGGGTGCCTTTTTCGGATATTGCTACTATGGAGCGCAGATGCAAATAGAAGGCGTCGCGGCCGCAATGACGCCTGCGGTGGATGCGCTGGCAACGTATAATGAGCTGACCGAGCAGATTGCGCAGGGTACGTTCTACGGCGGGAAGTACCGGGACGCAGAGTTCATCATGCCGGATGGTTATGCCTTCCTGACGCTGACGGTGCGCATGAGCAATCAGGGGTTCCTGTCGCAGGACTGGATACGCATTGAGGTGGTTCCGGACCCGGCCGACATCGTGCAGCTCCCGGAGAGCCGTACTCCGACGCTGGCTGCCCGCACGCGCGCCGACTTTTCCGCCACGGTGCTCACGCAGTTGGGCGCAAGCACTTCACGCAAGATCATCATTCATTATTACGTGTTGGGCCGTGAGTTTTCAATCGAACACCAAATGTAAAAGTCATGCCTCCAGCGTTCGCACCGTTTCCCCGGCGGCACATATGTTGTCAGTGTGAGGGGGACTCACGGACGAACCGAAACAAGGAGGCGTTCGCATGTCATTCTACTCCTATAAGAACGCGAATCCACGGTGCTGCCCTGGCGTGATCGCGGGGGACGCGCTGTCGGGCCTGACTGAAAGGGTCTGTGTGCAAGTCAAACGCGTGTACGATTCGGGTTTGATTCAAGAGAAGCTCACCGACAAGGACATCACCATCATCAACTTTGCCGTTGTGCCGCCGTGCACCTGCACCTGCGCCGGCAACTGTTGCCAGGGTGAACTGCCCGATCCGCCCGCGCCGGTGGCGCCGATCTCGTTTGAGAGCTGCCGTTCTTCTTCTTCGGCGGGCCTCATCCGCAACCTGACGATTGAACGCCTGTGCGACCGGCCGTGTTTCGCCCGTGTCCGCGGTTCGATCGACATCCCGATCGACATCCTGTTCAGCGATTCCCGCTGCGTGCAGTATGTCGGCCAGGGCATCGTGACGCAGACGCTCGACGTGCTGCTCTCGATCCCGGACGAAGCCATCGTGCCCTACTGCATCGAGTCGATGGTCAGCGCCATCTGCGTATCCGGTACATATCGCGGCGACAACGTGTTCCGCCTGACCATCTGCGTGACGGCCGCCATCAAGGTTATTGCCGAGGTGGAGATCCTCATCCCCAGCTATGGGTTCTGCGCCATTCCGCCGAGTGAGGCTTTCTCGGAAAACGTGTGCGATGAGTTCTTCTCTCTCCCGCTCTACCCGCCGGCCCTCTGCAATGAGAACAACCTCAACACGGGGTGTGGCTGCGGCAGTGGCTGCGGTAGCTGCGGCGGCGGTTGTGGTGGCGGTTGCGGCGTAGGCTGCGGCTTCTGGGGCTGGGGGCGAAAATAACTACAGATTAGGTAAAAGGCGCGGTGCTTCGGCTCCGCGCCAACCTGGAGACAAAATCCCTGTCGCCG
>JAVBQK010000092.1:0-7530 GCA_031549105.1 Eubacteriales bacterium
CAAACCCCACCCCTGCGTGAGCAGTGTTGGGTTTCCAAAGGGCAAGGCCCTTTGGCAGGGGTCCAGGGGACAGCGTCCCCTGGCGTCTCCCCGTTCCTGCAAAATTCCCCAGCAAACGCGCTTTCCCCTCTTGGCGCGGCCTCCCCGCCGTGCTATACTAGCCGTGACAGAGTAGGGTTTTTGCGTCAAGTGCCGCCGGACGGGGAGTTGCCGCGCGGACGAAAGCGCCGAGGTTTGCCAAGGCGCTGCGGTTCAAAGCCCGCATCCCGCTGTCGCATATTGTTGAAGGATCCGCTCAGACCCTCCGATATGCGGCGTAGCTGTGTACGGAGGTTTTTTTCATGTCCCAATTGCGTCAGTTTCATACACCCTTCACCCGCGCGTATTGGCGCGCCGCCGCACAGGAACTGAGGAAGCCACAGGCGCTCGCGCTTGCCGCGCTGCTGATCGCGCTGCGCGTGGTGCTCAAGTCGGTCGTCATCCCGGTGGGCGAGAGCCTGTACATCTACATGGGCTTTCTGCCAAACGCGCTGAGCGGCATGCTGTTCGGCCCGGTGGTCGCGCTCATCAGCGGGGCGATATCCGACATCCTGGGCGCGGTGCTGTTCCCGCAGGGGCCGTTCTTCCCGCCGTTCACACTGGTGGAGATGCTCGGCTCGCTCCTGTTCGCGCTGTTCCTCTACCGCGCGCCGCTGTCCGTCTGGCGGGCTGCGCTGGCGAAGCTGTCCGTCAACCTGCTGTGCAACATAACGCTTACGCCCATCCTGTTGTCCTGGATGTACGGCAAGGCGATCCGGGTCTACCTGATCCCGCGCATCGCGAAAAACCTGCTGCTCTTCCCGCTGGAAGCGGCGCTGCTATACACGTTCCTGCGGGTGCTTTTGCCCGCGCTCTCGCGCTTCGGCCTTTTGCCAAAAGGGCAGCCAGCACCCAAGCTGACCGCCCGTGATTTTATCCTGTTCGCAGTGTTTGCGCTGCTGGGCGCGGTGGCCGTCGCACTCTATTATGCACGCTTTGCCGGTTAATCCTCCAGCGTCACCTGCACCGAAAACGTCAGCGTCTCGCCGTCCGGGATCGACTCGTTCACGCGGATCGTCGATAACCCAGGGATGCGGTAGACGGTGATTGCCACAGTCTCACCCGGTGCGTGCTTGCGCACTGCGGAGCGCACCTCGCTCGAGGATGTGATTCGCACGCCATCCACTTCCATGATCAAGTCATCCACCTGTATGCCCGCCTTGGCCGCCGGGGAGTTCTTCGCTACCTCGGTTACCCATACGCTGCGCGGCAACATGCTGCTCGTCGGCGTCATCGTGGGGCTAGTGAGGTTCTCCATCGTGACCCCAACATACGGGTAGCGCACCTTGCCGTAGACCAGCAGGTCATTGACGATCGTCTTGACGCTGTTGATCGGGATCGCCAGACCGATGCCCTCGATGGACGCATAGCCGTAATAGCCGTTGTTGGACAGCTTCATCGACGTGACGCCCACCAGCTCGCCCTGGATGTTGAACAGGCCGCCGCCCGAGTTGCCCGCGTTGATGGCGGCGTTTGTCTGGATCATGTTGGTCGCGCCTTCGCTGCTGCCCGTTGCGGACAGGTCGCGCCCCAGGCCACTAATCACGCCCAGCGTCAGCGTGTTGGCGAACTGTTCGCCCAGCGGGTTGCCGATCACCAGCGCCCAGTCGCCCACCGACAGCGCGTCGGAGTTGCCGAGAATCGCCGGTGCGGGCAGCCGGTCGTCAGTTACGCGCAGCACCGCCACATCGGTCGTTTGATCGCCTGCGATGTACTCAGCCGGGAACGCCTCGTCGCCGCTGACGACATAGATGCCCTCCGCGCCGTCCACCACGTGCTGATTGGTCAGCACATAGCCGTCATCTGAGATGACCACGCCCGAGCCCACGTAGTCCGTCGATGCGGAAATACGCCCGCCAAACACGCTGGTACGGGTGGTGATCTGAATGCCCACCACCGATGGGCTGATGCGCTCATAGACCGTCTTGAACGGGCTGTCCAGCATCTCGGCCGTCGCGGTGTCCTCCGCAAACGCAATGCCCCGCCGCCCCTGTGTGCCGTCCGCCGGCGCGAAAACAACCGTAAGCAACACCATGGCCGCCGCGATCATCACGGCGGCTCTGCCCGTCCAATTTGTTTTTTCGTCGTGCCTCATAGAATGCAGCCGCTCCTTTCATCCAGCGGCGCGAATTCGAAGATATCGCGCCATGAAGGGATTTCGCCCGAAATCCCTCCCGCTATGCCGGGTATTATGCCCCTTCCAGCGTGAATTCAAATCGCGCGCCCTGCCCCAATGTGGAGGATACAGAGATTTTCTGTCCGTGCTGCTCAATAATCTTCTTTGCAATGGCAAGTCCCAGCCCGGTGCCGTTGCCCTTGGTGTGCGCCTTGTCGACAGTATAGAAGCGTTCAAACACGCACTTGAGGTCATCGGGGGCGATTCCGGGTCCATCGTCCGCCACATAGACGGTCGCGACGCCCTTCTCCAGCCGCGTGCCCAACTTGATGACGCCATTTTCTTTGGCAAACTTGACAGCGTTATCCAGCAGGTTGATTACGACCTGCTCGATGCGGTCAAGGTCGGCGTTTACCAGGCAAGTATCCTCGTCAAAGTCCACCTCCACGTCCAGGCCGCGCTCGTTGATGCGCGCCTCCTGCCGCAGCAGCGCGCGGGCAATCATTTCGTTTACGTCAAACTGGCTGCGCTGCAGCGGTTTCTGCCCGCTTTCAATGTGCGACAGGTCCAGCAGCGTTGTAATCAGCTTGCTCAGCCGCTTGGTCTCATCCAGCACGATCTGCGTGTAATGGTCGCGCTCGCTCTCCGGCACGGTGCCGTCCAACATGCCGCCAAGGAAACCCTGCATGCTCGTCAGCGGCGATCTCAGCTCGTGCGATACGTTGGCGACAAACTCGCGCCGCGTCTGTTCCAGCCGGTCCAGGTCCTCCGCCATGCTGTTGAACGACTCGGCCAGGCGGCCGACCTCGTCCCTGGAATCCACGGGTACGCGCTGCTCAAAGTCGCCCCTTGCAAACCGGTCGGCAGCCTGCGCCATCGCGCGGAGCGGGCGGGTAATGAACTGGCAGACGACCAGCAGCAGCACCGATCCGATCGCCAGCGACAAAAGCATCGCCTGTGCCACATGGCCAATGACCTCTTTGTAGCTGGACTCAACGTTCTGCGCGGTGGTGTGGATGAACACCGCGCCGAGCATCTCGCCCTCGTATACATACGGCACGCCGACAGTGAAAATCGGGTTGCCCGTTTCTTTCTGAATGGTGCGGACCTTGACCTCCTCGCCGGATACCACCCGACCGAGCAGCGCCATCGTCTCCTCGCCGACGATGTAGTCGTACGCGATCTCCATCGTGTCGTCGCCGATGGGTATGAGGTTTTTGTTGCGGTCGATGATGAACACGCCCGCATCGTACTCGCTCATGATCTCGCCGATCTTCCACATCAGGTACGCGTCCGTCACAGGGCTGCGAAACACGCCGCGCTGCGCGGTCAGGTAGGCGACATCATACGCCTGGGTGGTCAGCGCGTCCAGCCGGGTATCGATCTTGTCGGCGCGGATGCGCTGGTAAAGCAGCACCGACAGGAACGCCATGGCGATCAGCAGCACCGCCATGAACAGGGTCATCAACCTCGCGTAAAGCGATCGAAACATTACCGTACCTCGAATTTATAGCCGACGCTCCAGACCGTTTTGATCTGCCAGCCGTATTCCTCGCTGCCGGTCAGCTTTTCGCGCAGGCGCTTGATATGCACATCGACCGTCCGTGAATCGCCGAAGAAATCAAATCCCCACACCTGCTCCAGCAGCTGTTGCCTGGTAAAAACCTGGTTCTGGTGGCTGCCCAGGAAGAACAGCACCTCCAGCTCCTTGGGCGGCATCTCCACCTCCCGCCCCGCGTACACAACGCTGTAGCGGCTGATGTTGACCGTCAGCCCCGGGAACGATATCTCCTTGGTGGGCGCCTCGCCCGTCTGGTACCGGCGTGACACCGCCTTGATGCGCGCCATCAGCTCCTTGGGTTCGAACGGCTTGACCATATAGTCGTCCGCGCCCAGCTCCAGCCCCAGCACCTTATCAAACGTCTCGCCCTTGGCGGTCAGCATAATAATCGGGATATTGGACGTGCGCCGAACCTCGCGGCACACTTCCCACCCGTCCATGCCCGGCAGCATGATATCCAGCAGCATCAAGCCCGGCGGATTTTTGCGGAATATCTCCAGCGCCTTATCGCCCCGATCGGCGCTATCCACGTCATATCCCTCTTTTTCCAAATACATCCGCACCAACTGCAGGATGTTGGGATCATCGTCCACCAGCAGGATGCGCAGCTTGCCTTTCATGGGTACCTCCTTGTGGTTGGGTAAGGGAAACGAAAGGAGACGCTGGGGGACTTTGTCCCCCAGACCCCCTACCAAAGGGACATGTCCCTTTGGAAACCCTACATCCGCCCTTCGGGCGGGCAGGGAGCAAGAACTTCTGCCCGTTCCCCGCCCGAAGGGCGGAGTTTGGGAGTCCAGAGGGGCAATGCCCCTTTGGCAGGGGTCCAGGGGACAGCGTCCCCTGGCGTTCCCCCATCACTTTAGCGTCACCACCGTCACCCCGTCCTCCCCCTCGCCGTACTTCCCGGCGCGGTAGGTTTTGACGTGCGGGTGCTTGCGGAGGTGTTCTTTGACGCCGGTGCGGAGTGCGCCGGTACCTTTGCCGTGGATGATCGAGACCTCGCCCAGTGAGGAGAGGACGGCGTCGTCCAGGTATTTGTCGACCGCGTCGATAGCTTCGTCGAGCATCATGCCGCGTAGGTCGCATTCAAGTTTGACGCTGCGGGTGGTCATGTCGATGTCCGAGCGCGTGCGGGAGAGCGGCTTCTGGTCGGACTGGTCGCGCTTGAGCTGGCTGATGTGCGCCTTTAGCTTCAGGATGCCCGCCTGCACGGTAATTTCGCCGTTTGCGTCCGGGAGGGAGAGCACGGTGCCCTTGGTGCCCAGGTGGGTGATCTGCACCGTCTCGCCGACCTTCAGGTCCTTGGGCGGCGGGAGCAGCGTGTCCTTGGGTGTTGCCAGGGTCACGGCCAGTTCTTCGGCTGTCATCTCCATGCGCTTGCGGGCAGCCTGTATCTCGTGCTCGCGCAGCGATCCGCCTTCTTTTTTCAGGCGGCGGAGGTCAGATATGACCGATTCACTCTCGCCCCTTGCTTTTTCAATAATCTTCCTGGCATCGTCGCGGGCTTTTTGAAGGAGCTTCTCGCGCTCGGTGGCAAGCTTTTCACGCTCGCGCTCGGCGGCCTCGCGGGTGCGCACCATGTCCAGGCGCGCTTCCTCGGCCAGCTGGCGCTCGCGCTCGGCGATCTGGCGGTGGTACTCGGCATTGGCGATGACATCCTCAAAGCGGATCTGGTCGCGGGAGAGCATCTCCTTGGCGTCCGTGATGATCCCGTCGTCCAGGCCCAGCCGCTTGGAAATCTCAAACGCGTTGGATTTGCCCGGAATGCCCACCGACAGGCGGTAGGTGGGCCGTAGTGTCTCCACGTCGAACTCGACCGATGCGTTCTCCACGCCCGGGGTCGTGAGCGCGAACGCTTTCAGTTCGGCATAGTGGGTCGTGGCGAGCGTGCGGGTTTTCAGGCCCAGCAGCCGGGTCAGAATCGCCTGTGCCAGCGCCGCGCCCTCGGTCGGGTCGGTACCCGCGCCCAACTCATCAAAGAGCGCCAGCGAGCGCGGCGTCACGCCGCCCATCACGGAGACGATGTTCGTCATGTGCGAGGAGAACGTGGACAGCGACTGCTCGATGGACTGCTCGTCGCCGATGTCAGCGAAGACCTCGTCGAATGTCGAAAGCTCCGTGCCCAGGTCCGCCGGTACGTGCAACCCGGCCTGCGCCATCAGCGTGAAGAGGCCGACTGTTTTCAGCGTGACCGTCTTGCCGCCGGTGTTCGGGCCGGTGATCACCAGCGTGGTGAATTCGCGCCCCATCCAGAGATTGACGGGCACCACCTTTTCCGGGTCGATCAGCGGGTGCCGCCCGCGCACGATATTAATCGCGCCAGTGTCGTTCATCTTGGGGCTGACGCCGCGCATCTGGCGGGAGAGCATCCCCTTGGCAAACAGGAAGTCCAGCCGCGCCAGCACCGTCAGGTTGTGCGAAAGCATCCCCGCCTCGGGCGTGATGCGCGCGGACAGCGCCGCCAGAATGCGCTCGATCTCGATCTTTTCCTTGGCGATCCATTGCTTGAGGTCGTTGCCGATCTCCACCACCGCCATCGGCTCCACGAACAGCGTCGCGCCCGAGGCACTCTGGTCATGGATGAGGCCGGGTACCGACGAGCGGCTTTCCAACTTAACTGGCAGCACATAGCGGTCGTTGCGGATGGTGATAATCGGGTCCTGGAGGTGCTTGGCAAACGCCGGGCTGTGGATCATACTGTTGAGCTTATCCCGGACCCGGTCGTTGCACTGGCGGATATGGCGGCGGATGGCGTTCAGCTCGGGGCTGGCATGGTCGGATATCTCCTCTTCGCTGAGGATCGCGCCGGAAATGTCATCCTCCAGCCGCCGGAAGGTCGATAGCTCGCTCGCCAGCGCGGTGATGCGCGGCGTGTTCTCGCGGTCGGTCACCAGCGCATCGCGCGCGGCCCGGGCGGCGCGCATGCAACCCGCCACATCCAGCAGCATGCGTGGACTGAGCGTCGCCCCAATGGAGGCTAGCTTCAGCGCCGGGCGGATGTCCGCGAAGGCCACCAGCGGATGGTGGGGCAGGTAGGTCAGCAGCACCAGCGCCTCTTCGGTTTCCATAAGCGCGGTGCGGACAACATCCAGGTTATTTTCGGGGACGAGCGCCGCGCAGACTTCCGCGCCGAGTTCCGACACGGCAAGGCCGCGCAGCGTCTCGCGAATCTTTAGAAACTCCAATACCCGGAGGGTTCTCTCTTGCATCGTTACGTCTCGGCCTCTTTGGCCGCCTTCTTGCTGGGCGGCATCTTCGCCTCCAGCAGTTCTTTTCGCAGGCGGGTGTTCTCATCCTGCGCTTTGATCAGTTCATCGGCGATGTTCATCGCCGTCAGCACGGCAATCATCGGCTGTGGCAGGCGCGTGGAAAGCGTCAGCTCCTCCATGCGGCGGTCCACATAGACCGCCACGCGCTTGATATGCTCCTCAGAATCCACGCCGACCATTGTATAGTCGCGCCCGCCGATGCGGACGGTGGTTTTTATCTTTTCCATGAGCTAGCCTCACAGCCTCACGGGCGGGTATGCCTGGCCGAACGTCTCCACACGGATCGATTCGATCACCTGCGGAATCTTCGGCCGGTCGTTCATGCCGGTGGGGGTGGCGACGATCTTATCCGCCGCTTCCATGCCCTGGGTAACCCGGCCGAACGCCGCGTAGCCGCCGTCCAGGTGCGGGGCGTTCGCCACCATCACAAAGAACTGCGAGCCCGCAGAGTTGGGGTTCTGCGACCGCGCCATCGAGAGTACGCCGCGATCGTGTTTGATCGGGTT
>JAVBQK010000156.1:0-50070 GCA_031549105.1 Eubacteriales bacterium
CGAAGTAAATAGGGATCGATAAAGAAGTGCTCTTCGGCGCGATTGAGGAGGCGCTCAAGTCCGCCTACCGCAAGAACTTTAAAAAGAACGCGGCGAACGCACAGAATGTCGATGTCAGCATCGACCGTGTGAACGGTGTGGTGCAGGTCTTCGCCCGCAAGATTGTCTCCGAAGAGGTCCTGGACGATTCCACCGAGATTTCGCTGGAGGAGGCGCACGCCATTCAGCCGAGCTTTGAGGTTGGCGACATCGTCAAGGTTGAAGTGACGCCCGGCAATTTTGGCCGCGTGGCCGCGCAGACGGCCAAGCAGGTGATTATGCAGCGCATCCGCGAGGCGGAGCGGGGCATCATCTATGATGAGTATATCGAGAAAGAAAACGAGATTCTCACCGCGATCGTGCAGCGCGTGGAGGGCAAGAACGTATACGTGGAGCTGGGCAAGACCGAGGGCGTCATCGAGCAGCAGGACATGATGCAGGGCGAGGAATACAGCGTCAATGACCGCATCAAGGTCTATGTGCTGGAGGTGCAGCGTACTTCCAAGGGGCCCCAGGTGCTCGTCTCCCGCACGCACCCGGGCCTGGTCAAGCGCCCGTTCGAGTTGGAGTCGATGGAAATCCAGTCCGGCGTGGTGCAGATCAAGTCAATCGCCCGCGAGGCGGGTTCCCGCACAAAGATGGCCGTTTCCTCCGCCGACCCGATGATCGACCCGGTGGGCAGCTGCGTAGGCCCGCGCGGCATGCGCGTGGAGCGCGTGGTGGCCGAACTGAAGGGTGAGAAGATTGATATCATCAAGTGGTCGCCGGACCCGGCAGAATTTATTGCCAACGCGCTAAACCCTGCGCGCGTGCTCAGCGTCTTTATTGCAGAGGACGCGAAGGCCTGCCGCGTGATCGTGCCCGACAACCAGCTTTCGCTGGCCATCGGCAAGGAAGGGCAGAACGCCCGCCTCGCCGCCAAGCTGACCGGCTGGAAGATTGATATAAAGAGCCAGTCCCAGGCGGAGGAACTGCTCGCGGGGGCCCTCGACATGGTGTATGAAGAAGACGAGTCGGAGGAACCTGAGGCGTGAAACCGCGTAAGATACCATTGCGTATGTGCGTGGGATGCCGCGAAATGAAGCCGAAAAAGGAGCTTCTTCGCGTGGTGAAATCCCCGGCGGGGGAGATTGCGCTGGACAGGACGGGCAAGATGCCCGGGCGCGGCGCCTATGTGTGCCGGGATGCGCAGTGCCTGCAGAAGGCCGTGAAGACGCGGCAGTTGGAACGGGCGCTGGAACATCCAATCGGCGCGGCGGTGTTTGAGGCGCTTTCCGCGTCGCTGATCGCCGAGGGCGCGGGTCCGGAGACGGCGCACCACAAAGGGATTTCCGAGGAAGTCCCCACCGCCGATGTGTGAACCGGTGGATGAGAAGAAGGCGCTGGAGCTGCTCGGGCTTGCGATGCGCGCGGGCCAGGTGACCAGCGGAGACGGGATGGCAGAAGGTGCGGTGCGCGCGGGGCGTGCGGGAATCGTGCTGATCGACACCGAGGTATCGGACAACACGCGCGGCAAATACGCCGCGATGTGCCAGGCAAGGGGAGTATCGCTCCATGAAGTTAGCGCGGATGCGCTGGGACAGGCCATTGGGAAGCCAAACCGCATGGTTGCGGTGGTGGCGCCCGGGCCGCTTGCGAAGAAGGTGGCAGCGCTGCTGGCCAAATGAGCCGCATAGCGTGACCATAAATAATGCGGGGGTGCAAGGACTGAATGCCCAAACTCAAGGTACAGGAAGCAACCAAGGAACTGGCGCTGGGCGCGAGCAAGCTGCTGGAGGATGTATTACGCATCAGCAGGAGCGCCGGCGACACCTTGGCGTCGCTGAAGCGGATTGAACAGGCGTATGTGCAGGCTGACGAGGAACGCCGCGAAGCGGCGCGCCTGGAGCAGCAACGCCTGGCATTGGAGCAGCAGAGCACCGCGTGGGTGATGCTGGAAGACGAGGAGCGGGAGGCCATTGCCGAACCGGCAGAGAAGCCCGCGGCCGCGCCCCAGCCCGCGCCGGAGGCTGCGCAACCCCCGAAAATCATAGAAGAAGTTTCCGTTCCCCAGGAGCAGAAGCTCGCGGAGCCTGCAGCAAAGCTGGAACCGGACGCGCCGCCCGCTCAGGCAGCAGCGCCGGCAGCGGCGGGGCAGCAGTCGGCAAGGCAGCAGATGCAGCCGCGCCCGCAGCAGCCACAACAGCCGCTGCAGCCGCAGCGCCCGCAACAGCCACGTCCGGCAGGCCAGACGCCGTATGGGCGTCCCGCGCCGGGCATGCAGCAGCCGGGTCAGCCGGGTGCGGCGGGACAGTTTGTCCGTCCCGCGCCGGGAGCGCAGCAGGGTCAGTATGGCCGTCCCGCGCCGGGAGCGCAGCAGGGTCAGTATGGTCGTCCCGCGCCGGGAGCACAGCAAGGCCAGTATGGCCGTCCGGCAGCGCCGGGCATGGGGCCGAGGCCGGGATTCGGCGGCGGTGCGCCGGGTGCTTCCCGTCCGGGTGGCATGGGTCCCGCGCGTCCTGGCATGGGGCGTCCCGCCCGTGGGCCGGAGCTTACGCCCACGGTGGAAAAGGAGCGCGTCTCCAACTATGACCCGAATAAGAAGATGTACCAGCGCCAGTACGACCCCGAGCGCAACCGTGCGCGCAAGAGTGGCGGCGTACGTGAACTGGGTGTTGTGCCGGACGATGATGTGATGCGTGGCCGCGGCGGCAAGCGCCGCAAGCTGAGCGCACAGCAGCAGATGGCGCCGATCCGCATTGAAAAGGCGGTCATGACGACCGAGGTGATCACGGTCAAGGATCTGACCGAGCGCATCGGCAAGCCCGCCGGCGAAATCATCAAGAAGCTGCTGATCCTGGGCACGATGGCGACAATCAACCAGGAGCTGGACTATGAAACAGCCGCGCTGGTCAGCGCCGAGTTCGGCGTGGAGCTGGAGCAGAAGCTGGATAAGACGGCGGAAGATTTCCTCACCGAGGAAAACTTCGAGGATACCGAGGAAGATCTGGTCGAGCGGCCGCCGGTGGTCACCATCATGGGCCACGTCGACCACGGCAAGACCTCGCTGCTGGACTACATCCGCAAGGCCCGCGTAACCGAGGGCGAAGCGGGCGGCATCACACAGCACATCGGTGCGTACATGATCGACCTGAACGGTCGGCCCATCACGTTCCTGGATACGCCGGGCCATGAGGCGTTCACCTCGATGCGCGCGCGCGGCGCACAGGCGACGGATATTGCGGTGCTGGTTGTCGCGGCGGATGACGGTGTCATGCCGCAGACGATTGAGGCGATCAACCACGCGAAGGCGGCGAATGTGCCGATCATCGTGGCGATCAACAAGATGGATAAAGAGGGCGTCAATCCCGACCGGATTAAGCAGGACTTGACTGCCTACAACCTGGTTGCCGAGGAATGGGGCGGTGACACGATCATGGTGCCCGTCTCGGCGCTGACCGGCGAGGGCGTGGAGCATCTGCTGGAGATGATCCTGCTGGTGGCGGACGTGCAACAGCTCCGCGCGAACCCGGACCGCCGAGCGCGCGGTATCATCATCGAAGCCAAGCTGGACAAAGGCCGTGGCCCCGTGGCGACCGTGCTGGTGCAGAACGGTACGCTCCGCGTCGGAGATACTATCGTGGCGGGCATGGCGTACGGCCGCATCCGCGCGATGGTCAACGAGCGCGGCGAGCGCATGAAGGAAGCGGGTCCCTCGACGCCTGTGGAGGTCATCGGCTTTGGCGATGTGCCGGATGCCGGCGAGGAAATGAACGCGGTTGACGAACGGCTCTCGCGCCAGGTGGTCGAGGAGCGCCGCGACAAGCAGCGTGCCGCGCTGGTCAAGGCGTCTGCCAAGGTTTCGCTGGACGATCTGTTCACGAAGATATCCGAGGGCGAGATAAAGGACCTGAACCTGATCATCAAGGGCGACGTGCAGGGTTCGGTCGAGGCAGTCAAGCAATCGCTGGAGCGCCTCTCCAACGACGAAGTGCACGTTCGCACCATTCATTCGGGCGTCGGCGCGATTACCGAGAACGATGTGCAGCTGGCGATTATGGCTGGCGCGATCATCATCGGCTTCAACGTCCGCCCGGAGAACAACGCCCGCGATATGGCGGCGCGCGAAGAAGTGGATGTACGCCTCTACCGCATCATCTACCAGGCGATCGAGGATGTCGAGAAGGCGATGAAGGGCCTGCTCACGCCGCAGTACCGTGAGGTGATCCTAGGCCATGCGCAGGTGCGCAACACCTTCCGCGTGACCGGTGTGGGCACAGTGGCCGGCTGCTATGTAACTGATGGTAAAATGCAGCGCAACGCATCCGTTCGCCTGCTAAGGGACAACATAACGGTGTTTGAAGGGAATCTGGATTCCCTCAAGCGCTTCAAGGACGACGCCAAGGAGGTCGCATCGGGCTTCGAGTGCGGTATCGGCCTGGAGAAGTTCAACGATATCAAGGAAGGCGACGTGATCGAGTGCTTCACGAACGAGCTGATTGTGCGGTGATGGCCGGATGCCAGTGAAGAGCGCGATGAATTTCGACCGCATTGACCGCATCAGTGAAGAGGTACGCCGCGAGGTAAACCGTATTCTGCGGGAATCCGTTCGCGATCCCCGGGTGACCGGCACATGGTCGGTCACCCGCGCGGATGTGACGCGGGACCTGCGCTATGCGAAAATACGCATCAGTGTCCTGGAGGACGAGCTGCGCGCGCCACTGCTCAAGGCGCTAAAAAGCGCGGCCGGTTTTGTTAGGCGTGAGCTTAGCAAGAGCATGAACCTTCGGTATACGCCGGAGATTCTCTTTGAAGCGGACGACAACATTGCATACGGCGTGCACATCTCTTCGCTTCTGCAGGATGTGCTGCCGGAAACAAAAGAGGCCACGAACGATGAAGAAGGAACTGAATGAGCTGACGGAGGCGCTGCGGGCGGTATCCAGCATGGTGCTCATTCAGCATATTTCCCCCGACGGGGACACTTGCGGCTCGGCGCTTGCGCTGCGCCGCGCTCTTTTGTCGCTGGGGAAGCGGGTTACCGTCATTTGCGATGATCCTGTGCCGATGATCTACCTGGACCTGGACGGCGCGCGAGAGGTGATGACGCCGGAACAGGTGGCTGGACAGACCTTCGATCTGGCGCTCGCGGTGGACGTGGGCGATCTGGGGCGGATGGGGAAGTGCACCAGCATATTTGAGTCAGCCCCACGCACTGCGCAGATCGATCACCACGGCACCAATCCGCGATATGCGGGCACAAACTATGTCAGAAGCCCCGTTTCCGCGACCGGCGTGCTGGCGCTGGAAGTCATCGATGCGCTGCATGTGCCGCTGGACCCTGAAACTGCCAAATGCCTCTACGCGGCGGTGGCGACGGATACCGGCAACTTTAAGCAAAACAACACAGACGCGGAGGCGCTGCAGGTGGCGGTGCGCTGCGTGCAGGCGGGATTTGAACCGGCGGAGCTGCTTCGCCGGGTGTTTGACCTGCGGCCGGTTGGGCAGGTGCGTCTAATTGCGCGCGCGCTCAGCAGCCTGACGCTCTATGCGGATGAGCGCTTGGCTATGATGCAGCTGCTGACGGAGGATTTCGCGGAGGCCGGGGCACTGCCGGAGCATACCGAAGGGATCATCAACTTTGCGATCAACGCGGAAGGTGTCCGCATTGCTTGCCTACTCAGCCAGCATGGCGAGCGGGTGAAGTGTAGCCTGCGCTCGATGCCGCCGTATGATGTGGCGCGGGTCGTCGTCGCCTTTGGCGGCGGCGGGCATGCGCTGGCGGCAGGCTGCATGATGCGCGGACCGATGGCTGAGGCGCGCGAGCGCATGCTCCGGGCGCTGCTCGCGGAGCTGGAGCGCGTGCCATGAATGGATTCCTGAACCTGCTCAAGCCCCCGGGCATGACCTCTTCTGACGCGGTGGTGCGCGTGCGCAGAACGCTTACGGGCGAGAAGGTGGGCCACGCGGGCACGCTGGACCCCGAGGCGGCGGGTGTCCTGCCGATCATGATCGGCAAGGCATCGCGCCTGTTTGACGTATTGGTAGAGAAACAGAAGACATATGTTGCGGAGATCGCGTTTGGCGCAGCGACCGACACGCAGGATGCGCAAGGTGTTGCGATCGCACGGTCGGATGCGTTGCCGGAACGCGCGGCCATTGAGGCCGTGCTGCTGCAGTTCACCGGGGATATCCTACAAATGCCACCCATGTACTCGGCGCTGAAGGTTGGCGGGAAGCCCGCATACGCGCTGGCCCGGCAAGGCAAGGAAGCCGCACTTTCGGCGCGCCCGGCACACATTGACGCGATTGAGCTGCTGGAGATGACCGGCTCGGATGGCGCGATGCTCCGCGTCCGCTGCGGCAAGGGCGTGTACATTCGCACGCTCTGCCATGATATCGGCCAGGTGCTTGGGTGCCCAGCGCATATGCGCTTTCTGCTCAGGACACAGACGGGCTTTTTCACCATTGAAAATAGCATTACGCTGGAAGAATGGCAGGACACCGTGGACCGGGCGTCGTTGCTCGTGCCGCTGGATGCGCCACTTACGCACCTCCCGCTTGCGCGCATTGCGCCGGTCTATGAGACCAATTGCCGAAACGGCAATGCGCAGCGCGTGTTCATGGAGCTGGACGACGCGGCGCGCGCGGGCGGCCCTGTTCGGCTGTACTGCGGGGAATCATTTGCGGGCCTGGCACGTTGGATGGGCGAAGAACTGCGCATCACCGCGATGTTGCTGGAGTGAGGTGTACATATGACGCGGATCGAACACATTCTGGCGGAGTTAAGTCGGCTGTACCCCGAGGCGCGGCCAGAGCTGAACTTTTCCAATCCATACGAGACGCTGGTGGCGACGATGCTTTCGGCTCAGTGCACGGACAAGCAGGTCAATAAGGTGACTGAGACGCTCTTCCCGCTGATCCCCGACGCGTTTGCGATGGCGAAGTACACGGCGGAGGAGCTGCACCCGCTGATCAAGTCCTGCGGCTTTACGAGCAAGGCCGACAACATCACCGCCGCATGCCGCATTCTGGTGGAGAAGTATGATGGCCAGGTGCCGCAGACGATGGAGGAGCTGACGGCGCTGCCAGGCGTTGGCCGCAAGACCGCCAATGTGGTGCTCGCCAACGCGTTTGGCGTTCCGACGCTGGCGGTGGATACGCATGTGTTCCGCGTATCGAACCGGCTGGGGCTGGCGGACGCCAAAGACGTGCTGAACACCGAGAAGCAGCTGATGGAAAATATCCCGCGCGAGGACTGGATTGTCGCGCACCACTGGCTGATTTACCACGGGCGGCGCGTCTGCGCAGCGCGGAAGCCAGCGTGTGCTACCTGCACACTTACGCCGTGGTGCAAGATGCTCAATGAAGAGAAAGAAGGAATTGCATGAGTACCTGGGAAGTTGATAAGGAGCGGTTTGAAGTGGTTTACAAGCAGTCGACTCTGATGCGGGAGATCCGCATTGTGGTGGACCGCGAGACGGGTGTGCAGTATATGCAGACGCAGAACGGGTACTCTGGTGGCGTGACCGTGCTGGTGGATCAGGACGGCAAGCCGTTGCTGTATAAGGGTTGACGCGGCACGGCAAACGTGCTATCCTACCCATGAAAAGTGCATATGCCATCGCGGTGCGCATGAAAATGCGAGAATAGGGAATCAGGATACATGCCTGAGCGGACCTGCCGCCGTATGGGGGAGCAGCCCTTCACTACGCCACTGATTCATCGGGAAGGCGAAGGGGTGCGATGAACCTGAGCCGGAAGACCTGCCGAAGATGGAAAAACCCGACGCCACAGGAATTGGCGCGCGGTTCGTAGGTCTCCTGCGTTTCTGTGCTTCCGCCTTGTGGGCGGGGGCATTTTTTGATGCCGGGCCGAAAAGGCCCCGCAGAAAGAAAGGGGAGGCAAGAATGCGCAAACAGGTGTCGGCATGGATTCTGGTACTGGTGTTGTTCTGTTTCCAGGGGTGTGCGCTGGCGGAAAAGCCCATGGTGGACCGGGCGGGGAGCCCCATTTCGGTGCCCGATGAGATTCAGACAATCGTATCGCTTGCGCCGTCGGTGACACAGGTCGTCGTAGACCTGGGCATGGCGGACAAGCTGGTGGCGGTGGATACGTATTCGCAGGGGATGCAGGGCGTTCCCGCAGACCTGCCTGGTTTTGACATGATGGCGCTGGATGCGGAGCAACTGCTCGCGCTGGCAGCGGATGTGGTGTTTGTCAGCGGGATGACGCTGGTGGATGACGCGGAGACGCTGGCAAAGCTCACAGACATGGGCGTGCAAATTGTTTTGATTCCTTCATCGGACAGCATTGAAGGCATCCTGCAGGATAACCTGTTCATTGGCGAGGTGCTGGGCGATGCGGAGGGTGCCGCCGCGCTGAATGCGCCGCTGGTCGCCGCGATCGAGGCGCTGACCGCGAGGAAAGGCGAGCCGCTCAAGGTGTATTTTGAGATCAGCCCCTCGCCGTATCTCTATAGCTTTGGCACCGGCGTCTTCCTCAATGAGATGATCGAGCTGGCGGGCGGCGTGAACATTCTGGCCGATCTGAACAGCTGGCTCTCCATATCGGAGGAGGCGGTCATCGCGGCCAATCCCGATGTGATCTTTACCAATGTGAACTGGGAGCCCAACGCTGTGGAGGAAATCCTGGGGCGCAAGGGATGGGAAAATGTGGGGGCGATTCAGAAAGGGCAGGTGTACCTGATCGATGCCGACGCGTCTTCGCAGCCCAATCACCGCATTGTATACGCGCTAAACGAAATGACGGAATCTGTCGAAAAAAGTAAATAGAAACACTTGACAAAGGCGGGGCATTAGCGTATACTAACTCCGTAGGTTAGAAATGTCTAACTGAGAGGAGAGAAACGCAATGCCCCTTTCGATGGCAAAGTCCGGGGACAAAAGTGTTATTCGCAAAATCAGTGGCAAGGACAACACCAGGCGGTTCCTGGAGAGCCTGGGTTTCGTGGTCGGCAGCGAAGTGACCGTGATGAACGAGGCTGGCGGCAATATGATCGTAACCGTGAAGGATGCCCGCGTGGCGATTGATAAGGGCATGGCGACGCGGATCATCGTGTGAAAGGGATGGCGAGAAGATGACGCTGAGGGAAGCGGCAATCGGCACGACGGTAAAGGTTGCCAAGGTACGTGGTGAGGGAGCGGTCCGGCGGCGGATCATGGACATGGGCATCACCAAGGGAACGGATATCTTTGTGCGCAAGGCTGCGCCGCTGGGCGATCCGCTGGAGCTTACGGTGCGTGGATATGAATTATCCCTACGCAAGAGCGATGCGGAAATGGTCGAAATTCAGTCGTAGTGCTCTTTTTTTTGACTGAGAAGTTAGACTAAACTAACCAAAGCGGGAGGCAGAGTATGGCAACCAAGATTGCGCTGGCGGGCAACCCCAACAGCGGGAAGACAACGATGTTCAACGCGCTGACGGGCAGCTCGCAGTACGTAGGCAACTGGCCGGGTGTCACCGTGGAGAAAAAAGAGGGCAGGCTAAAGAAGCAGGAAGACGTGGTCATCCAGGATCTTCCGGGCATATACTCGCTCTCGCCATACACGCTGGAAGAAGTCGTTACGCGCAACTACCTGGTGAAGGATCAGCCTGACGCTATCCTGGACCTGGTGGATGCCTCCAATATAGAGCGCAACCTCTACCTGACCACCCAACTGCTGGAGTTGGGCATTCCGGTGGTGGTGGCGCTGAACATGATGGACGTGGTGCAGAAGACGGGGGACCGCATCGATGTGAAGCGGCTCTCGCAGGAGCTGGGATGCCCCATTGTGGAAACAAGCGCGCTGAAGGAATCCGGCGTATTTGAGGCGGCTCGTGTGGCACAGGAAGCCGCGCGGGCGGGCGGTACCCCGCCAAAGCCGCTTCTATTTTCCGCGCCGATTGAGAAGGCAATACAGGCTATCTCTGCGCAGATTCGCGGCAAAGTGGAAGAGAAGTCGCTTAGGTTCTTCGCGATCAAGCTCTTCGAGCGCGATGCGAAGGTGATGGAGGAGATCAAGTCCACCGCGGCAATTGGCGGGATCATCGCCGCTTGCGAGGCGGAAATGGATGATGACAGCGAGAGCATCATCACCAACGAGCGGTACGATATCATCGCGCGGATCATGCAGGTAAGCGTGAAGAAAGTTCACCGCCATATGACCCCATCGGATAAGATCGATTTGGTGATCACCAACCGCTATCTGTCGCTGCCGATCTTTGCGGCCATCATGTTCCTGGTGTACTACCTGTCCGTATCGACCGTCGGTGCGTGGATGTCCGGCTGGGTCAATGACGTGCTCTTTGGCGAGATCATCCCGCCCGCAGTGGAAAGTTTTCTGGTGTCGGTGAATGCGGCGGAGTGGCTGCAATCGCTGGTGCTGGATGGCATCATCGGCGGCGTTGGCGCGGTGCTGGGCTTCCTGCCGCAGATGGTGGTGCTGTTCCTGCTGCTGGCCATCCTGGAGGATTGCGGGTACATGGCGCGCATCGCGTTCATCCTGGACCGCGTCTTCCGCCGGTTTGGCCTGTCCGGCAAGTCGTTCATTCCGATGCTGATCGGGACCGGCTGCGGCGTTCCGGGGATCATGGCCTCACGCACAATCGAGAACGAATTGGACCGCAAGATCACCATCATGACGACGACGTTTATTCCCTGCTCGGCAAAGCTGCCGATTATCGCGCTGATCGCGGGGGCAATGTTTGGTGGCGCGTGGTGGGTTGCCCCATCGGCGTACTTCGTCGGCATCGGCGCCATCGTATGCTCCGGCCTGATCCTGAAAAAGACACGGATGTTCACGGGCATTCCCGCGCCGTTCGTGATGGAGCTGCCGCCGTATCATCTTCCCGGCGCGAAGGGCGTATTCATCCATACCTGGGATCGCGTTAAATCGTTTGTGAAGAAGGCCGGTACGGTTATCTTCCTGGCGTGCGGGCTGATCTGGTTCCTGTCGTCGTTTAACTTTAGCATGGAGATGGTCGACGCTGGCGACTCGATGCTGGCGGCCATTGGCGGCGCGATCGCGCCGGTGTTCAGGCCGCTGGGCTGGGGCGATTGGCGCTCCGCCGTGGCGACGGTGACTGGTCTTGTCGCCAAGGAAAACGTCGTCGGTTCGTTCGGCATCCTGTACGGCTTTGCGGAGATTGCCGAGGATGGTGCGGAAATCTGGGCGACGCTGCAGGCGGCGATGACGCCGATGGCCGCGTACTCGTTCCTGGTGTTTAACCTGCTATGCGCGCCGTGCTTCGCGGCTGTGGGCGCGATTCGCAGGGAGATGGGCAACTGGAAGTGGACGATGATCGCGGTAGGATACCAGACGATGCTGGCGTACTGTGTATCGCTCGTTGTATATCAGCTGGGCATGCTGGTGACTGGCGGCGCATTCGGCGCTGGTGTGGTGGTGGCGGTTGCGCTGGTTGCCGCGTTCATCTGGCTGCTGGCCCGCAAACCCTCGAACCCCAAAGGGAGGAATGTCTTATCAGCACAATACTGATTTCTCTGGTGCTAGCCGCGCTGTTCGGACTGGCGCTCAGAAGCGTGATCAATCAAAAGCGCAAGGGCAAATGCGTAGGCTGCGATGCCTCGCAATGCGCACACTGCGGGCATTGCGCCGCGCAGCAAACAAAGCCATAAGGAACCCCAAACAGACCACCGGCTCAGCCGGTGGTCATGCCATTGTATTTCACTTTATAGATCCCTGAGCGGTTTCATGAACAGGAAGCTGAGCGAAATCACCGCAGCGAGCACGCTGGACGCGAAGAAGAGCGTCGTCACCTGAAAATGACCGGCGAAGAGCGCGATCGCGAACGATCCGGCGGGCATTGCCGCCATGAGCAAGGAACTCATGATGCTGCTCACGCGCGCCAGGAATGATTCGTCCGTGTTCTGCATCAGGCTTACGTGCACGCTGTTGTTGGCAAATGATATGAAGAAACCCGTCGCGAACGAGACGGCGATCAGCCCCGCCCATTTCCATACTTCTGCCGGAATGAAGGCGACGCCGGCGAATCCAATATACGTGAGTGCACCGGCCAAAACGCCCCAGAAGAACAGCCAGAACCGGACGATGCGGTCGGCCAGCTTGGGGAAAATGATGGACCCGATCGCGGTGCCGAGCGACGATGCGATGCCGATGACGGAGAGGGCCTCCGCGCCGAGGGATAGGCTTTCATTTACGTAGGCGGTCTGCAGCGACGAAAATGGCACGAAAGAAAGGTTCAGCAGACACCCGGCGATGCACAGGTAGCGTATGTGCAGCTGGCTCCATACATAGACAAACCCTTCTTTGGTGTTCTTCGCAAACTCACGAAAAGCGTTATCCGCAACCGACCGTTCGTGCGGCGGCAGGCGCAGGGTGACCAGGATGGCGGCGGAGGCGAAGAATGTCACCCCGTCGATGATCAGCGCCCCGCCGACGCCAAGGAGGCTGATGATAGGGCCTGCCAGCGCCATGCCGATGATCTCCATCGTGCGGCTGAGCGCGGCGGAAAGGGACGTCGCCAGCGTGTACTTTTCCTTGGCGAGTATTTTCGGCATAATCGCCATGCCAGCAGGCAGGCGGAACGCCTCCAGCGTGGACATGAGGCCAGTGGAGATGATCAGCATCCATGGCTGCAAAGCGCCCAGAAAATATAGAATGGAGATAAGCACCACTAGCACGCCGCGCCCCACATCGGTCAGAATCAGAATCGGTTTCTTGCGCATGTTGGTGATCAGCGCCGCGGTGAAAGGCTGCAAGAGCACGCTCACCAGTATGTTGACGCCATAGGTGGTGGCGGTCAGCGCGGCGGAGCCGGTCAGCGCGTACACCATCCACGTGAAGGCAATGGCGTCAACGGAGTCGCCAAACCGGTTGACGAGCGAGGCGGCCAGATTTTTCAGGTACTCGGTTTCCGTGCGCAGTTCCCGGTAGTTCTTTTTCTGTTTAAGCTCCATATAAGCCCTCCGCCTTACAAAGTTGCAGTATTTGCGCGATGGAGGCATCAGCGGCCTGTTCGTCTGTATTGATGCGCAGTACGTGCGGCGTCCGATCAAACATCCCGTGCTTTTTCTCAAGCATCGCTGCCAGCGGCGGGGGCAGCTTGCCGTTCATGCGCGCGGCAAAGCGAGCCTTGATGCTCTCAATACCGGCAGTAACGAGCACGCGCACAGCCTTTTCCGGCAAAAGCGTCAAATGTTCCGGCTCAGTGATGACATACACAACCGTATCCCCGCCTTCCGCCCGCTCCGCCAACAACTGTGAAAAAGCGCGCCGCGCGTCCGGCTCACTTTTCGCCATCCGCAGAAAATCCTTCCCCGCATACACGGTTGCGGAAAGTGCAGTCTTCAACCCCTCCGCAAGCGTGCTTTTCCCCGTACAGCTCTCGCCAATCAAAGCTACAACCATATGCTTCTCCCTTATAATGTATAGGAGACAGTATACCGTAAAAAGAATGCGGAGTACATTAGGAGGGGATTAGGAATAGGACGGGGGAGGGACGGCCTCCGGCGGCCCAAGGGCGCCGCCATTGGGAATCCTGGGAAGGGCTTTGCCCTTTCCAAACCCATGACTGCTCACGCAGAGGTGAGATATATAGAATGCTCAACCCGCGCGTGAGCGCAACATGGGTTTCGAAAGGGCAAAGCCCTTCGCGGGGTCCAGGGGCAGAGCCCCTGGCGTTCCTTCTCCGTCTCCTCCCTCACGAAGTTTTACGTTTTTCGGCAGGGATTTTACCCCTTTCGTGGTATATATTGTCATAGGAATGCACATCCTGCGAAGAGGTGATGGCCGTGACGAGTCGGGAAAGGCTGGAAGCGCGGGAGGCGGAGTGGCTGGCCCCCTGGGCGGCGCGCAGCGCGGAGCATGGGGAGCGGGAGCGCCCTGTTACGCCTGATGACCTCCGGACCGATTTTCAGCGCGACAGGGACCGCATTCTGCATGCCAAATCGTTTCGGCGGCTCAAGCACAAGACGCAATGTTTCCTCGCGCCGGAAGGGGACCACTACCGCACGCGTCTGACGCATACGCTGGAGGTGGCGCAGATTGCCAGGACGCTGGCGCGCGCACTGCGGCTGAACGAGGACCTGGCCGAGGCGATTGCGTTGGGGCACGACCTGGGGCATACGCCGTATGGACACATGGGGGAGCGAATCCTGAATAGGCTGGTGTCGGAGGGATTTCGCCATCGGGAGCAGAGTCTGCGTGTGGTGACGGTGCTGGAGCATGACGGAGAGGGGCTTAACCTCACGGCCGCCGTGCGGGACGGCATCCTCAACCATTCGGGCAAAACGCCGCCTAAGACGCTGGAAGGGCAGTGCGTTTCCCGTGCGGACCGCATTGCGTACATCAACCACGACATCGACGACGCGCTTCGGGCGGGGGTGTTGCGCGCGGAGGACGTGCCGAAGGACTTGACCCGCGTGCTGGGCGAGACGCACGGCCAGCGGATCGATACGATGATCCGAGATATCGTGCGAACGAGCGACGACGGCCAGGGTATCCGCATGTCGGGGGAGATCGGCGAAGCGACGCTGAGCCTGCGTTCTTTCCTTTTTGAGCACGTCTATATGCGGCCGGAGGTGCTGCTGGAGGAAGAGAAGGCTGACCACCTGATGGAAGCGCTGTTCCGCTACACGATGGATCACCCGCAGCTGATGCCGCCGGATTTCATCGAGCGGGGCTATGTGGAGGGGACGGAGCGCACGGTCTGTGATTTCATCGCCGGAATGACGGATCGCTATGCCGCACAATGCTTCCAGAAGATTTACCTGCCGTCGGCTTTCGCGCGCGGCTAGGGACGGAGCTTCGAACGGGCTAACTTTATGCCGAATCAGGCAGGAAAAAAAGTTCTGGCGGCGAATGAATGCAGTGGTGTGGAGGAGTGCGCAGATGTCAACGCGGTATCCGCCGGAATGGATCGACGAACTTCGCGCCCGCGCGGATATCGTTTCTATCGTTTCCGAGTACGTGCCGCTGAAACAAAATGGGCGCAGGTACTGGGGTCTTTGTCCATTTCATCACGAAAAGACCGCTTCCTTTTCCGTCAATCCGGAGCAGGGGTTGTACTACTGCTTTGGGTGCAAGGCGGGCGGAAGCGTCATCCAGTTCGCGATGGAGATTGAGCGTATGGAGTATCCGGAGGCGGTGCGCTTTTTGGCGGATAAGGTGCGCATGCCGCTTCCTAAGCAGGTGGACGACGCCGAGGCCGAGAGTGCGCGCACTTTGCGCGAGGCCATCTATGAGATCAACCGGCAGGCGGCGCATCTGTTCCATAGCACGCTCTACGCCCCGGAAGGAGCGCGCATACTCGACTATCTGCATGGACGCGGGCTGGATGACCAAGTGATCCGCATGTTCGGCCTGGGGGCGGCTCCCGCAGGCTGGGACACGGTGACACGGTACTTGCTGGAAAAGGGGCAATCGCCGGAAGTGTTGGTCAAGGCCGGCATCACCGTCGACAAGGACGGCAGGCGCTTTGATATGTTCAGGAACCGCGCGATCTTTCCCATCATCAGCGCGCATGGCGCGGTGCTGGGGTTTGGCGGGCGGGCGATGGGCGACGCACAGCCCAAGTACCTGAACACGAGCGACACCCCCGCGTTCAACAAACGGCTGAACGTATACGCCCAAAACCTGCTGCGCAAGGCCAAACGCCTTTCGCGTGTGCTGCTGGTGGAGGGCTATATGGACGTCGTCTCGCTCGTCGGGCGTGGCGTGGAAGGGGTCGCCGCGACGCTGGGCACGTCGCTGACGCCGGACCAGGCGAAGCTGCTGAAGCGGTACGCGCCGGAGATCTGGATTGCCTACGACGGGGACTCGGCGGGCCAGAACGCGATCCTGCGCGGCCTGGACGTGTTCCAGTCGCTGGACATCCCGGCGCGGGTGCTGGTGATTCCGGACGGCATGGACCCGGATGATTTCATCCGGGCGCGTGGGCGGGAGGCGTTCGATGCGATCACGCCGATCTCTGCGCCGCATTACCGGATGCAGCGCGCGGCGGATGGGCTGGACCTCTCTGCGGAGGAAGGCAGGACGAAGTACGCGATCGCGTGCGCGTCCATCCTCAAGGGCGTGAAGCAGCCGGTGGAGCTGGAAAACCTGCTCAAAAGGCTGTCGGTGGAGACTGGTTTTTCGCGAGAAGTGCTGCTCCAGCAGATGGGCGTTGCGCCGGTTGAAAAACCGGTGTATACGGAACGTGTCCGCCGGGATAAACTACCATCGGCGCATAGCCAATTTTTGCCGGATCACCTCAAGGCCGAAAGGCTGCTGCTATCGCTGATGGGCGCTGGCCTACCCGTTGGCGAGGCGATTGATCCAGAGCGGTTCACCGATGGCAATCATCGGCAAATCGCGGCGGATTTGGCGGTCGGCAGGCGCGCGGCGGATTTGCTCGAACAATGCGAAAACGACGAGCTGCGCGCGGTGATGCTGGAGGTTTTCGGCGAGGAGCCGCGTCTATATGGTGACGAGCTGATGCAGATGGTTGCCGAGTGCCTGGAGCGCATGCGGCGCGGATGGATTGACGAGCGTTTGAAGACGTTGACGGCTGGCCTGTCCACAGCGGCAGCTGGCGATAAACTAGCCATTTTGGCGGAAATTAAGACCTTGAACAAGGAGCGGGAACGCTTGCGGCCTGGCCGAAAGGAGTGAACTACTTGACCAATCCTTCCGATGATAAGCAGATGCGGGTAAACGAGCTTGTGAAGGCTGGCAAGACCAAGGGCATGCTCACGTATAAGGAGATCATGAACCAATTGGTCGAATTCGAAATTGAGCCGGATCAATTCGATAAAATACTCGAAACGCTCGAATCCCTCGGCGTGGATGTCGTCAATGAGATCGACATCGTCGAAGAGGAACCACCTGCGCAGCCGGAGACGGTTGAGGAGGATTTGGATCTATCCGTTCCGGAGGGCATCGGCGTCGATGATCCGGTACGGATGTACCTAAAGGAAATCGGCAAAGTGCCGCTGCTGACAGCGGATGAAGAAATCGAAATCGCCCAGCGCATGGAGAACGGGGACGATGCGGCCAAGCGCAAGCTGGCCGAGGCGAACCTGCGCCTTGTCGTTTCCATCGCCAAGCGCTATGTGGGGCGCGGCATGCTGTTCCTGGATCTGATCCAGGAGGGCAACCTCGGCCTGATCAAGGCCGTGGAAAAATTCGACTACCGCAAGGGATACAAATTCTCGACCTATGCCACCTGGTGGATTCGCCAGGCGATCACCCGCGCCATCGCCGACCAGGCGCGCACCATCCGCATTCCGGTGCACATGGTGGAGACGATCAACAAGCTGATCCGCGTATCCCGCCAGCTGTTGCAGGAATTGGGCCGCGAGCCGCTGCCCGAGGAGATCGCGCGCGAGATGTCGATCTCGGAGGAGAAGGTGCGTGAGATCATCAAGATTGCGCAGGAGCCGGTGTCGCTGGAAACCCCCATCGGCGAGGAGGAAGACAGTCACCTAGGCGACTTCATCCCCGACGACGACGCGCCCGCACCCGCCGAGGCGGCCTCCGTCACATTGATGAAGGAACAGCTGAGGAACGTGCTCGACACGCTCACCCCGCGCGAGGAGAAGGTGCTGCGCCTGCGCTTCGGCCTGGACGACGGCCGCCAGCGCACGCTGGAGGAAGTGGGTAAGGAGTTTAATGTCACGCGCGAGCGCATCCGGCAGATTGAGGCGAAGGCGCTGCGGAAGCTCCGCCACCCCAGCCGCTCCAAGAAGCTCAAGGACTTCCTGGACTGATGCCGCTGCCGCCGCTCGGCCCGCGAAAGGCCGCCATCATCGCGCTGACGCCGCCATGCGCCGTGGGCGCGGAGATCGGCGCGGATCACGGCATCACCTCTGCGCATTTGGTGGAGGGTGGTATCTGCGGGCGAATGATTGTATCGGATATCAGCGCCGCTTCGCTGGATAAGGCGAGGCGGCTTTTTTCGCTGCATGGGATTGGTGATCGCGCGGAGTTCATCGTCGCCGATGGGCTGGAAGCGTTGACGAAGCCGGTGGGTGCGATTGTCATCGCTGGGATGGGCGCGGAGACGATCGTCGGTATGCTGGAGCGGGGGAAAGAGCGGGTTGGCGAAGCCGCGCTGGTGCTGCAATCGAATACGCGGCTGCCGGTGCTGCGCCGCTGGCTGATGGAGAACGGCTTCCGCTTGGACGCCGAGCGGCTGGTGTTTGAAGAAGGCAGGTTCTACATCATTATACGCGCGGTGATAGGGCGCGTCGCATACAGCGACAAGGAGCTGTTCCTCGGCCCTTGCCTGCTGCGCGAGCGCCCGGCGCTGCTTGCTGATTACTTGACATTCCTGGAAGCGTACATGCGCCGCAGGCTGCGCGCGGACATTTCCCGGGAAATGGAATGGATTGGGGAGGAGATGCACCGATGAAGCAATGGACGGTTCGGGACGCATATGATGCGATTGACGCGTTTGCGCCGTTTGGATCGGCGATGCCACATGATCATGTGGGGCTGCTGGTGGGGCGGATGGATAGGCCGGTCGATACCATCCTGACAGCGCTGGATGCGACGCCGGGCGTGGTGGAGGAAGCAAAGCAGCTGGGCGCGCAGCTGCTGGTAACGCACCACCCGGTGATGCTAACGCCCAGGAACCGGCTTGATGAGAGCGACCCTGAGGCGGCGCTAGTCTGCGCGATGATCCGCGCGGACCTGTCGATGATCGCCGCGCATACCAACCTGGATATCGCGCGCGGCGGCGTCAACCAGACGCTGCTGGAGCGGGTAGGCTGGCCTGTCACAGAAAACAATGGCCTGCTGTGGCTGGGGACGCTGCCGCCGACGCGGCTTTGCGATTTGCAGGAGCAGGTAAGCCGTGCGCTGGATGCGCCTGTGCTGCGCTACGGCCCGGCGGATCGCGTGGTGTCGCGCTTCGGCGCGTGCTGCGGTTCGGGCGGGTTTGCGGCGGCAGATGCCGCGGCGCAGGGGGCAGAGGTGTTCCTGACGGGAGAGATCAAGCACTATGTGGCGCTGGACGCGGTAGCACGCGGCCTTTCCATCTTGGCGGCAGGACACCGCCCGACCGAAATTTGCGCGGCAGATTTGCTGGCGAAGCATTTACAATCCCGCGCGGATGCGGTACAATCAAGTGTACGGGTATTGGTATCGAAAATTGATCCGTTTTTATAACCGGGAATACAGGAGGGCGTGCGCGTGGATACATTGCAGCGGCTATGGGACTATCAACAGGCGGATATGGCGGTGGATCGCTTTGAGCGGGAGATCAAGAAGTCTCCGAACCGCCAGAAACTTGTGAAGCACCGCGAGTTCCTGCTGCAACAGCAGGAAGCGATGCGCCGCATCGAAAGCGATGTGGAGGCGATGGGCGAGCGCATGGAAGCCATCCGCGCGGATGTGGTTCGCTTGGAAGAAGAGCTCAAGGATTTGCAGGAGACGTTGTCTGAGGAAGAGCCGGAGACGATCGAAATTGCCCGCAAGTCGCTGTCGTATGCGCAGAAGCTGGCCGGTGCGATCACCCGGTGCGAGCAGGAGCTCAATAAGATTCGCAAGGATGCGGAAGCCCGCGACCGTCAGCAGCACGAAGTGCGCGTGCGCGCCGCGAAGGCCCGCGCCGAGTTTGATTCGCTGAAAGTTGTCTACGACGAGGAGTACAAGGGCCAGGCGGCGGATCTTGCTAGGCTTCGCGGAACGGCCACGAAGGCCGCCGAGGGTATCCCCCCGGAGCTGATTGAGAAATACAAGCAGATCAAGCAGCACAGCGTGCCGCCGATCGCCAAGCTGCTGGACGGCAACCGCTGCGGGGGCTGCAACATGAACCTGCCGCAGGTGGTGCTGCGCAATGTCCGCATGGGCGAGAAGAGCGTGGAGTGCGAAAACTGCGGCCGGATTGTGCTGGTTGAGTAGCAGGAGACAAATGTAAATTCAATGGAACGCCTCGCTTGACGGGCCGCCTTTCGAGGCGCTTTCAGGCGGGGCGTTTTGATGAAGCGCGGCGGGGGAGTGTGCCGGGATGAAATACCAGGTGCTGAGGCAGGTGTTTGGCTACGCGTCGTTCCGCGAGGGGCAGGCGGAGATCATCGATGCGTTGCTCGCGGGGCGTGATGCGCTGGGCGTGATGCCCACCGGCGCAGGCAAATCGCTGTGCTTCCAGGTGCCCGCACTGATGCTGCCCGGGGTGACGTTGGTGATTTCTCCGCTCATTTCGCTGATGAAGGATCAGGTTGCGGCGCTGAAACAGGCGGGCGTCGCGGCGGCGTATATCAACAGCTCGCTGACGCCGGGCCAATCGGCCGAGGCGCTGCGGCGCGCGGCGGCGGGCTGGTACAGGATCATCTACGTCGCGCCGGAGCGGCTGGATTCGCCGGACTTCTTGCAGTTTGCGCTCAGCACACAGATCTCCATGGTGACCATCGATGAGGCGCACTGCGTATCCCAGTGGGGGCAGGATTTTCGCCCTAGCTACCTGCGGATTCCCGACTTCATTGCGCGGCTGCCGGAACGCCCGCGCGCGTCGGCCTTCACGGCGACGGCCACGCCGCGCGTGCGGCAGGACATCATGCGGCTGCTGGGGCTGCGCGATCCGCTCTGCATCACGACGGGCTTTGACAGGCCGAACCTATACTTTGAGGTGATGCAGCCCGCTGACAAATACCAGGCACTGCGGGGTATTCTGCGGGGCAAGGAGGAGCGCTGCGGCGTCATTTACTGCGCCACGCGCAAGGCGGTTGAGGAGGTCTGTACACAGCTGTGCGCGGACGGTTTTTCCGCCACGCGGTACCATGCGGGCCTTTCGGACGAGGAGCGCCGTACCAACCAGGATGATTTCCAGTATGACCGAAGGCTTATTATGGTCGCGACGAACGCGTTTGGCATGGGGATCGACAAGTCCAACGTTTCCTTTGTCATCCATTATAACATGCCGAAGAATCTGGAGAGCTACTATCAGGAGGCGGGCCGTGCCGGGCGGGACGGCAGCCCAGCCGACTGCGTGCTGCTCTATGCCAAGCGGGATGTGGTTACCGCCAAGTGGCTGATTGAGCATGCGGAGGAAAACCCGGACCTGAGCGATCGGGAGCGCGGGGAGGTACGCGAGCGCGATATGGAACGGCTGCGGCAGATGACGTTCTACAGCACTACGAAGGATTGTCTGCGGCGGTTTATTCTGCGGTATTTTGGGGAACAGGGGAATGAGAAGTGCGGGCACTGTTCGTCGTGCCTTGCGCCGGTGTTGGAGGCGCTCAAGGCAATCGCGACAGAGAGTGCCGACACGCGCAGGCCCGCTGAGGATGCGCTGCTCCCCCGCCTCAAAGCGCTGCGCAAGCGCCTGGCCGCGGAAAAAGGCGTTCCTGCGTATACCGTGTTTTCCGACTACACGCTGCAGGAGATGGACAGGCTTCGCCCGCAAACGAAGGAGGAGCTGCTGGCCGTCGGTGGAGTGGGAGAGGTCAAGCTACGCCAGTACGGCGAGGTATTTTTGCGGGAGATAGCGGGGGAGGAGAAGCCGAGAAGAACTCCCAAGCCAACCAAATCCAAGAAAAAGCTGAAAAAAGAGATGACCTACATCGAACGGCAGAGCGCCAAGGGTCTGACCAACGCCAGCCAGCCCTGGGACAAGGAAGAGGACGACCGGCTGTGCGACGAGCACCGGCATGGCCTAACAGTGACGGAAATGAGCAAAAGCCACCTGCGCACGCGCGGAGCGATCCAGGCGCGGCTGAAAAAGCTGGAGCTGGAAGAGTAAAACAGCAGATTTGCCTTGACATCCCCGCGCGCAGATGCTATCCTCTCTAGCGGAATGCGAGGTTGCCGGGCGGTCGCATGCACATGCATGAGGAAAGTCCGAGCTCCATAGGGCAGGGTGCCGGATAACACCCGGCGGAGGCGACTCCAGGGAAAGTGTAACAGAGAGATACCGCCTGCGCCTTCGGGCACAGGTAAGGATGGAAAGGTGAGGTAAGAGCTCACCCGCGGTCTGGCGACTTATCCGCGATGTAAACCCCACCCGGTGCAAGATTGGAATGGGAGCGCATATGGCTGCCCGTCATGCTCCCCGTAATCGCTGGAGCCTTCCGGTAACGGTTGGCCTAGATAGATGATCGCCTAAGACAGAACTCGGCTTACAGACAACACTCGCATTCCATATCTTTTCTTGGGCAGTTTGTTGAATTGCACATCCGAAACCTATATGTTTAATATAATAGACATACTTTTGCTGGAAACAGTGCTTGACGGGCATGTTTGGGGTAAGGTATAATAACCCTATCCAGACGCATGCTTTTCGCGTCTGGAAACAAATTGCATAAGGAGAATGCCGCATGAAGAAGGTACTCGCGCTCCTGGTTGCTTTGTTGATGGTGCTGGGCGCATCTTCCGTTTCGCTCGCGGACGGCGTCACCAAGGATACCATCAAGATTGGCTTCGTACATGTTTCCGACCCGAGCGACATGGGCTACACCTACAACCATGATCTCGGCACACAGGCGATGGTGGAGGCTCTGGGCCTTCGCGAAGACCAGATCATCAACAAGTTCAACATCCCTGAGACCGCCGAGTGCGAGGCCGCGATCAATGAGCTGATCAGTGCGGGCTGCAACATCATCTTCTGCACCAGCTTTGGCCATGGCGACTACGCGCTGGCCGCTGCCAAGGAGCACCCGGAAATCGAGTTCTGCCACGCCACCGGCTACTATGCGGCGCTGGAGAACCTGCCCAACTACCACAACTACTTTGCCTCCATCTACCAGGCGCGCTATCTGGCGGGCATCGCCGCGGGCCTGAAGACCGAGACGAACAAGCTGGGCTATGTCGGCGCGTTTGAATTCGCCGAGGTCATTAGCGGCTTCACCGGCTTCTACCTGGGCGCCAAGTCCGTCAATCCGGACGTTGAGATGACCGTCATGTACACTGGCAGCTGGAATGACCCCACCAAGGAAGCCCAGGTTGCCAAGGCACTCATCGACATGGGCTGCGACGTGATCTCCCAGCACTGCGACTCCACTGCCCCCGCCACCACGGCTGAGGCGAACGGCGTATTCCAGGTTGGCTACAACTCCGATATGATCGGCGCTGCACCCAAGGCGTCGCTGATCTCCGCGCGCATCGACTGGTCGAAGTACCTGATCATGGCGGTGGAAACCTATCTGGCGGGCGATGCGATCCCCACCGACTGGAGCAAGGGCTATGCTGACGGCGCTGTGTATCTCTCCCCGCTGAACGAGGCGATTGCTGCCCCCGGCACTGCGGAAGCCATTGCCGAGGCCGAGGCGCGCATACTGGCCGGTGACTGGGACGTCTTCATTGGGCCGCTGCATGGCGTTGGTAAGGACTTTAACAACAATGTCGTAGAGATCAACCTGGCCGAAGGCGAAATCTTCGTCGAGCCGGGCTCCGCACCGAGCTGGAACTACATCGTCGATGGCATTACCGAAATTACAGATTAACACTGCCAAGGGACAGGACCGTGCAAACGGTCCTGTCTTTTTATAACGAAAGCGGGGGATTGCCCTTGACTCAGGCGAAGCATCCTGCCATAGAGGTGCGCGATGTCACCAAGACATTTGGTTCCGTCGTCGCCAACGACAAGGTATCGCTCAGCGTGCGCCGGGGCGAAATCCTTGCGCTGTTGGGCGAAAATGGTTCTGGCAAAACGACGCTGATGAACATGCTCTCCGGCATTTATTACCCTGATAGCGGGCACATCTTTGTCGATGGCAAGGAGGTCTCCATCCGCTCGCCTAAGGACGCGTTTTCCCTCCGTATCGGCATGATCCACCAGCATTTCAAGCTTGTGGATGTGCTGAGCGCGGCGGAGAATGTAGTGCTGGGCCTCCCGGGCGCGATGAAGCTGGACCGCAGGGCGCTTAACAAAGAGATCAGCGAGATCAGCGCCAAGTACGGCTTTGCGCTGGACCCGGACAAGAAGATATACCGGATGTCCGTATCGGAAAAGCAGACGGTGGAGATCGTCAAGGTGCTGTACCGCGGCGCGGATATCCTGATTCTGGACGAACCGACTGCCGTGCTGACGCCTCAGGAGACGCTCAAGCTCTTCGATATTCTGCGCGCGATGAAGAAGGACGGCAAGGCCGTCATCATTATCACCCACAAGCTCAACGAGGTGCTGGCGGTCAGCGACCGGGTGACCATCCTGCGCAAGGGCCACTATATCGGCACCGTGGAGACGGCCGAGGCGAACGCCAAATCGCTCACCGACATGATGGTCGGCCGGGCGACGCAGCTGGAGATACTGCGTGCGGACCCGGATCCCAAACCGCTGTGCATCGTGCGCGACCTGACCGTGCGGCACAAGGATGGTCACATCGCGCTGGATGGTGTTGGGTTTGACCTGCATGGTGGCGAGATACTGGGCGTGGCGGGCGTGGCAGGCAGTGGCCAGAAGGAGCTGTGCGAGGCGCTGACAGGGCTGCAGCCGTATATCCGGGGGCAGGTTATCGTAAACGGCGTGAACATCACCGGGCAGACGCCCAACCAGATCCTGGATTCGGGCGTGCGCATCGGCTTTGTGCCGGAAGACCGGCTGGGCATGGGGCTGGTGGGCAGCCTGAGCATCACGGAGAACCTGCTGTTGCGGGGCTATCGCAAGCAGAAGGGGTTCTTTCTGAAGCGCAAACCCGCCGTGGACCAGGCGAACCGGATGATTCCCTGGCTGGAAGTGGTGACGACCGGGCCTTCGCAGCGCGTGAGCAAGATGTCCGGCGGCAATGTGCAGAAGATTCTGCTGGGCCGAGAGCTGGATGAGGAGCCGCAAATGATCATCACCGCGTATGCAGTGCGCGGGCTGGACATCGGTGCGTCCTACACGGTGTACGATCTGCTCGGCGGCCAGAAGGCCAAGGGCGTGGGCGTGTTGTTCGTCGGCGAGGACCTGGACGTGCTGCTGGAGCTTTGCGACCGCATCCTGGTGCTCTGCGGCGGTACGGTCAGCGGCATCGTGGATGCGCGCACCACCACCAAGGAAGAGATCGGTGTGCTGATGACCCAACAGGGAAAGACGAAGGGGGTGGCGCAATGAACGCCGGAGCTGTAAGCAAAACCCGCCGCGAGCCCTTCGTGCGCATGGTGCGCCGGGAGAATATTTCCGCCGTGCAGGTGACGCTGATCCGCGTGCTGGCGGTGGTTTGCGCGCTGATCACCGGGGGATTAATCATCCTGTTCCTGGGCCATAACCCGTTTGCCGTCTACAAAGACATGATCGTCGGCAGCCTTGGCACCAACGCGGTGCTGACGGAGACGATCCGCATCGCCATCCCGCTGCTGATTACGGCGATGGGCATCTCGCTTGCATTCAAGATGCAGTTCTGGAACATCGGCGGCGAGGGACAGATTCTCTTTGGCGGCATCGCGGCCAGCTATTTCGCGCTTTTTTATGTGGATAAGATTCCGCATGTGCCGCTGATTTTGGTCATGTGCGCGGCGGGCATGCTGGCGGGCGGCCTGGCGGGCCTGCTTCCGGCGCTGTTCAAGGCCAAATGGGACACAAACGAAACGCTGTTCACGCTGATGCTCAACTACATCGCCATCTGTCTGCTGAAGTACTTGCAAAACGGCCCGTGGAAGGATCCACGGCTGCGCGGCTTTCCCAAAATCGCGATGTTTGAGGCGGCGGCAAAGCTGCCCAAGGTGTTCGGCATCCACATTGGCTGGATCATTGCGCTGGGGCTGGTGGTGCTGCTGCACATCTACCTGAACTACACCAAGCACGGCTACGAGATTTCCATCGTTGGCGAAAGCCCGCGCACGGCAAAATACGCGGGCATGAACGTGGGCAAGATTCTGGTCCGCACGATGTTCATCTCCGGCGCGCTGGCCGGCCTTGCGGGGTTCATCCAGGTTTCGGGTGCGGACTACACGCTGAATGAAGCGACCTCCGGTGGCGTGGGTTTCACCGCAATCACCGTCGCGTGGCTGTCCAAGCTCAACCCGATCATCATGGTGTTCGTGTCGTTTGCCATTGCAATCCTTAAAAAGGGATCGAACAAGATTCAGACGACGTTCAAAATCCCCGCTTCGGCGGCGGAGGTGCTTACAGGCGTGATTCTGTTTTTCATGCTTGGCTGCGAGTTCTTCATCAACTACAAGCTGATCTTCCGCAGCGGAAAGGAGCGCCTTGATGGATAGTGTGATGAATCTATTGGTTGCCGCAGTGCTGGCGGGCACGCCGCTGCTGCTGGGCACGCTGGGCAACATCCTCACGTCCAAGTCGGGCAACCTGAACCTGGGCGTGGAAGGCATGATGTTCATGGGCGGTGCGGCTGGATTGGCCGGAGCGTTCTACTATGATCAGTGGGCTACAGCTACGTTCGGCGCCACCAACGGTTTTGTTGCCGCGCTGCTGGCGCTGGGTGCGTCGTTTGCGGTGGGCGCGCTGGGCGCATTGATTTACGCGTTTCTCGTGGTTACGCTGCGCGCGAACCAGAACGTTACAGGCCTGACGCTGGCGATCTTCGGCACCGGATTTGGCAATTTCTTTGGCGAGTTCATGGGCATCAAGGCGGGCGGATATGTCGCGGTCAGCGCCGATGTGAAGGGGGCGTTTGCAAACCTGCGCATTCCGCTGCTGGCGGATATCCCCGTGGTGGGCAAGCTGCTGTTTCAGTACAACTGGCTGGTGTACTTTGCCATTGCGGTGGCGCTGGTGATGGCCTGGTTCCTCGCGCGCACGCGCACGGGCCTGAACCTGCGCGCGGTAGGCGAGAACCCCGCGACGGCGGACGCGGCCGGCATCAACGTGACCCGGCACAAGTACATCGCCACGGTCATCGGCGGCGGCATCTGCGGCGTGGGCGGCATGTACATGGTCATGGTCACCTGCTCCGGCGTCTGGGTGCACAACTGTATCAACGGCTAAGGCTGGCTGGCCGTGGCACTGGTGATCTTCGCCGCATGGAGCCCCGCGCAGGCGCTGCTGGCGGCCCTGATCTTCGGCGGCCTGTCCATCATGCGCATGTACGTGCCGCTGGGCATCCCCATGCAAATCTATGACATGCTGCCGTATGTGGCGACCGTGCTGGTGCTGATCTTCACAAGCCTTCGCCAGAACAAAGAGCGTATGCAGCCGGCGGCGTGCGGCGTCAACTATTTCCGCGAGGAGCGGTAGGGGTGAGGAAGACGGGGGAGGACGCTGGGGGACTTTGTCCCCCAGACCCCCTACCAAAGGGCCTTGCCCTTTGGAAACCCAACGTTTCGCCTGCGGGCGGGAGGGATTAACCCTAATCTATAAAAGAAAACCCGCCCGTAGGCGAGTTTGGGAGTCCAGAGGGCGAAGTCCTCTGGCAGGGGTCAAGGGGACAGCGTCCCCTTGCGTTCTTTTCGTTCCCTTCGTTCCTTGCGCCTCTATTCCGCTAGCCCCGTCTTCCGCAGATACGCATCCTGCGCGCGCATATACGCGTCCACCATGCTGGCGACCAGCACGGCCTGCTCTTCGTTCAGGCCGCGCATACGCACGATCTCTTCCACGATGAACTCAAATGCTTCATCATCGTCGTAGAAACCGTCGCCTTCGTAGCCCTCGGCATCCAGCACATCATTCTCGCGCATGTAGCGCAGATCAAGCTCCTGCGCCTGGCGCAGGTAACCGTCGATAGACGGGCCGAGGTAGGAGAAGGCCTTGCGGTCAATGGCTTTGGCGATGTAGGCCAGAGCCTTTTCGTTATCATAGCCCTGCATAGCGTCTCCCCATCTGCGCAAAAGCAGCGACACGGGCGTCCGCATTCGGCCATTCCCGTATGGCCGCTTCGCTGAACAGACCGTCGGCCTGGCGCTCGTGCGCAATCATTGCAAAGGCGCTTTCTCTCAGCGCGTCAAAGCCGGGATCGCGCATCACTGTGCAGATGAATGACTGACGCGGCTGGTTGATATCCTCGCCGGAAATTTCAAAGTACCCATCCTGGTGGATCTTTTCGCGCAGGCGCGCAATCTGCGCAGGCGTGTTGCGCGTGGGCATATAGGTGATGGCACGGAAGCCCAGCTCTTTCAGAACGTCGAACAGTTCGTCCAGGTAGTCATCTTCGAACTTTTGGGCGCGCTTATCGCCGGTGACGCTGTTGCCCACATCGCCCAGGTATGCGTATGCGGAGATTGCGCCGACGCGCTCGGACAGCGCCAGCACGTCGCGGACGTTCGCGCACTCCTCATCGGCCTCGATGTAGAATGTGGGGATCAGCTCCGCCTTGATCCACCCGATCAAGTCATAGTGGAAGAAGGAGTTATCAGGATCGCTGAACATCTCAGTGTACTTCGCGCCGATTGTCTTGCCAAACGCCTCAGCCAGGAAAGTGATCAGCGAATCGCCGCGGCCCGCGCGCGCCTCCAACGCCTTTGCGAGCGCTGAGGAAATATGCCGTTCGGTTACCGTGCCGCCACGGCTCGCCTCGGAGAGGGGCAGCACATCGCGCTCAAAGTCAATATGGATGCCGCTCTGCGCCAGCATCTCGTTCAGGCGCGCTATCATGCGGCGGTTCCGGTCATTGCGCTTCTCGCGAAGGAGCGCGAAGAACGCGTCCACCGTTTCAATCTGGTCATGCGGAACAGCATGCAACAGGATATACGCGACACCCATCTGGTCCGGATTGTTGATGCGGCGGCCCTCCAGCGGCGTGCCATCAAAGGAGACGCGGCATTCCAGTCCACATGTGCCGCCAATGCCCAGCAGATCACATGCCGCAAGGAATTCCCGCGCGCCCATGATCGTGTCATGATCCATGATGCCGGCGGTGCACAGGCCGCTCATGCGCGCCTTCCAGGCGGCTGCGGTGGGGGAATATGGCGAAAAAGAGTAGGTGGTGTGGATGTGGTTGTTCACATCAGACAGGGGCGCGGGCAAATCAAGCGCCGGCAAAAGGGCGCGCAAATTGGCAATGCGCTCTTCCTTTTCCGGCGTGTTGAGGAGTGTAAGAATATCTTGCATGGCGATGCCTCCGAATGCTTCTTTCGCATACTTTAGCACCATTATAGAAGATACAGCGTGATGATGCAAGTGCAACCGTCCGGTTTCTGTTGGATCAGTATCCCCGCAAACACCGGACAAACCAACGGATCAGCGCGAGTGTGGCGATAATGACGAGCACCAGCCCCGCGACGCTGAATACGATCCCAAACACCCCGCCCACCAGGCCAAAAACCAGCGAGATCGCGCTACCGACAAAATCGAACACCAGCCCGATCAAAGAACCCACCAGCCGAAACGGCCACAAAAGAAGATTGACCATATTGCGCACCCCCTTATGCGACCAGTATAGGCTGTATAGGCCCCGGATGCAAAGAGAGCGGGATTAGAATTCGCTTAAAGATTTCTAATGTTGGCATGTTTTCCATAAAAAAGAGCGTTTTTGCGTTTGCGCAGAGGGTTTGCTTTTCCACTAGAACATTGCGCGAACCATGGGAATAAAGTGATACGGGCTTTCTTGTTTTTTTGCAAGCCACTGATCTCAAGGAGGAGAAGAAGTTGTTAAACAATTGTGGCCAAACCTCAGATCCCAACCTGATCATGCGTTTGATCGACGGACCGTCCGCGGTGCTCTCCGGGTTCGCAGGCCCGACGGGGCCAACCGGTGCGGTGGGCGCCACCGGTGCAGCAGGCGCCACGGGGGCGACGGCACCAGTCACTTATCCGCTGCATCGTAAACCCGCATGAAACATGTGCTAAACGATGCACAGAGACACGCTATGCCTGCTTCCCCAGGCGCATCGCAGCCTGGAACTCCGCCAGCGTGGCCTGCCCTTCCCGGGTCACGGGCTTGACCCAGCGCCCCGTAAGGATGTGCCGGAGCACGATGCCGATCCGGGCGACATCGTCCAGGAACATCACCGCGAACACCGCCAGGAACGGCCAATGCAGCACCAGGCCGACCAGCGCCATCGCCGGGATGGTGAGACCAAAGATGCAGACAAGCTCCACAATGGTGCCATACATCGAATCGCCGCCGGCGCGAAAGCAGTCATTGGTGATCCAGTTGCACGAGCGGAGCGTGCCTGTCACCGTGTAGATGAGCAGCATGCCCATGCCATAGGAAAGAGCCTGCTCGCCCAGCCCGAAGATACCCAGCAACGGCGCGCGAAACGGCAGAATGGCCAGGCAAACGCCCAGCGTGCAGAGAGGCACCAGCAGGATGAACCGCTTGGCGTCGATGTATCCTTGCAGGTGGTTGCCCGCGCCGATCTGTTTGCCCACCATCACCGCGCTGGCGCTGGTAAGCCCCTTGAAGAAGGTGAAGATGAAGCTCTCCATCACGCGGAAGACCGCCAGCGCCGCGATGCCGGCTTCATCCTGCCGGCCCAGGATCATGTTGATGAAAGTGTTCGCTACGCCGATGAACAGCTCGTTGTAGACGATGAACATGCTCTTTTGAAAGAACTGCTTCAGGAAGGGCCTGTCCCAGACATAGTGCTCGCGGAATCGCATCGCGAAACCGCCCTTGTCGCGCAGACAGTACGCATACAGCACCGCCACATTGACGATGCCCGCCACCAGCGTGCCAATGGCCGCACCGGTGACGCCCAGTGCGGGCATGCCAAAGCGGCCATAGATCAAAATCCAGTTAAGCACGATGTTGGTGAGCTGCGCCGCGATGGACGCGTAGAGGGGAACCCGCACCTGCTCGGTGGTGCGCAGCAGAGAACTGAGGGCGAACGCCAGCACCTGCAAGGGCATCGCAAAGCCGATGATGCGCAGGTATGGAATAGCTATCTGCTGAATGCTTTCCTTGTCGGTATAGATACCCATGATGGCGCCCGGCGCAAAGATGGCCAGCGCACCGAACAGCAGGCCAAGAAACAGCATGCAGGATTGCATCAGGCCGTACGCTTTGCAAATGCCCTTCTCATCCTTCGCGCCCCAATACTGGGCGATGAAGATGACGCCACCGTGGCAGAACCCGTAAAAGGCGCTGAACAGCAACATTGTAAACTGCGCGCAGACACCCACCGCCGCCACCGCCAGTTCCCCCTGTGAGCCGAGCATGATGGTGTCGACCATGCTGGCAGAGGATACGAGCAGGCTTTGCAGCGCGACGGGGATGCCAATGCGCAGAACGCCGGAATAAAACGCGCGGTCACCGATCAAGTTGGTTTTCATCATCCAGCTCTCCAGAAAAAACCCGATTCCGCATCTTAGCTGCGGAGAGGGTCGTATGCAGCAGCGGTGGCTTTGCCAGGGTCAATCCATCTCAAAGAAGATGCCCACAGCTTTCGGCCCGACATGGGAACCTACCACCTTGCCGATGGGGGTGATGATCACTTCTCCCAGCTTATACACCTTTTCCATCATGGACTTAATGATATGCGCCGGCTCAGGATCGGTACTGTACTCAATCACCAGCAGGCTGTTCGATAGATCCTTCTTCAGCGATTGCGTCAACTCGACCATCCACTTCAGGCCGTTCTTAAAGCCGCGCGAACGGTGGATCAGCTCAATGTTGCCGTCCGTGGATGCCATATACTCGATGACCGGCTTGATGGACAGCAGGCCCGCAAGCCGTGCCGTCGTGGCGCTAATGCGACCCCCACGGCGTAGGAACTCCATCGTCTCCAGCAGCACAAGGGTTTTGAGCCGGGGCACCCGCTTTTGCGATGCGGCCACGATCTCCTCATGGCTCTTGCCTGAAAGCGCCATGCGCGCTGCCTCAATGGCATTCATGCCCTGGCACATGCCCGCGCACTTGGTGTCGATGATGTCAATCTTCGCATTCGGGAATTCTTCTTTGGCCAGGCAGGCGCTCTGGTAGGTAGAGCTGCTGGCGGATGACATCGTAAAGCAAATCACGCTGTCGCCTGCATCCACCGCGGGCTGAAATGCCTGGGTAAACCGATAGGGCGCGGGCGCTGCCGTAGTCGGGAAGGTGTTCGTGCTGCGAATCTCATCAAAGAATTCATCCAATGAGAGCCCGCTTCGATCCTCATAGCTCAGGCCGTTGAGGGTGACGGTAAGCGGTATCATGGTAATGCCATACTTTTGCAGGTATTCCGCCGGCATGTCGGACACGCTGTCCACAAAGATTCTGATCATGTGAATATTGCCCCCTTATGAACTTGCTTGCATGATAGTGGGAGGGGCAGTCCCCTCCAGTCCCATAGTATAGATTATTCGCGCGGTAAACGCAATGAGGGCAAACGCGGATAGCGGATTTTGTCGCTTGTTTTATAGGCAAATCGCAGCGCAAAACGACCAGCGCCCTTGAATATATCTTTTTGTTGACACGGAAACAAAATGGGCGTATATTGATTCCGAGGAAACAAAAGGAGGCGAGCGCATGCCGCTGGACATGGAAGTTATGGAGGCGCTGGAGAACTTTGGCAACCTTCGAAAGCGGATCAACCGCGGCATATCCCAGTCGCTGATCGACGTGCCTGCCTTTGGCGGGCGTGATTTGCTGCAATGGATTGCGCGGATGGAAAAGCCCAATGTCACGGCGCTGTCGGATGCGACGGGCATCACGCGCGGCGGCGTCAGCAAAGCGGTGGCGCGCCTGTGCGAGGGCGGGCTGGTCGAGCGCTATCAGTTGCCGGAAAACCGCAAGGAGGTCTACTACCAGCTGACGCCTGCGGGCCTTGCGACGCATGAACGCCTAAGCGAAGCACTGCGCGCGCTGCAGGAAAAGCAGCTAGCCTATATCCAGCAGGTGCCTGAAGCGCAAAAACAGGCCGTGGTGGGCTTTATGACCGGCTATGTCGAGCACCTCAGCAAGGTTTGGCCTGTGGAGGGCGATGACACCGCAACACTATAAGCAAGAAAGAAGGCAACTTACGATGCGAAGGGTGCTTCGTATTTTCTTCCGGTACTGGCCCATCGCGCTGCTGGCACTGCTATCACTGACGGGCGAGAGCATCTGCGATCTGTGGCAGCCGACGCTGCTGGCGCACATGATCGACGAGGGCGTCAGCGCCGGGAACGCGGACCTTGTGCGCCATTTCGCGCTGCAAATGCTCGGCATGACGGGGCTTGGCATGCTGTTCGCGATCAGCCGCTCCGTGCTCTCCAGCCACGTCTCCCAGCGCTTCGGGCGCGATGTCCGGCTGGCGCTGTACGAAAAGATTCAGAGCCTGTCGCTGTCCAGCGTGGACCAGTTCGACCGCGCGTCGCTGATCACCAGGCTCACCAACGACGTCACGCAGGTGCAGAACTTCCTAAACGGCATGATGCGCTTTTTCATGCGCGCGCCGATTCTCTGCGTCGGCGGCATCATCATGGCGTATCTGCGCTCGCCGCAGATGGCGGTGGCGCTGGCGGTGGTGATTCCGGTGGCGGCGCTGATCATCGTGCTGAGCGTCAAAATAGGCTATCCGTACTTCTTCAAGGTGCAGACGACGCTGGATAAGCTGAACGCCACGGTGCGAGAATACCTCTCCGGCATCCGAGTTGTCAAGGCGTTCAACCGCTTCGGCTATGAGAAGAAGCGGTTCGAAGACAGCAACGGGGAGCTGACGGGCGCGTCCGCGTCGGCGATGCAGGTGACGGCTTTCTTCGGCCCGGCCATCTCGCTGACGATCAACCTGGGCATCGCTGCGATCATCTGGATCGGCGGGTACCGGGGGGAGGACCAGGGCAACGTTGTTGCCTTCATCAACTACATGAACCAGATCATGTTCGCGATGGGCATGTTCACGATGATTTTCAACCAGCTTGTGCGGGCGCTGGTGTCCGGGCGGCGCATGGAGGCGGTGCTCGCGGCGGAGGTCGGCATGGCGCTGGACGGCACGCTGGATGCGCCGCCCATTCAGGACGGGATATCCTACGAGAGCGCTGCCTTTGCCTACCAGGGGACGAACGCCTCGGTATTTCGCAATGTTTCATTCCAGTGCAAGAAGGGGGAAACCCTTGGCATCATCGGCGCGACGGGCGCGGGCAAGAGCACGCTGGTGAACCTGCTGCCCAGGTTTTACGATGTGACAGAGGGCGCGCTCCGGATTGACGGCGTGGACATCCGCGAGATGGACCTGCACGCGCTGCGCGAGAGGATCGGCATCGTCCCGCAGCAGAACCTGCTGTTCACCGGCAGCATCGCGGACAACCTCCGCTGGGGCAAGGCGGACGCGACCGAGGCGGAGATGTGGGCGGCGCTCGCGGCAGCGCAGGCGGAATCGTTTGTCCGCGCGCTTCCCGAGAAGCTGGAGGCGAACCTGGGCCAGGCGGGTGTGAACCTGTCCGGCGGGCAGAAGCAGCGGCTATCCATCGCGCGCGCACTCATCAAGCGCCCGGATGTGCTGATCCTGGACGACTGCACCAGCGCCGTGGACGTAACGACCGAGGCCGCCATCCGCCGCGAGATCAAGGCATTTTCGAAGGAGATCATCTGCCTGATGATTTCCCAGCGGATCAGTTCCGTGATGTCCGCCGATCGGGTTCTCGTGCTTGACGAGGGCGCGGTCGCGGGCCTGGGGACACACCGCGAACTGATGCAAAGCTGCAAGGTGTACCAGGATATCTACCGCTCGCAGATCGGGAAGGAGGTGGCGTAAGATGGCGGAAAAGGACAAGCAGACCAGATCCTCCGATTTTGTGCCGCCGCCGATGGGGATGCGCGGCGGGCCGGGAGGACCGGGGCGCGGGGGCCCCGGCATGCGCATGATGCCGGGCGAAAAGCCACGCAACATGCGGGGCACGCTGCTGCGCCTCTGGGGTTATTTCCGCCAGGAGCGGCGGAACCTTCTCACCGTGATGGCGCTGGTGCTGGTGGGGGCCGTGATGGCATTGCTGACGCCGTTCCTGATTGGGCGCGCGGTCGACGCGCTGGGCGGCGCGAAGCTGCAGGGCATGGGTACGCTGACGCTGATGGCGGTGTTGCTCGCGGGGGCGTATCTGGTGGACGGCCTCAGCCAGTTCGCGCAGGGCTTTCTGATGGCGGGCATCTCGCAGCGGACGGTCCGCGTCCTTCGCACCGCGCTGTTTGACCACCTGCAGAGGCTGCCGGTGTCGTTCTTCGACAGCCGCACCCATGGCGACCTGATGAGCCGCCTGACGAACGACATTGACAACATCAGCACCACCATATCCTCCTCGACCAGCCAGCTGATGAGCCTCACGGTGTCGCTGGTGGGCTCGCTCCTGATGATGCTGATCATCAGCCCCCTGATGACACTGGCGCTGCTGATTCCGGCATCGCTGGCGCTGCTGCTGACGAGGACGATCACCAAGCGGACGCGCCCGCTGTTTTCGCGCCAGCAGGTCGAATTGGGCGGGCTGAGCGCGCAGCTGGAGGAGAGCATTTCCGGGCTGGTCGTCGTGCACGGGTTCAACCATGAGCGCGCAGCGGTGGAGCAGTTCGATACGCTGAACCGCAGGTACTTCCAGGCAAGCCTCCAGGCGCTGATCTGGTCGGGTTTCCTGATGCCGATGATGAACGTGATCAACAACCTGAGCCTCGTGCTGGTGGGATCGCTCGGCAGCACGCTGGCGGTGGAAGGTATCGTCACCGTCGGCGTCATCGCGACGTTTATCAGCTATTCCCGCCAGTTCATTCGGCCGTTGAACGATGTGGCGAATATCTACAACACCCTTCAGACGGCGGTGGCCGGTGCGGAGCGTGTGTTCGAAATCTTCGACCAGGCCGAGGAGGAGCCGGACCCCGCGGACGCGGTGCCGCTGGAGGACGTGCGGGGAGACGTGGTGTTTGAAAACGTGCGCTTCGGCTACCGGTCGGATGTGCCGGTTATTCAGGATGTTAATTTCCACGTCCCGGCGGGGTCGTCGCTGGCGCTGGTGGGGCCCACGGGCGCGGGCAAAACGACGATCGTCAACCTCCTGGCCAGGTTTTACGAGATCAGCGGCGGCAGCCTCCGGATCGACGGCCATGACATCCGCGAGTATACCCGGGAGAGCCTGCGCCGCGCGTTCGGCATCGTGCTGCAGGATACCTACCTGTTCACCGGCACCATTCTGGAGAACATCCGCTACGGCAACCCGGACGCCACCGACGCCCAGGTGGAGGCGGCGGCCCGCCGCGCCAGCGCGCACGGGTTCATCAAGGCGCTGCCCAACGGATACCAGACGGAGCTGACCGAGAGCGGCAGCAACCTTTCCGGTGGTCAGCGGCAGCTCCTCGCCATCGCCCGGGCATTCCTGGCCGATTCGCCGATCCTGATCCTGGACGAGGCGACGAGCAACGTCGATACGCGGACGGAGCTGTCGATTCAGCAAGCGATGCTGACGCTGATGGCGGGGCGGACGACGTTCCTCATCGCGCACCGGCTGTCGACGATCCAGGACGCGGACCGAATCCTGGTGGTGGACGGCGGGCGGATTGTGGAGCAGGGGAACCATGCGCAGCTGCTGGCGGTAGATGGGATTTACGCGAGGATGTGGAACAGCCAGCTGAATAACGCGGTGTAGCTGGGCAGGCTTGTCCCCTCACGCTTTTCTGCGCGGCCCATAGGATGAGAGGAAAGCATCTCTTGAAAGGAGTCGAGTGTGCTGTACGAGCATTTTTTCGCATCGGAAGAATGACGAAAGGATGAATCGTTGTGGCTAGAATACGGAAAGAAAAGAACAATGCAAAAGGTTCAAAGGCGGATATTGTATGGCGCATCGGCGTCTACATACGCTTGTCCAGGGAAGATGGCAATGATGAAAGCGAGAGCGTCATCAACCAGCGTAAAATTCTGGAAGAGTTCCTCGAAGATGATTTCGATGGGATTTATGAAGTTGTAGATTATTACGTGGATGATGGCCTCACCGGTACCGATGATACGCGCGCTGAGTTTATGCGGTTGATCCAGGATATCGAAAAGCATAAGGTTAACTGCATGCTATGCAAGACGCTTGCGCGCGCTTTCAGAAACTATTCCGATCAAGGGTATTATCTGGAGGACTACTTCACCCAGAAGAGGGTGCGCTTTGTTTCTACTGGGGACCCGTATGTGGATACCTATGAAAACCCGGACGCTGTAACAGGTCTGGAGGTGCCGATCAGCGGGCTTATGAACGACCGCTATGCGAGCAGAACGTCGAACGATGTAAGGCGCACCTTCAAAATGAAGCGGCAGAAGGGCGAGTTCATCGGCGCTTTCCCGCCATACGGCTACCTAAAGGACCCTGCCAATAAGAACCGCCTGATTCCCGATAGCGCTATCGTTCCGATCAAAAGGGATATACTGGGCTGGATACTGAATGATGGCATGAGCCTTCGCGGCGTTTCTCAAAGGCTGAATGAGCTTGGCGTGCCCAACCCCACCGCCTATAAGGAGAGTTTGGGCTGGAACTACAATAACCCCAACACGGGCAAGAACGATGGCCTTTGGACCGGCGTTACCATCAAACGCATGCTGCTTGACAAAATGAACCTTGGCCATATGGTGCAGGGCAAGCAGCGCGTGGTGAGCTACAAGGTCCACGACAAGGTTGCCGTGCCCGAAGACGAATGGTTCATTGTGGAGAATACACACGAGCCTACGTTCACGCAGGAGGAGTATGACAAGCTCTTGGGGCTTTTCGGGCGCGATACCCGCACCCCGAACGGCATGCGAAATGTCCATCTGTTTTCCGGGTTCATGCGTTGCGCGGATTGCGGTAAAGCAATGCAGCGGTCGCATGCGAGGGGCGTGGTGTACTACAAATGCCGGACCTATTCCAACAAGTCGTCCGCCCTTTGCACCAGCCATTCCATTCGGGAGGAGTTGCTAGAGAAGGTTGTGCTCGCTGCGGTTCAGACGCAGATATCGCACCTGGAATCGATTGCGGATATTGCAGATGCGGTTAGTGTGCCGCAGGCAGCCGATCCACAGTCACGGCGCATTGACAGGCTGATGGAGGACAAACGCAGGGAGCTGAACAAAGTGCAGACGATATCCGACAGTCTCTATGGCGACTGGAAGATGGGGGAGATTTCGCGGGAAGAGTATCAGCGCATGAGGGCCAAGGCGCAAGAGCAGATGAAGCAGTTGGCGGACGTACTTGGCAACCTGGAAGAAGAGCGGAAGCGATTGAGTAGGGCTACTGGCTCTGAAGGTGCGGTGCTTGAGGCGTTCCTGAAGAATGGCAATGTGCAGAAGCTGGACCGGCCCATCCTGATGGACCTTGTGGACACCATTTCTGTTCACAAGGATAAGGCGGTTACGATAAGGTTTAGGCTTGCTGATGAGCTGCCAATTTGGCTATGCAGCGGATAAATGACTGGTGCGACGGGTGCTACAGGTGCTACGGGCGCTACCGGGTCTGATGTGGTGAATGGTGCGGTGCTATTTGATCCGCTCCAGGCGCCTTCGTATCGCCGCGGCCAAGTGGTGCTGTATAACGGGCTGCTGTACCTCGCCCTGCAGAACGCGCCGGTGGGCACACCGGATACTTCCTCCCAGTACGCAAACTTCAGCATCGTTGGTGGCATTACGGGGCCGACCGGCCCCACCGGCGCTGCCGGTGCGGTGGGTGCAACCGGCGCTGTGGGCGCGACGGGCGCCACAGGCACGGCAGGCGTGGTAGGCGCCACTGGCGTGACTGGACCTACTGGTCCGACCGGCGCGGCCGGCTCCACGGGCGCGGCAGGCACGGTAGGCGCTACCGGTGCAGCGGGTGCTACGGGGGCTGCGGGCGCAACGGGCGCAACAGGTCCCACTGGCCCGACGGGTCCGACCGGCCCGACCGGTGAGGCAGGGCCGACCGGCCTCACGGGCGCGACTGGCCTAACCCCGGCCTTTGCCGTGGGCTCTGTACGGGTCGCGGCGGAAGGCGAAGCCGCATCGGTGACGATGAGCGGCAACCTCTACAATGTCATCCTGAACTTCGTTCTGCCCAGGATAACGACCTAACTTGGCGTATGAAAGGGAGCGGTGAAACGCTCCCTTTCTTTTGGGCTATGTCAAATGATTTTCGGGTAAGAAATCCTTATTCGTAAAACCATGCGACCCGGTCCTCTTCTTCCCGTTCCAGCGGCTGGGCATCGCCCGCCTCCAGCAGCCGCGCCACATGCGCCGATGCGTCGCCCAATACGCGCCACTGGGCAACTTCCTCATCGTGCAGAACAAGGCGAAACGCAGCCTCACAGGCGATCGCCAGCTTGGCAATGTCGATCGGCTCGACGCCGTTCTGCGCGGTGAGCGCGAACCTCGGGCCGAAATCACTGCCGTCGCGCCGGAGAATTTCGCCCAGCAGTTCCGAGACGGTCACGCGCGCCATATGCAGTCCCTCCCATCCGCCGGCAGCAATGGGCTTGGCTCCCCGGCAAAGAACACATCCAGCCGGTGCAACGCCCGTGTACAGGCAACATAGAGCAGCTTCTTGTCCTCTTCATCGTGATAGTGCGCCGCATCCGCGTCACACACCAGCACCGCGTCAAACTCCAACCCCTTTGCGACGAACAGCGGAATGACAAAAATGCCCTGCGTGTCCAGCGCGCCATCATCCCGAATCAGCCGCAGCGCAAGACGGCCTTTCAGCCGCGCATGCAGCGCGCACGCGGCCTGTTCTGTCTTGCATAGCAGCGCTACGGACTGGTGCCCCTGTGCCTGGCACGCCAGTGCTGCCTCGATAAGCTGTGCATCCCCGGCCTCTGTGTCCGGCGTGCCATGCACGCACGGCAGCTGGCCGGAGCGGCTGAAGCATTCGCCCGCCTCGCCCGGTGGTAAAAAGGATGCGCTGAACGCCCAAATCTCCCGCGTACAGCGGAAACTCTTGTCCATTGTCACCAGCGTGCTGTTGGCTTTTTTCAGGATATCGCGAACGTCTGCATACAGCGATGGGTTGGCCGCTCCCGCGACGGTCTGGTGCACATCGCCCAGAATGGTGAAGCGCGCCTGGGGGAACAGGATGCCCAGCAGTGCCACATGCAGCGCGTCCGCGTCCTGCGCCTCGTCAAGCAGCACCTGCCGCATGTGGGCATAGGTCCTGCAGCCATGCACCCGCGCCGTCAAATACGCCAGCGCCGCCGCATCGTCGTAGGGGAGTTCTTCGGCCGCCAGTGCCTGCGCGGTCGCGCGGCGGATTTGCTCCGCTTCCTGCGGCGGCAAAAGCCCCTTGGAAAGGTGCGCAAACGCCTGGGCATCGTTAAAAAGCGCGCGGTACAGCGCAAGGCAATCCACCTGGGTGAACGTGCGCACCTGCGCCAGCAGCCTTTTGTGCTCTGCGATGGACAGCATGCGCGCGTACTCCCGCACCTCGTAAATGTGGTGCGGGGACCGGGCGGCATACTGCACAAAGCGTTCAATCCGCGCGGGACGCAGCGTGTGCACGCGCTCAAAGATCGCGCGTTCCAGCCAGCGCAGGCGAATGCCCACCGGCGCGTGTTTCTTGCTGTTGCAAATTTCTGCGCGCATCGCATCAGCCCAGGCCACACGCTGCCCGGCGTAGTCCACATCACAGAACGGAACCCACTTGCGCGGCAGTTCCCAGACCAATCTGTCCAGCACGGCCATGAACGCGCGCGAACCTTTGAAGGCGCGGGCGCACCGCATTGCGTCCTTTTCCCGCGCATCCTGGCAGCCAAGCCACGCTTCGACCCATGCGCTGCGGGACTGAATGCGCATGCCCGGCAGCATTCGCTGAAAAAGGTCCTCAAACAGCGCGGTCTGCACCTGGGTCTCGCCAAGCTCCGGCAGTACGTTTGCGATGTAGCGCTCAAACACTGCGTTGGGGGACAGAATCAGGATATCCTGTGCGGACAGCCGCTTGCTTTGAAGTCCCTGGTACATTAGGTACGCGATCCGGTGCAGCGCGACCGATGTCTTGCCACTGCCCGCCGCGCCCTGCACCATCAGCAGATCGCTCGTCAGGTCGCGAATCACCGCGTCCTGATCGCGCTGAATGGTCTCCACAATGCTCTTCATCGTGGATGATGCTGGGCGAGAGAGAAGGTCGCGCAGGAAATCATCGACGATCTCCACATCCGCGTCAAAAAAGAAGCGCAGTTCGCCGCCATGGATTTCATACTGGCGCTTGAGCAGCACATCTCCCTCAACCGTCCCAGCGGGCGCATCATAGCTAGCTGGGCCGACCCCATAGCGGTAGAACACGCTGGCAATGGGCGTGCGCCAGTCGTAGATATAGAAGGCAAACGTATCCGCATCCATCAGCGTTGCACGGCCGATGTATACCTGCCGGGTGTCCCCAGTGTCTTTTCTCCGGAAATCAACGCGGGCAAAGTAAGGCGTCTTCATGGTACGGGCCAGTGTGCGCATCGCCTGGTCATCGGTCTTCTGCGCCTGCGCTTCGCCGCCCACGGGGTCGGCCGCCTGGCTCAGCTCCAACAGATCCTGAAACCCTTGCGTGCTGTACAGCCCGCCCTTGTCGTAGGTGACGCGCTCCAGCATCTCTTCCTGGGCGGCCTGGATTTCCTCTGCGCGCTTTCGGCTCCGCCCCGCGAGGACCTCAAACTGAGCGCGCGCCACGCCGATGGTCTGCGCAAGGTGCGCCTTTTCCAGCGTCCACTCGGCCAGATTGGTTTCCACGGTTCGCATCCCTCCCGCTCTCTACCGTCTACCGTCCCCGTAGACTATCACATTTTTGCCCGAAGGTATAGTCTAGTGTTTCCAGCGGAAGTGTGTTATAATAATAGTGAAGAGAGGAAGGACTCAGTCCCTCCTCTCTTTTAGTTGCATTAAACTTTAGAGCGACCGCACCACCGCGTCGATCAACCCTTCAAACGATGCCTTGACGCGGTTTCCGGTCTCCAGCACCTCCTGATGGTCCAGCGGCTGGTCCAGAATGCCCGCCGCCATGTTGGTGATGCAGGAGATGCCCAGCACGCGCAGGCCGCCGTGCCGTGCGACGAGAACCTCCGGCACGGTGGACATGCCGACCGCGTCCGCGCCCAGCACGCGCGCCATGCGGATTTCGGCCGGGGTCTCAAACGACGGGCCGCTGAACCACATGTACACGCCCTCTTGCAGCGAAAGCCCAAGCTCCGCCGCGCACGCGCGCGCGGTGCCGCGTAGCTCGCGGTCGAACGCCTGCGACATGTCCGGGAACCGGGGGCCGAACGCGTCCAGGTTCCTGCCCATCAGCGGGTTAATGCCGCTGTAGTTGATCATGTCAGAGATGAGCATCAGATCGCCCGGCGCGAACGACGTGTTGACGCCTCCCGCCGCGTTGGTGACGATCAGCGTGCGCACACCCAGCCGCTGCATCACGCGCACCGGCAGCGTCACATCCGGCACATCGTACCCCTCGTAAAAATGAAACCGCCCACGCATGATCGCCACGCGCTTGTCATGCATCTCCCCGCTGATCCATTCGCCGTGGTGGCCGGGCACCGTGGAGACCGGGAACCCCGGGATATCCTTATACAGAATTGTTTTCCGGTCTTTCAGTGAGGGGATGTTGTCGCCCAGACCGGAGCCCAGAATCAGGCCGATTTCCGCGCCGCCGCATGCCGCGCGGATGACCTCCGCCGCCCGGTCAATCCGTTCCATGTCCATCAAAACCATGCCTCCTTTGTGGGCGCGAATTCGAAGATATCGCGCCATAGAGGGATTTCGCAAGAAATCCCTACCATTTCTTTTGTAGAGATGCGGCAAAAGATATGCCGCAGAGTGTATTTTCCAGCCCAAAGATTTCGAGCACCGTCGACGCGATGTCGCCAAACGTGGCGCGCGTACCCAGGTCCACGGGGGCAAGGCCGGGCGACCAGCAGAGCAGCGGCACGGCTTCGCGCGTGTGGTCGCTGCCGTGCGCGGTGGGATCACAGCCATGGTCTGCGGTAAGGATCAGCAGGTCATCTTCGCCCATATGGTCCATGATTTCCGGTAGCGCACGGTCAAACGCCTCCAGCGCGCCTGCGAAGCCCTTCGCATCCCGGCGGTGGCCGTAGAGCATGTCATAATCGACCAGATTGACGAAAATCAGCCCGCGCTCCACCGCGTCCATCATGCGCAGCGTGGAGGCGATACACGCCGGGTTGCCGCTGGCATGGTCAGAGCGGGTGAGGCCCCGGTGCGCGAAGATATCCTCGATCTTGCCAACGCCCGCCACATCGTATCCGTTTTGGCTGAGGATATCCAGCACGGTATCCTGAAACGGAATGAGCGAAAAATCGCGGCGGTTGCCGGTGCGGGCAAATGTTCCGCTTGCGCCGACAAACGGCCTTGCGATAACGCGCCCGACAGCGTGCGGCCCCATCAAGATGCCGCGCGCGATCTCGCACATGCGCCACAGCTCCTGCGGAGGAATCACGTCCTCGTGTGCCGCAATCTGAAAAACGCTGTCGGCGGAGGTGTATACGATGGGCTTTCCGGTCCGGATGTGCTCCTCGCCCAGTTTCTCGAGTATCTCTGTGCCGCTTGACGCGTAGTTGCCAATCGTCTCGCGGCCAATCGCCGCTTCAAACGCGCCGATTACATCCGGCGGGAAACCGTCGGGGTAGACCGGGAACGGCGTTTCCACCGCGAGGCCCGCGATTTCCCAGTGGCCGGTGGTAGTGTCTTTGCCGGCGGAACGCTCCACGCAGCGCCCGTACGCGCCAATGACCTGCGCGGCCGGCGCAAAGCCGCTATCCGGAATGTGCCCCAGGCCCAATATGCTGAGGTTGGGAAGATGGGGGAACGCCGCCTCCGCCACATGACGCAGCGTGTTTGCGCCTTCGTCGCCGTATGCGGCAGCATCCGGCGCGTTGCCGCAGCCCACGCCATCCAGCACGATGAGAATGACCTTTTGCTTCTTTTGCATGTTATCCCTCCATGGTAAACTGCTCGCGAAGCTGCTGCGCGAGCATCGCAATGCATTCGGTATTGGTGGGTTTGCCGCGCTGGGGGTCGATGCTGTTGCCAAAAATGCGGTGCAGTGCATCCACACGCCCGCGCGTCCAGGTGGTTTCGATTGCATGGCGGATTGCCCGTTCCACACTGTGGTCGCTGACGCCGTATTCCTCGGCAATCAGTGGGTACAGGCGGCTGGTGGCTTGCCGCAGCAACCGGTCGCATACGAAAACAAGCGCAACCGCACGCCGCAGGTAAGAAAACCCCTTGAGGTTTTCCGGCACGCCGATTTCTCTGAGCTTCTGCGCGATGGCTTCGGTGCACAGGTTCGCGCGGCCCAGCGCCAGCTTGGAGGGGCCGTGGCCCGTCAGCTCGGTCAGCAGGGCGTAAAGCGCCGCGGGATCGGCCGGTTTTTCCAGCGCGGCGTCCGCACCAGCGGTAAGCGCTCGCGCGCAGGCGTCTTTGCCCATCGCGGTTACGACGATGATCGCCGGGTAGCGGGGGAGCGGCGTCCCGGCCAGCGCGTCCAGCACGGCAAAACCATCCCGCACCGAAAGCGCAAGCGAGAGCACGACAGCTTCCGGGAGCAGGGAACAGGTGGCCGAAACCGCTCCAGCGCCATCCGCCGCCGTGTAGACGGCACAGCCAAGGCGCGATAATGCTTTTGCAAGCGTATCGCGCCCTTCACTATGCCCATCCGCTACCAAAACCCGCATCATCTCGTCCATGCGCGGATGCTTCGACACGGACAAGGCGGTTTCCTGCTACACCTTAATGCTATCGGCCTGCTCCAGCATCCACTCGATGAACACGCCATAGCCCTGCGTCGGGTCATTGACGAACACATGCGTTACCGCACCGATGATGCGGCCATCTTGCAGGATCGGGCTTCCGCTCATGCCCTGCACGATGCCGCCGGTCTTCTCCAGCAGCACTGGGTCGGTGACCTTCAGCGTCATGCTCTTCTGCGCGGGCGAGGTCTGCCTTGATACCCGCGTGATCTCGATCGCGTACTCGTGGATGCCGGTGTTATCCAGCGTCGTCAAAATCGTCGCGGGACCGGTATGCACGTTCGCCTGCGAGCCGACGAGCAGGCCTTTGGGATAAAGCGGATTGGCAATCGGCGTATCGGTCACGCCATAGATGCCATAATTATTGTTGAGGCGAATGTCGCCCAGCAAGAAGCGGTCGCGCAGGAACGAGCCCTGCAGCTCGCCCGGGGTACCGCGCTCGCCCTTGCGGATGCCGACGATGGTCGACTGCAGGATGCTGCCCTCACGCACCGGCAGCGTGACACCGGTATCGATGTCGCTGATCGCATGGCCTAGCGCGCCATATTTTTTGGTAACCGGGTCGTAGTAGGACAGCGTGCCAACGCCGGCGGTGCTATCGCGCACCCACAGGCCCAGGCGCAACCGGCCATCCAGCTTGTCCAGAAGCGGATTGATCGTCGCGGTGCGGTTTGAGCCGCTGCGCATATACGCGATATCCACAGGACCGGGGCCGTGCTTGGTGATCAGCTCCGTCAGATGCGCAGCGCTCTGTACCTCTTCGCCGCCGACGGAGAGGATCAGGTCGCCTTCGCGCAGCCCGGCCGCTTTGGCAGGACTTTCCGCCGCATCGGAAAGGTCGGACGTGCCGACGATCAGCACGCCGCGCGTGTTGAGCGCCGCGCCGATGGAATGGCCGCCCGGCACGAGCGTGCGGTCCGGGTCCACCGCGACGGCTACGCTCTTGAGCGGAACGCCGAACGCCGAAACCGTCAGCGTGGTATCGCCCGCCTGACTTCCGATTACGCCGATGGAATCATCGGATGAGGCGAGCACCTGCATACCGGTATCCTCAGCCGACAGCGTGAACGGCCAGCCGATCGATACCGAGTGCAGCTCACCCGCCCGCACATGCAGGCTATCCGGTAGGTTGTAGAGCGCCTGCACCGGCGCCGAATAGTTGGCCAGCACCACCAATAGGGATAAAACGATGCCGACGGATTGCCGTATGTTTCGCTTGGATGACATGCTCCGCGCCTCCCGATTGTTTTCTTCGCTACAGGATGGGCGCGTGGGCAAAAATCTATGCTGGCGCAAAAAGGAAGCGCCGGCAAAACGCCGACGCTTCCACTTTTGTGTAAACGCGAATCTGGTAGCTTTTGTTATTTCAAAAAGCTATTCATCATGTACCCGGTCATGTATCCCGCGTTGTACTGGACAATGACCTTGCTCCAAGCCGGGTACGGGATGACTACGGTGGCGGACGAGCCTTCCAGCACGCTCAGAAGGACGGGGAAGTTGGTGCCGGCGCCCGTGCGCAGGTTGACATAGCTGCCCTTGTTGACGACTGTCTTATGGGGCGTCGCGTTGTCAAGGAAAGAGAGGTACTTGGTCATCATGTAGCCGTTGACGCCACCAACAGTCACGCGGCACCATTCGGTACCCACACCCAGCACCGTTACCCTGGTGCCGTTGTAGAACTGGCCAAGCACATAGCCGTCGGATGCCGGGGACTCGCGAAGGTTCAGCGTCTGCCCGGCAACCGGGTTGGCGACGATCGCGGCATATCCCTTGGGCGTCACGGGTTTGGGGTTGTAGCCGTTTCCATCAAAGGAAAGGTACTTGGTGATCATGTAGCCGTAGAAATCGCCGACCTGCACACGGCACCAGGTGGCGCCATGGGTCAGAACACGCACGCGGGTTCCGTTGGCGAAGGAGGCGATGATCGGCGAACGGTCATCCGCCCACTCGCGCAGGTTCAGGTTGCCGCCGTTCGTGGTGCGAATGGTCGCGTTGGCATCCTTGGTGTAGATCGGGTACACCGGGCAGATCGGGGCTGCCGTGGGGTAGACCGGATACACCGGATACACCGGGCAAACCGGAGCGGCCGTCGGGTAGTACGGAACCTGGGTGGGCTTCGGCGTCGGATTTGGGATGATGGGGGTCTGGCCGAAGCTCAGGTAGGAGGACAGCACGTACCCGTTCAGCTTGCCGGAGACGATCTGGGACCAGGTCTGGCCGTAGCTGAGGACGGTGACGGTCGTGCCGCTGCTAAGCTGCGCGAGGACGCGCGCCTGCAGCGAGGGCGACTCATGCAGGTTCACCGGGCCGAGGTTGATGGTGGCCGTGTAGGTCTGCGACGGCTTCTTGGTGGGATCGTCCGCAGGCCGGAACGCGCCGGTGTTGACGAAGTAGGTGTGTACGTAGCCGGTCTGGCCGTTCACGCACACAGAGTACCAGTCGCCTTCCTGGCAGAGGACTTGCACGACCGTGCCTTCCGGCAGCGGGGTAATGATCCGGCCGGCAAAGTCAGGACGGTTGCGCAGGTTCACGGTCGCATCACCGTTGGGGTTGTAGATGACGCCGTACGTATCTGCGCCGAGCGCGGGCAGGGCAGCAATCATCAGTAGGGAAACCAGGAGCATCACGCATAGGCATCTTTTGTGAGTGAGAATCCCTCGAACATTCCTCATTGGGGGAATCCCTCCCTTGTAGTGTTCGCAGGAAAATCTCTCCTGCACTACCTTTGACGAGGGATTCCTGTCGATAGTTCCCTGAATTGTCGCATCTTGTCATATTTTTTATGTTTTATATCCATTGTTTTCCAATGCTGGAAAATCCTGGGTTTTGGGCGCTTCCAGAAGCTGTATTTCACCCGGATCCGGCAGCATAGAGAGGCGGCGGGCGCGGGGCAGGATGACGTTTCCATGCCCGTCCAGGCAGCGTGGCGGCGCGTCCGCAAGCCAAACACCCGCCTCCATCTGGGGCAGGTAGCGGCGGGCGATGGCGATATAGGCCGGGATGAACGCATCGTCGCGCTTGTCTGGGGAGATACGGTGGGGCGCTGTCAGGCGCGTGGCGAGCGCCCGGGAGATGGCCTTGCCGCCGAACTCGCGAAGGGCATCGCGCATCATTTCCTCGTAGCGTGCCAGTAGCGCGGGCTCCGGCTCCTCCCCGGTAAGCGTGCGGTAGTGCTCGGTCAGCTTTGAACCCATAAACTGGCCCATTTCATCCAGACTCAGGCCCATGCGCCGCAGAAAGGAGAGATACGGCACGATATCGGAAAAAAGCGCTTCCAGACCGTCGTCGGTTTCTGCGGTGCTCATCATGCGCATCACCGCGATGCCCCATTGCAGCGCATCACGCGTGGACTGCACCTGGTCGGCAATGTAGGCGACGCGGCCATAGGCCGGCAGCACCTCCTCATCGATGTGGTAGTGTCCGGCGATAAACGCCTCGTTGGGTGTGTAGACCATGTCCATCCCGAGGCGCAGCTGTGCGCCGATGCGCGGAACCAGATCATCCGCGTTGATGAGGTTATAAATAGGATAGGCGGCAGGGTCCGCGACACCGCCGCAGATGCAGACCGTTGGCGCGGCATACGAATAGCCGTGGATGTGCTCCGGCGCGACGCCTTTATCCAGCAGCAGGTGCGTATACGTCTGCACCAGCGCGCCGCCCTGGCTGTGGCCTGACAACCATAGCCGGATGCCGCTATCCGGCTGTGCGGCCATGCGCACCACATCGGCCAGCGTGCAGCTGGTTTCGCCCAGCGCCGCAGCCAGCGCGGGCAGCGAGACGCGCGCGGTCTGCAGGTCGAACTGGCGTGCCAGTTCCAGAAACCCATGGTGCATGCCGCTCCTCGGCTGGAACTTGAAATTGGTAAACCAATCATAGTACTTCTGCGTGGTCCCGATGAATGACAGCGCGACGACCGCCTGCCCGTCCGGCAGAATGCGGGTCATCACGATCGTCTTTGCCATGTCGGTGACGAGGAACTGGCGGGCGGCGCGCATCAGGTCGCCGATGGGGCGCACGCCGTGCAGCAGCGACTTGGCGCGGTATCTCTTCCATTCATGCTCAATCGCGGCCAGCTTGGAATCGCTGTCCCGGTCTAGCGTGACAATCTTATCCTCAATGACGAACGTGCAGTCGGTCCAGCCTGCGCGCGCCCAGGGATTGATATCCAGCGCGTAGGCGTTGGCCGCCAGTTCCGCGCTCATGCGGGCGATCTGCGGAGAAAAGGTCGGGCGAATGCTGTCTGGCGCAAAGGGTGCGAAAAAAGCATCCGTTTGCGCCAGGTCGGTATAGGTTAGCCTGCCCAGCGACGATTGCGCCGCTGTCTGCGCCTTTTCCATAGGGGATGCGCCTCCCACTTCATTACTATTTTGATTCTACCATACCTGAACGTTTGATTCAAATCCGTGCGCGTGTTATACTAAATAATACGAATGAAAAGGAAGTGCTGGAACATGAAGAGGCGAATTGGCATCTTGACCAGCGGCGGGGACTGTCCGGGCCTCAACGCGGCGATACGGGGTGTGGCGCGCGCGGCGTACGAGATGTTCGACGCGGAGATCGTCGGCATCCAGGGGGGATACCGTGGTTTGATCGAGGGTGAATGGCGGGAGATGAACCGGAGCGAGTTCTCGGGAATCCTGACACTGGGCGGCACCATCCTGGGCACGTCGCGCCAGCCGTTCCGCAACATGCGGGTAATTGGCGAGGACAACGTGGACAAGGTCAAGTCAATGGTGGAAAATTACCAGAAGATGCGCCTGGACTGCCTGGTAACGCTGGGCGGCAACGGCACGCACAAGACAGCGAACCTGCTGGCGCAGGAGGGTCTGAACGTGATCGGCCTGCCCAAGACGATTGACAATGACATCTGGCTGACCGATGTGACGTTTGGCTTCCACACCGCCGTGGACATTGCGACCGATGTAGTGGACCGCATCCACACCACCGCCGCCAGCCATGGCCGCACGATGGTCATCGAGCTGATGGGCAACAAGGCCGGGTGGCTGACGCTGTACGCGGGCGTCGCGGGTGGTGCGGACATCGTGCTGCTGCCGGAGATTCCCTACAAGATTGAAAAAGTGCTGGAAGCGGTTGAGCGCCGCGCCAAGGCGAAGAAAGCCTTTTCCATCCTGGTTGTAGCCGAGGGCGCGATGGACACGACCGAGGCCGAAATGAAAAAGAAGCAGCGCGCTGAAACGCGCGCCAACATGCCCTGGCAGACCGTATCGCACCGCATCGCCGCGCAGGTGGAGGAGACGATCGGCGTGGAATCCCGCGTCGTAGTACCCGGACACGTACAGCGTGGCGGCACCCCGTCCGCGTACGACCGCGTGCTCTCCACCCGCTTCGGCGTACAAGCCGCGGAGCTCATCCGTGACGGCGTATACGGCGTTGCCGTAGGCATGCGGGGTGCGGACGTGGTGAGCAACCCGCTCAGCGAAGTGGCGGGCAAGACCAAGTTCGTACCGGCGGACCACCAGATCGTGACAGCCGCGCGGGAGATGGGGATTTGTCTGGGGGATTGACGGGGAGGGTCGGGGTAACGATGGGGAACGCTGGGGACTCTGTCCCCAGACCCCTGCCAAAGGGCCTTGCCCTTTGGAAACCCAACATTTCGCCTCACGGCGGGATAGATTAGGCATACAACACTGTTGATAAAATAAAA
>JAVBQK010000042.1:0-5693 GCA_031549105.1 Eubacteriales bacterium
CATTGCCCTTTCGAAACCCATGTTTGCTCACGCAAGGGTTGGCTTGATCCACTAAACAAAGTTCAACCCCTGCGTGGGCAGTGTTGGGTTGCCAAAGGGCAAGGCCCTTTGGCAGGGGGCCTGGGGGACAGCGTCCCCCAGCGTTCCCTCTTCGTTTTCTCTCGTCTCCCTCTCTTTCCTTAAGGAGGTCCGCCCATGAAACACACGCTCAAACGTGACCTTACTGCTTGGCTGATCATGCTGCCCGGGCTGATCCTGTTCGCTTTCTTCGTCTGGGAACCGCTGCTGGAGAGCATCCGGCTGTCGTTTTACGAGGCCAAGGGCATGCGGATTGTTCAGTTCATTGGGCTGGAGAATTACAAGAGCGTGATCAATGGGCCGGATTTCTGGCCCGCGGTGGTTAATACGTTCAAGTATTGTCTGTGGTCGCTGCTTATCGGGTTCATGATCCCGATCGTGTTCGCGGTGCTGATCAACGAGGCGACGGTGGGCCGCAGCTTCTTCCGCGTGGCAGTGTACCTGCCCAACATCGTGCCCGGGCTTGCGACGGTGTTTCTATGGCGGTTTTTGTTTAAGAACGGCGACATGGGCGCGATGAACATTTTGCTCAAGTCCGTGGGGTTGCCGATGTCCACCTGGCTTTCCAATTCGAAGATGGTTATCCCGCTCATTGTGCTTACCATGACATGGAAGAGCGCCGGCGCCACGACGCTGATCTATCTTGCTGGGTTGCAGGGCATCAATCCTGAGCTGTACGAAGCCGCGATCATCGACGGCGCAGGCGTGTGGGGCCGCATCCGGAATATTACTGTACCTAACATTTATAATCTCGCGCGCACGCTGCTGATTTTGCAGGTAATCGCTGTGTTCCAGATCCTGTATGAGCCGCTGGTGATGACCAACGGCGGGCCGAACAACGCGTCCATTTCGCTGATGCAGCTGGTGTTCCGCTACGCGTTTGACAAGTTCGACTACGCGAAGGCGTCGGCAATGTCGGTGATGATCTCTATCGTGCTGATTACGCTGACGCTGGTCTACAACCGGATCAACAAGCCCAAGGATCTGTGAGGAGGTGCGGAAGATGGCGCGCTTTTTTGAAAAGAACGACGGCGTGATCCGCACTTACGACCTGCGAAAGCCACGCGTGAAGATCGGCTACCTGCTGATGTATTTGGTGCTGGTTATTGTTTTTCTAATTTGCGTGATGCCGCTGGTCTGGGTTGTTCTTTCGGGGTTTAAGGATCAAAAGGAGTTCCTGCGCGGCGTACAGGCAGCCGACAAGCGGTACTACCCGCAGTTCCTGCCGCAGTCGTTCAGCATGCAGGGGTATATCGATTCTTGGAACACGATGAAGTTTTACCGCTACTACTTCAACTCGTTTGCCGTCGTCATTGGCAGCGTGGTCTGCGCGCTGCTGTTCAACGGGCTGACCGCGTACGTGATCTCCCGCCTGAAGCCGCGCGGTTCCAAGGCGGTGTACGCGCTGATCATGGCGACGCTGATGCTGCCGATGACCACGTCGATGGCACCGCTGTTCATGAACATCTCGCGCCTGGGCCTTACGGCGACATTTGTGCCGCTGTGGCTCTCCTTTGGCGCAAACGCGTTTTATATCGTCCTCTTCAAGAATTTTTACGATGCGATGCCCGAATCGCTGATGGAAGCGGCGCGCCTGGATGGCGCAGGCGACCTGACGCTGTTCTTCTATATTGTGCTGCCGCTGTCGATGCCCATCAACATGGTCATCATCATTTACGCGATCAACGGCGCGTGGTCCGACTTCCTGCTGCCGTATCTGGTGCTTAACAACACGCCGCTGGAAACGGTGATGGTGCGCCTGTTCAGCTACCGCTCCAGCGACCGCATCAAGGATATCGACATCATCCGCGCCATCGTCTTCTCCATCACGCCGCCTATTGTACTGTTTATTATCTTCCAGCGGCAGATCACGCAGAACGTGATGTCCGCCGGAATTAAGGGGTGACCTATGGCTAAGACCGCGGATGCGTATTTCCTGATCGAACCGTGGCGGATCGTAGAGCGCGGCTTTGACCCCGCCTACGCGCTGATGGCCGAGTCGATATTTTCGCTGGCGAATGAACACATGGGCGTGCGCGGGTACTTCGAGGAGGGCAGCGGCACGCCCTCTCTATTGGGCAGTTATTTCGGCGGGGTGTACGAGTTCTCCGGCGAGGACGCACCCGGCGGGTATAAGGGGATCGTGGGGCAGACGCACCACATGATCTGCGCGGCGGACTGGCTGTACTGCCGAATCAGCGCCGATGGCGAAACGCTGTGCATTGGCGAGAGCCAGATAGCCGATTTTGAGCGCACGCTGGACCTTCGCACTGGCGTGCTTTCGCGTGCGTTTACCTGGACGCTGCAAAGCGGCACCAATGTGCGGGTAATGTTTGAACGCATCCTGTCGATGGGCGACGCGCGGCGCGCATGCCAACGCATCACGCTGTGCGCCGATAGGCCCGCACAGGCCGTTGTAACGCTGGGCATCGACGGCAACGCGGTGCATCGGATGACCGGCCGCTGTGACTGGCGCGAGATCGATGCCGCCGCGGGCGGCGGGCGGGCGTTCCTGGAGCTTGAGACGAAAACCACCGCACAGCGCATCCGCTGCGCAATGGAGATAGACGTGCCGGGCGCGATTACACCGGTGCGCTCACCCCGCTTCGTCGGCGCGGAGGTGGCGCTGGCGCTAGAACCCGGCTTGGAAGCTGTACTGGAAAAGCACCTGTTCAATCAGGTGAATGCTGCCGAGGACGGCGGCGCGATGCCGGGTTTTGCTGCGCTGCTTGCGGAAAACAGCGCGCACTGGGCTGACTTCTGGGCACGTTCCGATGTGGTCATCGAAGGAGATGAGGCAAACCAGCAGGGCATCCGCTTCTGCCTGTTCCAGCTGCACCAGACGTACCGCGGGCTATCCGGTGCGCACAACATCGGTGCGAAGGGCCTGACGGGCGAGGCGTACAACGGCCATGCGTTCTGGGACACAGAGACTTATTGCCTGCCCTATTATCTGCTGGGCGACCCACAGGCGGCGAAAAACCTGCTGCTGTTCCGCTACGGCACTCTGCCGCAGGCGAAGCGGCGCGCGGTGCAGTTGGACTGCCGGGGCGCGTGCTATCCGCTCGCAACGCTGAACGGCGACGAGGCGTGCACGCTCTGGCAGCACGCCAGCCTGCAGATGCAGCCCTCCACGGCGGTCGCATACGGCATCTGGCACTATGTGCACATGACCAATGACGCCGCGTTCGAGGAAAACGAGGGGCTGGAGATGCTCATCGAGATCTGCCGCTACCTCGCCAGCCGTGGCGACTGGAACGCCGACCGCACCGCGTACGGCTATTACGGCGTGATGGGTCCGGATGAGTTTCATTTGATGGTGAACAACAACTATTACACCAATGTAATGGCAAAAAAGACGCTGGAATACACGCTGCGGATTCTGGAAAGGCTGCCGGATGCGCCGGTCGCCCCGGGGGAAAAGGAAGCCTGGCGCGAGGCAGCCAGCAAGATGTACCTATCCCAGCGTGCGGACGGCGTCTATGAGCAGAACGAGGGGTTCTTCTCGCTGCCGCATATTGACGTGGATACGATCCCGCGCGAGGAGTTCCCGCTGTACGAACACTGGAGCTATGACCGCATCTATCGCACGGACATGATCAAGCAGCCCGATGTGCTGATGGCGATGTTCCTGCACCCCAGCGATTACCCGCCGGAGGTCAAGCACGCCAACTACGCCTACTACGAGCCGCGCTGCATCCACGAAAGTTCGCTTTCCCCGTCTGTGCACAGCGTGCTCGCCAGCCAGTTGGGGCTTGCGCGCGAAGCGTATGATTTCTTCGGTTTTGCTACGCGCCTAGACCTGGACAATTACAACCGCAACACCGGCGAGGGGCTGCATCTGACGAGCATCGCCGCCGCATGGGTAACGATCGTGTTCGGTTTCGGCGGGTTGCTCACGGATGGCGCGCTGCCGTCGCTGGCCCCATCGCTGCCGGAAGGCTGGACGAAGTACAGCTTCCTGCTGACGCTGTCGGGCAGCGTTCTCCGCGTGACGGTGGATACTGTCGGTGCGTCCATCGCACGTGAGTCAGGCGGGCCGGTGACCCTCCTTTGGTACGGAGAGGAAAGGGTGATTTAGCGTGAAGAGATGGATGATCGCACTGCTGCTGTGCCTGGCAGCCATTCCGGTGTGCGCACAGGCAGACGCATCCGATGGCTGCCGGGTATGGCTGGACGGCGTAGAGATAGCAATCCTGAATACCGCTGTAAACACCACTCGCACCTGGACATCGCGCCCGATGACCACGACAGCGCCGGTAGCCGTGGGCATCGTAGACGATCCTGTCGAGGTGACGGTGCAGTTCATCGGCGTGGCGCTGGAAAGCATCACCATCCGGCCACTGTCGCTGGGCATCACCGCCGAGATTGACAGTGACACCGCACGCTTTGCGCTGGACGGCCCCGCCAACGTCACTGTGGAGTACAATGGCCAGGTAGTAGGCGCGCTGCACCTGTTCCTGGCCGCGCCGGACGAAAACAGGCCCGATGTGGGTGCTAGCGGTGTGATTTACCTAGGCCCCGGCGAGCACAGCGGGATCATCACGCTGGACAGCGGCGACACCCTCTACCTGGACGAGGGTGCGGTATTGCACGGCGCGGTTCGCGCCAGCGGCGTCACGGACGTGCGCATCGCCGGGCGCGGCATCATTGATGGCAGCGGGTTTGACCGCTGGTCGGACACCATTGTGCCGATCGACATCAGCAACGCGCAGAATGTCACAATTGAAGGAATCACCATTCTGGACCCATCCGCGTGGACGCTCAACCTGTACAAGAGCCAGCACGTCACCGTGGACGGCGTGAAGATCATCGGCGCGCGCTCCAATAGCGACGGGATCACCATCCAATCCTGCGAGGATGTGCTGGTGACGAACTGCTTTGTGCGCGGCTGGGATGACAACCTGGTCGTCAAAGGCTACGACGGCGACGCGTGCGACATCACATTCGAGAACTGCACCCTCTGGACAGACCTGGCCCAGTCCTGCGAGATCGGCTATGAAACCCGCGCTGACGTGATTGAGCGGATCACATTCCGAGACATCACCGTCCTGCACGCTTTCCACAAGCCCGTGATGTCCATTCACAACAGCGACAACGCGCTCGTGCGGGACATCCTATTCGAAAACATCATCATAGAAGATGCGCAAATGGGCCAAGGCGACGGCATGAACCTGCTGATCGAGCTGACAACAACGCGCTCCCAGTGGTCAAAAGCCAAGGAGCGCGGCTCAATCCGGAATGTAGAATTTGACGGCATCACCGTTCTCTCCGGCAACCCAAGCGGCATCCGCATCTTCTCCGCGGGCGAGGAAACAAATATCGACGAAGTAACGCTCAAAAACCTAACGCTGCTAGGCGAGCCAATTACAGACATCTCTCAGCTACGCCTGAACACGAACCGGCACAACGGGCCGGGGATACGGGTGGAGTAAGGGGTGCGGAGAGACGCCAGGGGGACTTTGTCCCCCTGGACCCCCACGCGAAGGGCTTCGCCCTTTCGAAACCCATGTTCGCTCACGCGAGGGTAAGGACCAGTTTTATAAAAACAAGAAACCCAACCCCTGCGTGAGCAGTGTTGGGTTTCCAATGGGCTCGCCCGTTGGGAGGGGGTC
>JAVBQK010000028.1:0-8447 GCA_031549105.1 Eubacteriales bacterium
CCCCCCCGCCTCTCCGCCCCCGCGCGCCGCCCCCCCCCCCCCCCCCCCCCCCCGCGTCTCCTCGTCTCCCTCGTCCTCTCCCTTTACGTATAAACCCCCGCAATCTCCGTCCGCCGCCCTGCGGCCCCGCCTTCCCGTAGCATCCTCGCTACGGCCTCTTCAAAGCCCGCGCGGAACTGTACGCCGCGCATCTGCCGCTGTTGGCTGCCGCTCCTGAGCACCATCCAGGTTGCAAAGTCCGATAGGGCGGGATGCGCCCAGGCAGGCAGGTCCGGCTCGTCCTCGTCGAGGGTAAGGGGCGTGCGCGGCTGGCCGTCCCAGAACATGCCGAGCCGCTCGTACGCCTCGTTTGCGTATTGCGAGATGAACGGCTCCATCTCGCCCGTTTCCTCCGCGTCGCCGGTGGCCTGATAGGCCGCGCGCCGCTTGATCTCGTCAAAGCGCATCGCCGTCACTCCACGTCGAACCGCTCGCCCGCCTGCTTAAACAGCATGTACAGCGGTGCGGGGACTTCCACGCTCACGCCGCGCTTGATCAGGAACATATGCCCGTTGATCGCGGCTTCCGCGTACGCGCCTTCGCCGTCACCGTCCTGCTCGGGGTCGCGGCGCAGCCGCATGGTGACCTTCGGACAGCTCGAAAAATACCGCTCCATCTCGCGCTCGGACTGCTCCGCGCGCCGCTCCAGTGAAATACCTGCCTTGCCTGCCATGTTCGTATCCCTCCTTAGTCGTTATCTATCGTTAATCGGAAACCGCGTGCTCAAGCCGGATGATCCAGCTATCCTGCAGGATCGTCGCGGCGAATCCCTTCACCTTCCACGCCACCGTGCCGCGCTGCTTGAGCGGGTCGGACGCACCGCCCGAACCCGGCGGCATGATGATCGTCTCGACGTTCTTGCCCGTGCCGCCCAGCTCGACGGAGCCGGCCGCGTTCTCGCCGTAGATCAGCGTCGCGTGCACGTCCACCGCGTTGCCACCGCCGGTGGGCATCACGGTCATCGTCGCGCTCGCGCCCCAGTCGGCGTTCTTGGGGTCCCAGCGCAGCAGCAGCTTCGCGGGGTGCGTCGCGTCCTCGTAGGGCGTCGCGCTCTCCACACAGACCGGGGTCAGCGTGGTCGTGCCGCCCTTGACACACTTCACGTCCACCATGTTGCCGATCAGCTTGTTGCAATCGTCCCAGCTCAGCTGGTCGGTCACGGTCAGCAGGCGCTTGGCGCTGTCCCACGCGCTCGCGGCAAGGCTCGCCTTGGTGCCGTACAGGTACGGTTGCGCCCTAAACACCTTGGCGTTGGGGCTCTCGAAGAACTTTACCTTGTAGATCGTACCCAGCTCGTACTTCTCGGTCTTCTGCTTGTCCTGGTACAGGGCAACGTCCGTCCACATCGGGTCGCTGGTCAGGTCGTGCACCGCGTCCACGGAGATCACGGCATGGTAGAACCCGTCGCCGAACGGCTTGCAGTTGTTCTTCTTGAGGAACCGCACGGCCTTCTTGATCATCGCGTAGGTCAGCTTGTCATTTGCGCCGATCTGCGCGCGGCTGGTGATCGCGGCGGTGGGGAACTGCACGTTGACGCCCGCATTGAGCGCGTCGCGCGCGATCGTATCCACCGACAGTGCCGCCTGATCGCTGAGCAGCTTCACCGTTTCCTTGTGAATGTTGTCCAGCAGGTAGAAGTTCATCTCGTCGGTGATCTCCACGTGCGCGCCGTAGGACTTGGTCGTCGCGTACAGCGCGGTCTGCGTCAGCTCCTGGCCGGCCGGGGTCACGCCCTCGGTCAGCGGCACGGTCACCGCGCCAAACGGCAGGAATCTGCGGAACTGCACGCGCCGGCCGTTGTTTTCCGGCAGCGGACGCTTTTGCAGGTCCTTGGTGTGCACCAGTTCAGGCTGCATGTTGCGCAGCAGCTCACGGTCGTAATACTCCGCCACGCCCGCCGCGACACCCGCGCTGGTCGTGCGGTTCATGTTATCAAATACCGCCATCGTTCTTCCTCCTTATTTTCGCCCGTCTCACTTGCCCGGGTCGACGACTTCGCCGCGATTCAGCCGATCGTTGAGCGCGTCGAACTCCTTGTCGCTCATCGACGCGACGCCGCGCCTGATGTTCGCGCTGTTGGGCGTGCGCACCGCCTGCGGCACCGCGCGGCGGGCCTGTCCGCGCACACTTTCCTGCCCCAGCAGGTAGCCGTACGCGATCATGAAATCCCACTCGCCCCGTCCGATCTTCTCGCGGATCACCGGGTCCTTCTGGAATACCTCCAGCATGTTCGGGCCGCCCATCTCGGCGATCTCCTGCGCCTGGTCCATCAGCATCTGCGCGCGCTGGCCGATTTGGTCGTCCGCGCCCGCCTGCTCTTGGTCCATTTCCTGGGGCTGCGTTTCGTCAAGCCCCTGTACGTCCTTGCGTTCCATCTGAATCCTCCTCCTTTTTCTCCTCCGCGCGCCGGATCACCGCCAGCGCGCGTTCCTTGCCGTCCGCCTCCAGCAGCTCAAACAGCGCGCTGAGCGGCATCGGTTTGCCGCTTTGCGCGGCCATCGTGTACGCCTGCAGGAACAGCTCGTTGCGGGCCTGGATGCGGATCGGGTTCCTGCGCTGCACCTCCACGCGCACGGTGTACGCGGGCGGCGGGTACGCCCCCTCGGTCCCTTCCCAGATCACCTGGCGCATTATGCCGTCCCGCCCGGTCACGCGCGCAGCGCGTCCCGGCCCATAGAACTCGGCCACCAGCCATACCACCTGCTCCACCATGCGCACAAAGCCCTGCGTCAGCACACCGGTGCGAAGCCGCGTAATCTTGCCGCCCGCCTCCTGGAGGCTGGCGATCGCGCTGGCCGCGGTGACGCCGCCGACGGTCTCGCCGCGCGTGAACTGGTTCTGTCCGCTGTCCTGCTTGATGTCGTTCTGCATCTGCAGCATCTGCGCCGGGGCAAGTCCGCCCAGCGGGGCAGAGGTCATCCAGCGCACCGCATCCTCGTCGATGTTGCCGCCCTCCACGATGTTCTGCTGCCAGTCGGTCAGCGCGCGGTGGTCAATCTGCGCGTCGCGCCGCACCAGCAGGCGGGTTTTCGCCGCCATGCGCAGGTTCTCGTCGATGTAATGCGCGTACCGGTTGATGTAGCGCATCATCGGGGCCAGCTCGTGCACCATGCCGTTGCCCACCGGCAAGCCCTCAATCGGCGTGTACACGTCCAGCACAAACGGGTACAGCCCGTGCGCGAAGACGCCCCCCGGGCAGTCCTTCTCGCTCGCGTCCAGCAGCGCTCCGCCGGCCATCTGGGCCACGTGCACGCTATAGCGGCGGCTCGCCGCGTCATAGCGCCGGTACCAGTACTCCAGCATCATCGCGCGCTCTTCATCCCCCGGCTGACGGCGTGTCCACGCGTCGGGCACACCCACGCCCTCATAGGCGTATTCCTCGGCCGCCACATACCGGGCGGCATCCGGGTAGTGTTCCGCGTACCATGACAGCGGGTGCCAGCTCACCTTGATCAGCGCCCGCGCGTCCTGGATGTTTTCCGCCGCCGGGTCCCACAGAAATGCCTCCACCGGCCAGCGCACCAGCGCCACATTGCCTTGCCCCGCGTCCAGGTCCTCGTCCCAGGTGATCTGCGTCACCGCCGTGCCGGTGATGAAGCAGTCCTCCACCCGCCGCTTGTGCATATCCTCAAAGTGGTTCTGCTCCAGCACAAACCGCACGATGTCCGTCAAATCCTCGGCCGTCTCCGCCATCTCCGGCGTCTCCGGCGTCAGCGTCGGCTCGGGCATATTGTCCATCTGGTCGGCCACGCAGTTGTTCAGCGTGGATTTGAGCGTCTGCAGCTGCAATGTGCGCCGCTCGGGCGGCGTGCCGGGCGGGTCCTGCTCGGGGTCCTCCGCCAGCGCGATGCGCCGCGCCACGCGCGCCCGCTCGTGCATCTCGCGGCACCCCTCGCGGAATACCTCCAGCCGCTGGTACGCCTCGCGCACCAGCGCGCGCTCCCGATCGTCCAGCGGTTGCTCGGCGATCACCTGCGTCACGGCGCGTGCCGCGCCATACATCGCCTTCATTCCATCCCTCCTCGTCCATACGGTCTTGACATCAAAAAGTACCGGGTCTCGTCATACACATGGTCTTCCGCCGCAGTGTCCACGTCCTCCACGCGGCTGGGGTCATACGGCAGCGCGGGCACGGTGCGGATGAACTGCCTGCAGCAATCCATCACGTACAGGCCGGGCTTGCCTTCCTGGTCGAACCGAAGCCGCCCATGCAGCTGCATCTTTCCGGCCAGGCGCGCGTGGTCACCCTTCCTAAAGTTCACGCCCTCCGCCGCCATCTGCTGTGCCACGCTCTCCCCGCGTGACCTTTCGAATATCGCCGGGTCGGCGATCCGGTCAAACCGAATCCCTTCCCGCCGCTCCTCCGCCTCGCGCTCGAGTATCCCGCGTGCAATCTCCCCCGGTGACAGTTCCGCGCCCTTGTTCGGCGTGCCGTTCCAGCCGTACCACTCACGGTACCGGTACGCGATGCCGCCGGGCGATACCGCCCACCACCCCACCGAGAACGGCGCCGTGTACCCATGGTCGAACGACTGATAGCGCATCCAGTGCCCCGGCACCTGGAACGGCTTGATCACGTGTGTCCACCGCCCGTCGGCGTAATGCGCCGGGTCGTCCTTGAACTCCGTGAACACCTGCCCCTCAAACGCGTTCCAATCCCCCAGCAGCAGCGCCCTTCGCAGCGCCTCGGGCTTGCGTTCCAGCTCAAACACGTACCCCTCGCCGATGTGCGGGTTCTCCGCCGCCAGCGCCGGGATGAACTGCGTCACATACGTGCTCCAGTGCCCCAGCACCCGGCTCTCCACCCGGTGTTCCTTAAGCTCCATCGGCCGCCCAACGTCCACAAACCGCGCCCGCACCCACGCGTGCCCAATCCCGCCCGGGTTGGTGGCGCAGCGCGTCACCGGCACAATGCCCAGTTCCTTCTTGGCCCTCAGCCGCGTCCGGAGGTACTCGTACACCGGCAGCTCGAAGCTCGTCAGCTCGTCGATGTACAGCCAGTGCATCTCTGTGCCCGCGTAGTCGTACATGTCCGCGCTGCTGCGGCAGTGCCGAAAGTGCATCACGCTGCCGCCCGCGAGCGAAATCTCGTGCCGCGACGCGTTGTACGTGCCCAGCGCCCTGGGGATCGACGCCCGCGCCTCGGCGATCAACGTATCCTCCAGCTCCCGGTACGTCCTGCGGAACAGATACGCGTGCGTCCCCGGGTGCAAAAGGCACCGCGCCAGCGCGTCCATCACCAGCGCCTTGGACTTACCGCCGCCCGCCGCTCCGCCGTACAGCGCCTCATCGGCCGTCGAGCAATGGAACGCCGCTTGCTTCTCCGTGGGCACATAGGCGATCTCGCGCCACTTCACGTCTGCCCGCCTCCCGCCTCGCCAGGCCTCGGCATGTTTGAAAACCATACGTATACCGCCTTCTCGCTTTCCTGCGCCATCATGCTCTCCGCCATCTTCAGCACCTGACCCGCCGCCTGCTGGGCGATTTTCTTGTCCTCATCCTCCAGGTGCTTGGAAAACACATCCCATGCCCTAGGCCGCATCTGCGCCACAAACGCGCGCTCCGCCTCGTCCGCCGCCTCCTGAAATCCAGAGAGCCCCCGCCAGTTGGTGATGGTTCGCTCGCTCACCCCCAGGCGCTCAGCGGCTTCCCGCCGGGTAACGCCGCAGCCCAGCAGCTCGGCTGCCATGCGCTGCCTTGCCCCAAGCTTCGCCGTTTCTCTTTTTTCCGCCATTTGCACCGCTCCTCTCGTACCGACATCCTACAAATGCGAACAGGTGTTTTCTAGTCACTATCGTGACAAACCACAAAATTGTGATATACTGCCCTCATTAGCAAGGAGGCTGCGTCATGCACGACCTGTACATCGTCCACTACTGCCATCCGGGCTGCACGCCCTTTTCCAGCATCACGCGCCTGCCGGAGGCCGAGGCCTACGCCGCAGCCGAGTTGCTCGCCCGCCAAAATGAAGGCCGGGCGTTCAGCCGCTTTGCTGACTTTTCCAACTACTACCCGTTGCGAATCCGTACCGAGGAATGGCTCTACGACCATTTCCTCGCGCTCGGCGGTGAACCCGAGACCAACCACCCGCTCTACTTCACGCTCGCCGATTCCGACTTTCTGCGCGACTGGTTCGGCGGCGGCGAGCGCATCACCGCGCTGCCGCTTACATCCATTGACGCGCGGCACATCAGCTTCACCTACGGCGACAGCTGCGCGCGCATGGATAGCCCGGAGCGCCGGGACCCCATCACCAAACAAACCCTCCTTGCCGAAGCCGCCGCCCACTCCGGCGGGCCGGAAGCCTTCCTCGCCGAGGTACAGCAGCGCTATCGCTACATCGAAGCACAGCTCTGGAACGATAGCTACACAGCAGGAAAATACAATGATGCTGTCGAACTCCATCAAACCAATTTTGAGAGGACGAAACCATGAACAAATATGATGAAGCGATGAAACTGCTTGCCGAAAAGCTGGGCAACAAAGACGGCCTGATCTCCCTGTCCACCATCGCGCTGGAGCCGGACGCGGACGGTAAGAGCCGCCCCGCCGCGCGCCTCGTAGACGCCTATTACGAGGACGGCGCGTTCTACACCGTCACCTACGCGACCACCGCCAAGATGCGGCAGATCGCCCAAAACCCCAACGTCTCCATCTGCATCGTCGTCGAAAACTTTACCGCCGACGGCATCGGCGAAAACCTGGGCTGGGTATGCGATGAAAAGAACACAGAGATGATGACCAAACTCCGTACAATCTTCGCCGCCTGGTACAAAGACGCCAACAACGACGACGATCCCAACACCTGCCTACTCCGCGTCCGCCTGACGAAGGGCCTATGGAACAACCCGCACGAGGGCCTCCGCAACGAAATCGACTTCGTGAACAAGACGGCGGACTGAGGGGGCGACGAGGGAAGGAACGCCAGGGGGACGCTGTCCCCCTGGACCCCCTGCCAGGAGGCCAGCCTCCTGGACCTCCGACATTTCGCCTCACGGCGGGCGGGATGCTTTATTCATTGCAAAACCCTATCCCGCCGTGAGGCGAAATGATGGGTTTGGAAAGGGCAAGGCCCTTCCCGGGGGTCCAGGGGGCAGAGCCCCCTGGCGTTCCCCCGTCTCTCTTCCCACTCCTCACTTTACCTTTTCTATTTCTTGTGCTATAATAAGCGTGGGGGTTTTTCCCCGCGGAGGATGATCATGTTTCAGTCGAAGCTTGCGTCCGAGCATACCGACTTGCTTTGCGATGCGCTTGTTTCCGTGGAAACGCGGGAGGACGCGTATCGCCTTTTGGACGACCTGTGCACCATTGCGGAGGTACAGGCCCTCACCCAGCGCATCCAGGTTGCCCGCATGCTTCGCGGAGGAGCTACCTATCAGGAAATCGTCCGCATTACCGGCGCCAGCACAGCCACCATCAGCCGTGTCAACCGCTGCCTCACGTATGGCGCGGAGGGCTACACGCGCACGCTGGCCAAGCTAGACCGTCAGGAGGAAGTCTAATGGATCTGCGAGACCTTAATCCCCAGCAGCGGCTTGCCGTTGAAACAACAGAAGGCCCGGTACTCGTGCTGGCAGGCGCGGGCTCCGGTAAGACGCGTGCGCTCACATGCCGCGTGGCAAATCTGCTGGAAAAGGGCGTGCCCGCCTCGCAAATCCTGGCCATAACCTTCACCAACAAGGCCGCCAAGGAAATGCGCGAGCGCATCGACCGGCTGACGAACGGCCGCGCGCAGGATGCGTGGGTGTCCACGTTCCATTCCTGCTGCGCCAGGATTCTCAGGCGCGATATCGAGAAGCTGGGCTACCAGCGCGCCTTCTCCATCTACGATGATGACGATCAGATGACCGTCATCAAAGAGCTGCTCAAAAAGAACAACCTCGACGATAAGTTCCTGCCGCCGCGGGAGCTCAAGTCCAAGATATCCGATGCGAAGAACAAGCTGCTCAGCCCTGACGAATGGTTCGCCCAGTCGCAGAAGGACTACCGCTGCCAGCTTATTTCCGATATCTACCGCGAGTACGAGCAGCGGCTGAGGAGCGGCAACGCGCTCGATTTTGACGACCTGCTCGTCAAGACGCTGGAGCTGTTCACCCAGCACCCGCCGGTGCTGGAGGCGTACCGCAGCCGCTTCCATTACGTCCATGTGGACGAGTACCAGGACACCAACTACGCGCAGTACATGATGGTCCGACTGATCGCGGGCGACACGCGCAACATCTGCGTCGTCGGCGACGACGACCAGTCCATCTACGGCTGGCGCGGCGCGGATATCCGCAATATCCTGGAGTTCGAAGAGGACTTCCCGGACTGCGTCGTCATTAAACTAGAACAAAACTACCGCTCCACCTCCAACATCCTCGACGCCGCCAACAACGTCATCGCCCACAACGATGGGCGCAAGGAAA
>JAVBQK010000071.1:0-11164 GCA_031549105.1 Eubacteriales bacterium
CTTCAACCAGATGAGTGAGAAGCTTGAGCACCTGGATATGTCCAGAAACGAGTTCGTCTCCAACGCGTCACACGAGCTGAAGACCCCGCTGGCGACGATGAAGATCATGCTGGAATCGATGATTTACCAGGAGGACATGGACCCCGGCCTGCGCACCGAGTTCATGACCGATATCAATAAGGAACTGGACCGCCTCAGCCAGATTGTCACCGACCTTCTGACGCTGGTGCGCAGCGATACCAACGCCTATGAGCTGCAGCGCAAGGACATCCTGCTGCGCGAGCTGGTACGGGATACCCTGCACCGGCTGGAGCCTCTTTCCAATGAAAATGGGCAGACGATAGAGCTGCGCGCGCAGGGTGATATTCCCATCTTCGCCGACCCGGCAAAGCTCCAGCAGGTGGTCTACAACCTGGCGGACAACGCGCTGAAGTACTCCCCCAAGGGCGGCAAGGTGCGCGTGACGCTCAAGCAGGATGGCAAGCAGGCCATTCTAGAGGTTACGGACAACGGCCCCGGCATTCCCAAGAAGGATCAGCCACATATTTTCGATCGTTTCTATCGCGTGGACAAGGCCCGCGCGCGCACCACGGGCGGCAACGGGCTAGGCCTGTCCATCGTGCACCAGGCCGTGATGCAGCACGGCGGCAGCGTCTCCGTGCGCAGCGAAGAGGGCAAGGGTGCAACGTTCCGCGTGGAGCTCCCGCTTTGACGGGGCGGGATGGAGGAAGCATGGCATTGACAAAGAGATTCAAATACGCATGGGCGGCACTGGCTGTGGCGGGCATCTGCCTGCTGGGCGGCTGCGCCGCCTTTCCGGGTGCGGCCACGCAGAATACGGCGGCCGTAGATGCGACGCACGATGCGCTGCTGCCGGAGATTTCGCCGCTGGCGAGCGCAGCCCCGTGGGAGGAGCGCACCGTGTCGCTCTATTTCCGCATGCGCGACGAAGCAATGCTCGCCCGGGAGGAGCGGAGCATCCCGCTGTACTCCGATATGCGGCTGGAGAAGGTGCTCATCGAATCGCTGATCGAAGGCCCCAGCCCCAGCTCGCTCGACCTCACCAGCCCGTTCATCCCCGGCACGCGTGTGATTTCAATCACCGAAAGCGGATCACTGCTGCTGGTTACCCTTAGCCAGGCGTTTCTCGATACGCCGCTGGATGCGCCGACCCAGTGGCAGAGCGACCCCGTCTGGCGTAGGGAGGTGCTGCTGCGCCGCCGTCTGGCGCTCGCCTCCATCGTCAACACCATCACCGAGGCCACCAGCTTTACCGCCGTGCAGCTGCTTGTACAGGAGAACCCATCGGACATGCACGGCGAGCGCATCTCGCGCCAGCACCTTTACGAAGTCTTTGACGGCGATCCGCTGCTGACACCTGTCTCGCGCGATGAATCGGTTATCCTCACCCACCACAACACCGCCGCCGTTATCCTGGACTGCTGGCTGCAAAAGGATTTTGCGCGCCTATACAGGCTTGTCGCCTCGCCCCCGACAGAGGCCGCATTTACAGAAGAGGTTCTTTCCTACTCCCGCACGCTGACCAACTACAGCCTTTCCCCGGGCACCGTATCGGCGGATGGGCAGCGGGCCGTTTTGGTGGTCAACCTCACGTTCCTGGACGGCGGGGCCGCCAATGTTGTAGGCTACACCATCTCCCTCATGCAGGAAAACGGCCTATGGAAGATCGAATACCCGGCGCTGCTCCGGCTGATGGAGGCGACCTGAATGCGCAATAGACTGCTCGCCCTGATGCTCTGCGCCTCGCTGCTCCTCACGGGGTGCGCCAGCGCGCTGCCTGGGGCGAATAGAACGGATAACCCCGCGCTGCCCTCCGCCCGGCCCGGCCCACCCGCCCCCGTTGGCGACAGCCAGACCCCGCGCGACACCAACGTCATTCTGCATATTCCCGATCCCACCGCATCAAGGCTGACGGCCATCATGCGCGCTATCACCGTGCAGTCGGGCCAGTCACTGGAAAACGCGTGCATCGAGGCATTGCTGTTTGAGATCAACGAAACAGGGTTTTCCTCGTCTACCCAGCCACTGCAACTGGCGCTGGTCTCCAACGCGGTGGAAACCACCGGTGACCTGGCGACCGTCAACCTGTCCCGCGCGGTGCGTTCGCTGTCGCTATCGGGTCAGGCAATGTTCGCGCTGCAGGTGGCCATCACCAAAACGCTCACCGAGCTGCCCGGCATCCGCTATGTCAATGTGCTCGTCGGCGGCCAGGACATAGGCTTTTCCTTCGGCGCACTGCCCACAGGCGTGATGGCGCGCTATCCTGGGGTGGATATCGCCACCTATTGGAACCAGATTGAAACGCAGCGCGTGCTGAACAACCTGGAGCTGCAGAAGACCGCGTCGCTCTACTTCGTCACAGCCGACGGCCAATGGCTGCTGGGTGAGGCGCGCGATATCACCTTCCCCACGCGTACGCCCGCCGTCTATGCACGGGTGCTGCTGGAGGAACTAAGCCGCGGCGCGCTGCAAATTACGGATGCCAAGAGGCTGGTGCCTGAGTCTGCATATTTCGACCGTGATCCCGTCTATTCAGAGGCCGAGCAACTGATCGAAATATACTGCCGTGCAGAGATTGACGGCGAGCTGATGCGGCGCGGCGCAACGCGGGCAATGCTGTTTTCCTCCATCTGCTACACGCTGTGCAGCTTCATCCCGGTACTAAACGGCGTGAAGATCTACATTGACGATGAATTGATCAGCACGATGATGCTGATGAACGGCGAGGAACTAACCACCACGAACGGCATCATGCAGCGCGAGCACTTCGCGGCGCTGGCAGCGGACACCTGCACGATCTACTTCCCCCTGGCGGATGGCACGGGCCTGCGCGCCGTCCAGCGTGCCATCCCGCAGCGGTACCGCACGCAGCCAAGGGCGCTGCTTCGGGAACTGACCGATCCGCCCAAAGACGCGTCGCTGGCCCCGGTGTTTCCCGAGGAAATCACCGATGCGGACTTCCTGAGCCTGCAGGTTCTGGACGATACCGCGCTGATCAACCTCTCTCCCGCCTTTGCGGCTGCCTGCGAGGAGATGTCGGGTAACGACGAGCGCAACATGATATACGCCATTGTGAACACACTGACGGAGGTATCGGGCATCCGCCGCGTCCGTTTCTACGTGGACGGCCAGGTACAGGATGCGCTCGCGGGAACGCTCTTCATGGGCGGGGAGTTCCTGCGGCATTCCGGTTTGATAAGATGATAAAGGAGCTGAACATGCGCCGTATCCTGGATATTCGTACCCTGACCCCCGTGCGCAACTGGAAATGGACACGGGCGGTGAAACTTTTTTTGCAAGAACAGGCGGACGGCGGCGTCATTCTGCGCGACAAAGAAGTGCCCCGCGCGCTCGCGGATGTAAAGGCGCTGCTGATCGACGCGACGCTGGTGATGGAAGGCTGGAATGCCGTGCGCATGGCGGCCGCGCCGCTGGAAGCGTGCGACCTGGACCAGTTCCGCCGCCAGGGCTCGTGGATGATGCTGGCCGCCGGCGTTGCGTTGGGCTGTGACGGCTACGCGCCGCTGGTGGAGTTTGTGCGGGAGCTGAACTTTGAGAGCGGACGCATGGCGCGGCAATACCCGCGTGTGGAGGCCCTCCCCTATGACGACGACCGCCGCATGGAAACGACCGTACACCGGGACGCGGGCGGTCTGCGCGCCTATGCCAAGGGCGATCCGGAATCCGTGCTCCTTCGCTGCACGCAGGTGTTGGACGGGCGCGAGCGCCCGCTGACGGATGAGGATCGCAAGGCCATTCTGGAAAGTGCACAGGAAATGGAATCAGTAGGGCTGGAAACGCTGTCGTTTGCAACCAGATGGGTCGACACCCCGGGCGAGTATGAAACCGAAATGGTGTTCCTCGGCACCGTCGGCATGGGTGACCTGGTCAAACCCGACATCCCCGATGCAATGGAAGCGCTGCGCAAAGCAGGCGTCCGGCCCACGCTATTTTCCGAGACGGCGCTGCTGCCTGCCGCGGTGCGCGCGGGCGGCCTGCTGCGCGAGGCGGCGGATGTGCTTTTCGCGTCGGAGCTGGAGTCCCTGGATGGCTCCGCGCTGCGCGCCGCCGTACAGGGCGCGGATGCGTTTCTGGGCATGGATACCGCACAGCGCGGCCGCCTGATGCGCGCGCTGCGTGCCGATGGACCTGTCGCAGCCATTCTCCCCGCGCCGGATGGGCGTATCTACGTAACGCTCGGGCGCGGCGCGGTCGCCGATGCCGCCATTGCCAAGGGAGCACTGCTGGGCGTGGCGAAGCTGCTGATGGATTGCAAGGCGCTGCGAGACGAGCACGCCCAGGAAACATAAAGCACCGCAGACTTATCGCCCCGCATTTCACTTATACAAAGGAGGAGCGCCATGTTGCGGCGTGTTTCCTGGCCCGCGCCCTCTTTTTTTCGGCGGCGGGCGCTGATGTGCGGGGCCTTGGGGTTGTCGGCGGGCATTGCACTTGCAAGGCCCATGCCGTATGCGCCGTGGATGTGGGCCATTCCCGCCGCGCTATTGCTGCTCGGCGGGCTTTTACGCAGGTTCCGCAGGGTTTTCGCCGCGCTGCTTCTGCTGGGATGTGTCGCGCTGGGGATTGCACGCGGCGGCATGGAGCTAACTGTGCCTGCATTGCCAAAGGCCGGCCGTTGGGTGGCTGAGGGCACGGTTGATGGTCCGGTCAACAAGAGCGAAAAGGCCGTGATGTTCTTTCTCCGCGATGTGCGCGTGCAGGGAGACGATGGCGGCTGGACGGATATTGATACCAAGCTATACTGCTATTATGCGACCACCAGTGCATCCTCGCTCTTCCACGGCCAGCGCGTGACCGTGCAGGGCACGGCATACCTTGCCCAGTCAGCGCGCAACCCCGGCGGATTTGACCAGAAAACATGGCTCGCGCAAAACGGCGCGCATGCGCGCATGTACCTGAATGCCGCGCCAAAGCGAACGGCGCAGGCCGGGTTCAGCCTGCGCGGCACCGCGCTGTCCATCAGCGAGTCGCTGGGACAGCGGATTGACGCGGTGTTCGGCGGCGCATCTTCCGTTGTACGGGCCATGGTGATTGGCGAAAGCAAGGAAGTGCCGGACGAGTGGTACGCCTGGATGAGCGACAGCGGCATTGTTCACCTGCTGTCGGTGTCCGGCCTGCATGTGGGGCTGTGGTTTGTGTTGCTCAGCTTCCTGCTGCGGCCTGTGCCGGTTTCTCCACGCGTGCGGTGGGTCCTGCTCGCCGTTCTGCTGGCCGCGTACGCGCTGATCACGGGCCTTCGGGCGTCGGTCCTCCGGGCAGCGATCATGCTGCTGGCAGTGCAGGGTGGGCAGGTGGCAAAGCGCAAGGTTGACCCACTGACCTCCATTTCACTCGCGGCAGGGTTGATCCTGTTGTTTCGCCCGCTGGATCTGTTCGCCGCCGGGTTTCAGCTGTCGTTCACGGCGGTGCTGGGCATCGTGCTCCTGCGCCCCACCCTGAAGCGTGCACTGGGGCTGAAGCCCGAGGCCATCGCGGATACGTTCTACACTACGCTGTCCGCGCAGCTGGGCATTCTGCCCGCTTCATCTTTCTGGTTCGGCCGCGTGTCGCTCATTGGCCTTGTCTCCAACCTGATTGCCGTTCCCATCGCCGGGTTTATCATCCCCGTCGCCGTGGGCACGTTGCTGCTGGACGCCGTGTGGACCCCGCTCGGCTGGCTGCTGGTACACTCTGCGCGCGGGTTGGTAGCCGCGCTGCTGGTTATCGCGAAGTTCTCCGCCGCCGTGCCATTCGCCATTGCGCGGGTCGGCGCGTTTTCGCCATGGGCGATGGCGGCATACTTTTGCTGCATGCTGCTGTGTTCCTCCGCGACCATCTGGCGGTGGCGCACGCGGCTTGCGGCGATGGGCGTATCGCTGTGCGTGGTGGTTTCGGCGGGCGTGCTGCGCGGCGATTTTGCCGTGCGCTACGTGCAGCTCGACGTTGGGCAGGCGCTGTCTGGCGTGCTGCACGCGGGCGGCAAGACATACGTGTACGACTGCGGCGACACGAATAGCGACCTGACCGAGTATCTGGCCTTTACAGGATCGCGTGCGGACGGGCTGTTCCTCAGCCACCCGCACCAGGACCACATCGGCGGCCTAACGGAGCTGCTGGACGCGGGCATTCGCATCGGCACGCTGTACGTGCCTGCAAACGCCACCGCCTTCGGCGCGGAATCCGGCTACGAAGCGCTGCTGGAGCGGGTGCGGCTGACCGGCACGGAGATTGTTGAGGTAGCCGCGGGCGACGAATTAGTCCTGGGCGGGCTAAACGCGACTGTTGTCGCGCCGTCCCGTGAGGTGCTGCGCGGTAGCGACCCGAACGACCGCTCCATCGTGCTTCTGATCGAAATAGGCGAGCATGCGCTGCTGCTGTGTGGCGACGCGGATGGCTCTGCGGAACCGCTGGGCGTCGACTGCGACGTGTTGCAGGTGGCGCACCACGCAAGCGCCAACGCGGCGGGCACCGCTTTCCTGCGGGACGCCACGCCGGATATCGCGCTGATCTCTGTTGGCCGCAACAGCTATGGCCACCCCAATGCCGCTACCCTTGCCCGGCTGGAAGATGCAGGCGCGGATATCTACCTCACGCAGGATTCGGGCGCGCTCACGTTGTATTTTGGCAATAGCATACGGGTGGAGGCTTACTGTCCATGACGCATGATGAGTTTTTCGCGGAGATCAAGCGCGGTCAGGCGCGCTGTGTGTACCTCTTCCAAGGGGAGGAGGAGTATATCAAGCAAAAGGCGCTGGAAGCGCTGCGAAAGCTGCTGCTGCCCGAGGGGCTAGAGGCGCTGAACGAGACGATCCTGCAAAACCCCTCCGCCTCAGACATCATTGCCGCGGCGGAAACGCTGCCCATGATGGCCGACCGGCGGCTGGTGCTCGTGCGGGACAGCACGCTGCTGCTCTCCGGCAAAGCCGCGAATGAAGCCGAGGATAGCGCGCGGCTGGCTGAATACTTCAAGCAGCCGCCGGAGACCACTAGCATCGTCTTTTACTGCCGCAGTGCGCCGGACGGACGCAAAAAGCTCTCCCAGGCGCTGGGGAAGATGGCGACGGTCGTCCACTTCGATAAGCTGGCAGACGCCGCACTCGCCAAGTGGATGCATTCGCAGCTGCGCCCACAGGGCAAAACCATCTCGCCCGACAATGCCGCGCTGCTCGCGTTCACCGCCGGGCGGGAACTGCTCATCCTCTCGCAGGAACTTTCCAAGCTCGCCGGATATTTGGGCGAGCGCCAGGAGGTCACGCGCGCGGACATTGAAGCCGTGGTCACCCCGTCGCTGGAGTGCACGGTTTTCCAACTGGTGGACGCGCTGGTCGCCGGCAATGAAGCCGAGGCGTTCGGCCTGCTCCGCATCATGCTGGAGAACGGCGAGGCGCGCATCGGCATCCTGGCGATGATGGCGCGCCAATACAGAAACCTGCTGCACCTCAAGCTGATGCAGCAGGCCAATCTATCGCAGAATGAACTTCAAACCAAGCTGGGCGTACCGCCGTTCGCGATGCGCAGGCTGATCGCGCAGGCCAGGGACCTCAGCGCGGATACGCTCCGCACGCGGCTGGACCTGTGCGTGGATACCGACTACGCGATCAAGAGCGGCAAGATGCGCGAGGATATCGCGCTGGAGCGGGCAATGCTCAGGCTCTGCACCCGCTAGGCGCAATCAGCCCTTGGGCACCACCGGCAGGTAGATGTCGCAGACGTTGCCCGTCTCCCCCATGCACCGCTCATCATAGAACTCAAAGTCCACGCCGCCGGGCATGTACTCATAACCCGAGTTCGGGAACCACTCGGCGTACATGTACTGCCATACGCCCTGGATCGCGGCTGTAAACGTCGCCTTGTCCGCCGGGGGCGTCGAGAAGACGGCATATGTTGCCGCCGGGATCTCGCGCACATCGAACCCTTCCGGCACCTCCGCGCCGTCCTGCACCTCCACACCGATCATATACTCAAAACACCCAGCCTCCGGGTCCTCCGGGAAACACGCGCCGTACTCCGCGTGGCGCCCAACAAACGGCTGGCTGTGCAGCGCCTGCATGCGCCCATCCGTCAGATACTTGGTCCAGAAAGTGGGAATAGCCCGGTTGTTCTCCCCATCCACATTTGTTGTCTTCATTGTGTACCCGGCCAGCCGGACCACCGGCAGCGTAACCCATTTCGGTTCCATAACCATACCTCCCAGAAAGTTTTTGTGCCGTGCCAGCACCGGCAGGGAGGGCCGGTCAAAATGCGCGTGCATGCGGTAGTTCTCCGGCGTACAGCCGAAGTGCCGCCGGAAGGCCTTGCTGAAGCCTGAATGCGTCTCAAAGCCACAGTCCAGCGCGATGTCCAGTATTCTGCGCCCGCTGGATAGCTCCGATGCCGCAAACGCCAGCCGCCTGCGCCGGACATACTCCATCACCGGATAGCCGACATTCCACTGGAACACGCGGCAGAAGTGATAGGTTGAAAACCCCGCGACCATAGCCAGCGCCTCCGCGCTCAGCTCACCGCCGATGTTCTCATCAATGTGCGACAGCACGCCCTGCAGGATATCGATGTAGTCCACTTGCGTCCCTCCCCCTGTCTCTGGCAACAGGGCCAGTATAGCGGTATCACGCGGCGCGCGCTGTTCCAGGCTTGCCAAGTTGGGGAAAGCGCAGGGGACAGCGCGTTTTTTTGTATTCCGTTTTTGCCGGGCAAACTAAAACCAAGCAGATAGCGGCAGCAGAATCCCTTTTCCCAGAGCATTTCCCAGCAGAAAGACCGTTCCGTCCGCTTGCCTCAGAAAACCCATCAGGCGAAAGTCAGGCAGCATCACAGGATCGCCCGTTGGTTTCCCCTGATCATCAACAAGCATCAGAACCGACGATGCGTCCCAGAGTGACCCCTCACCATGGATGCCGCCGCCAACCACATATCCTCCCCACACAGGCTCCACCGCATGCAGATACATTTTTTCATTCCACGGATAGATTTCTTGCCACTGCACGCTCCCATCCCCATCGATCCGCACCATGATGCCCTGTATAAGATTCGCCCGCTCCCGCAAACAGCGGCTCCCCACAAGCGCGAGGCTTTGCTTCCCATCGACATAACCGCCGTGAAACTCATCGTCTCCTTCTGTGGCCCGAACCCATTTCACATCCCCTGCCCGATCCATCCGCAACACAAACCCGCACTGACGCCACTGGTCGCCTTCTTCCTTCACTGCCGTGCCGATCAGCACCATGTCATCTTCCATTTGAAACGCGGAATCAATGTCCATGATTTCTATAGAATCTGTGCCAATATGGGCCGTCAGGCTTTCCGCAGTCCACAAAACTTCTCCTGCCGCATCCATGAAGCCCAGGGATTCCCATGAGTCGGTGCGATCACCCTCGCTGTAGGTCGGTTTGGGTTGGCTACCCCAGAAAAGAAATCCGCCTTTCATATTGGCAATCCCGATCACCCAATCTGGCAACACGAGGGTTTCCTTCACGCTACCTTCCGCATCCAGGACAGCCACCGACTTTGGGGGCACGCCGCCTCTCCCTTGAAGATGGAAAAGCGTGGTACCATCTCCGTTAGCGTCAGGCTGCGGATTGGAAAAGAAGCTCCACGACGTTTCGCCGCCATAGACCGTTGTTGACAGAATGTTGCCCGCACTGTCGATATGCCATGTAGCTGCCTTGCGCGTCCCGTCAGATTCCTGGGTGCGCGCGGTTTCCACAAATCCGGCCAGGATGAACCCTCCATCGTCCAGTGGATACCCTCCCATTAAAAAAGCCTCTTGCGAAAACAAACTTTGCTCCCACGGGGAATCTGACTCTGCGCACATCGAGGCAGGAAAAAGCAGCAAACACAGCGCCGCAAGGCATCCGGCTAATAAGCGTTTTATCACTCAAGATCACCCCTTCTTCTGTGAACAATGGCTTGTGTATAAAAGAAAAAGACGCTGATTTCTCAACGCCTCTAAAGTGCGGGGGTCAGTTCGCGGCCTTCGCCAGTCTCTTCGCGAGACGGGCCTTTTTGCGGTTCGCGGCGTTCTTGTGGATGACGCCTTTGACGGCAGCCTTATCCAAAGCGCTGAACGAAGCGCCCAGCAGAGCGGTAGCCTGCTTCGGGTCGCTCGCGACAGCGGCATCAAACTTCTTAATCGTCGTCTTCATCGAAGACTTGACCATGCGGTTCCGCAGGTTCTTCTTCGCGTTGACCTTGACGCGCTTCATGGCGGATTTGATGTTCGGCAATTCTTTTCACCTCCTTGGCAAAGCATCGCAACGAATATATTACCATGCGCGCAGCCCAATTGCAAGCGCTAATTTTGCGAATTACGAAGAAAACTGCGCGCTACATCCGCTCCGGGGCCTCGATGCCCACCAGCCATAGCCCTCTCCGCAGCACATCGCGCACGGCCTCAGTCAGGCGCACGCGGGCGGCCGACTGGGCGGCATCCCCATCCAGGATACGGTGCTCGTAGTAATACTTGTTATAGGCCTGCGCCAGCCGCGTGATGTGGCGCGTCACCATCGACGGCTCATACCGGTCCGCCGCCTCCTGGACAACCTCTGGGAAGCGCGACAGGACCCTGAGCGTCTCCTGCGCCTCATCGTCGCACAGCACGGCGAAATCCGCCTGGGACGTGTCCACAGAAGCCTCGCGCGCCTTGCGCAGCAGCGAGCAGCAGCGCGCGTGCGTGTACTGTACATACGGGCCTGTTTCGCCATCGAAGTTCAACACCCGGTCCCACCAGAAGTCGATGTCCTTGATGCGGTTGTTGGACAGCGCCGCGTACACCACCGCGCCGATGCCGATCTGCTGCGCGACGGCCTCCTTACCGGTCAGGTCTGGCGACTTCTCCTCGATAATCGCCAGCGCCTTTTCCACCGCGCGGTCGAGCACCTCATCCAGGTACAGCGTGTGCCCCTTGCGCGTGGAGAGCGACTGCCCCTCGTAGCTGACCATGCCATAGGAGACGTGCACCAGATCCTTCGCCCAGGGATAACCCATCTTCTCCACTACCTTGAACCACTGGCGGAAATGGAGGTCCTGGTGATAGGCGACCACGTACAGCGCCTTGGCGAAATGGAACGTATCCGCGCGATACAGCGCCGCGGCGATGTCGCGCGTGGCGTCTAGCGTTGCGCCATCCCCCTTAAGGATCAGGAAC
>JAVBQK010000003.1:0-8798 GCA_031549105.1 Eubacteriales bacterium
GAACGCAGTTTCGGTTCCTTTTGAACCCATGTTGTGCTCATGCGTGGGTTGTGTTTTGACTACTAAACCGAACCTTCCCGCCGTGAGGCGAAATGTTGGGTTTCCAAAGGGCAAGGCCCTTTGGCAGGGGTCCAGGGGACAGCGTCCCCTGGCGTTCCTTTTCGTGACTCACCCTACCACGAGATTCAGCAGTCTCCCCTGCACGGACACGGCGGTGCGCACCGGACGCCCGGCCAGCAGCGCTGCGACATCTTCCGTCTCCGGCAGCACCTTTGCGCCTTCTTCGGCGCTCAGGTCGGCGGAGACCATCATGCGGCCGCGTACTTTGCCGTTGATCTGGATGGCGATCTCGATCTCGTCCCTGCGCATCGCCGCTTCGTCCCACTTGGGCCAGGGCGTGTACATCAGCGGTTCGTCGCCGCCCAGGTTCTGCCACATCTCCTCGGTGATGTGCGGCGCGACCGGGTTGAGCAGCTGCACCAGGATTTTCAGTTCGCCGCGCGTTACGTGGCCGTCGGCGTAAAAGGTGTTCACCAGCGCCATCATCGCGGCGATGGCGGTGTTGTACTTCATGCGCTCGAAGTCTTCGCTCACCTTCTTGATGCAGCCGTGGACTTCGGGGAGCATTTCCTTGCGGATCTTGTCGGTGTCCAGGACGACTTCCTGCAGACGCCACACGCGGTCCAGGAAGCGGCGGCAGCCCACCGCGCCGTTGGTCGACCACGGAATCGCCTGGTCAAATGCGCCCATGAACATTTCGTATACGCGGAACGCGTCCGCGCCGATCTCGCGCACCACGTCGTCCGGGTTGATGACGTTGCCGCGCGATTTGCTCATCTTCTCGCCGTTCTCGCCCAGCACGAACCCGTGCGACGTGCGCTTCTGGTACGGCTCAGGGAACGAGACCGCGCCGATATCGTAAAGGAACATGTGCCAGAACCGGCTGTAGAGCAGGTGCAGCGTGGTGTGCTCCATGCCGCCGTTGTACCAGTCTACCGGGCCCCAGTACTTCAGCGCGTCCGGACCGGCGAGGTATTCGCTGTTTTCCGTGTCCATATAGCGCAGGAAGTACCAGCTGGACCCCGCCCACTGGGGCATGGTGTCCGTCTCGCGCTTCGCGGGTTTTCCGCAGTGCGGGCAGGTGGTGCTCACCCAATCCGTCATTGTGGACAGCGGGGATTCGCCGCTCTCGGTCGGCTCGTAGCTCTCCACCTCAGGCAGCAGCAGCGGCAGCTCGCTCTCGGGCAGCGGACCCCAGCCGCACGTATCGCACCAGACGAGCGGGATCGGCTCGCCCCAGTAGCGCTGGCGGGAGAACACCCAGTCGCGAAGTTTATAGTTGACTTTCGGCTCGCCCAGGCCCTTTTCGGCCAGCCATGCGGTAATCTTCTCTTTCGCACCTGAGACACTCAGCCCATCGAGGAAGCCGGAGTTGACCATCTTCCCCTCGGCGATGTCGGTGTACGCTTCCTTCGCGATGTCGCCGCCCGCCACGACCTCCACAATCGGCAGGCCGAACTTGGTCGCGAACTCCCAGTCGCGCGTGTCATGCCCCGGCACGGCCATGATCGCGCCGGTGCCGTAGCTCATCAGCACGTAGTCCGATACCCAGATCGGGATCGGCAGGCCGGTGACGGGGTTGATGGCATTGACGCCCTCAATGGCGACGCCGGTCTTGTCCTTGGCAAGCTCGGTGCGCTCAAAATCGCTCTTGTGCGCGGCAACCTGGCGGTACGCGACGAGCGCGTCGTAGTTGGCGATGCGGTCTTTGAGCGTCTCGATCAGCGGATGCTCGGGGGAGATGACCATATATGTCGCACCGAACAGCGTGTCGGGCCGGGTGGTGAACACGCGGAGTTTGATGTCACTATCTGCGATGGTAAAATCGACCTCCGCGCCGGTGGAGCGGCCGATCCAGTTACGCTGCTGCGTCTTGGCGCGGTCGATGAAATCCAGATCGTCCAGCCCATCCAGCAGCCGCTGGGCGTACTGGGTGATGCGCAGCATCCACTGGCTCTTGACCCGGCGGACGACTTCACCGCCGCAGCGCTCGCAGACGCCATTGACAACTTCTTCATTTGCAAGGCCGCACTTGCAGGAGGTGCACCAGTTAACGGGCATCTCCGCCTTGTACGCCAGGCCATGCTTGAACATTTGCAGGAAGATCCACTGCGTCCATTTGTAATACTTGGGGTCGGTCGTATCTACCTGGCGCGACCAGTCGAACGAGAAACCCAGGCGCTGCATCTGCCCGCGGAAATGGTTGATGTTCCGCTCGGTGACGATGCGCGGGTGGATGTGGTTCTTGATGGCGTAGTTTTCCGTCGGCAGGCCGAACGCGTCCCAGCCCATCGGGAAGAGCACGTTGTAGCCCTCCTGACGGCGCTTGCGCGCGATGATGTCCATCGCGGTATAGGGGCGCGGATGCCCAGTATGAAGCCCTTCCCCGGACGGGTAAGGGAACTCAATCAGCGCGTAGTATTTGGGCAGGGTCTGGTCGGGCAGCGTTTCAAAGGCGCGCGCGTCGTGCCAGATCTGTTGCCACTTCGGTTCGATGCCACTTGGGTTGTATTCAGGCATGTGCATGTTCAAAACCTCTTGCTCATAAGTTTCTATACTAACGAAGAATAGCAAGCGGGAGGCGTTATGTCAAGTATTTTGGCCTTTTTACAGCGGCTCGGCGGTGATCTGCTCCAGCTTGTCGGCGGCTGGGATACAACGCTGAAGCTGCTGGTGGCGATGATGGCGCTGGACTATATATCGGGGATCATCGTCGGCTGCGTGGGCAGAAGCCCCAACAGCAAGACGGGCTGCATCGACAGCCGGGCAGGGCTGAACGGCCTCTTGAGGAAGGGGCTCATCCTGATGGTGCTGGCCGTCGCCGCGCAGGTGGATGCCACGATGGACGGCGCGTTTGTCCGCGCGGCGACGGCATGGTTCTATATCATTAACGAAGCGATTTCCATACTGGAGAACGCGGTGATCGCAGGTGTTCCACTGCCTAACAAGCTGGTGAACATGCTGGGCGTGGCAAAGAAGGCGCAGGAACCTTTACAGGACCCACTGGACGAGTTATAATCAAAAGCATTACACGAGAGGGGCATTTTCCTTATGAAATTAGGCGTCGTGGGCCTGCCCAACGTCGGCAAGAGCACGCTTTTTAATGCGATTACGCAGGCCGGGGCAGAGGCCGCGAACTATCCTTTCTGCACCATTGAACCCAATACCGGCGTGGTGCCGGTGCCGGATGCGCGGCTGGACAAGCTCACTGAAATGTACAAGCCCAAGAAGACCACGCCCGCCGTGATCGAGTTTGTGGACATCGCGGGCCTTGTCAAGGGGGCGAGCCGGGGCGAAGGCCTGGGCAACAAGTTCCTCTCGCACATCCGCGAAGTGGACGCGATCGTGCACGTGGTGCGCTGCTTCGAGGATGAGAACGTCATCCACGTGGACGGCCGCGTCGATCCGGCGAGCGATATTGAGACGATCAACCTGGAGCTGATCCTGGCGGACATGGAAACCGTGGCGCGCCGGGGTGACCGCGCGCGCAAGATGATCAAGTCCGGCGAGAAGCGCTATGCCGACGAGGCCGAGATTGCGGACAAGCTGATGGCGCATCTGGAGGCGGAAAAGCCCGCGCGCACCTGCCAACTGTCGGATGAACAGCGCGTGATCGTGCGCGACTGGTTCCTGCTGACGACCAAGCCCGTGCTCTATGCCGCCAACATCGGCGAGGATATGCTCGGCCAGAGCGAAGACACGCTGCCCGGCGTCGCTCCGATCAAGGCGTTGGCTGCTCGTGAAGGGGCTCAGGTGCTTGTCATCTCCGCGCGCGTGGAGGAAGAGATCGCCCAGCTTGACCCGGAAGAGAAGGCGGAGTTCCTGCACGACCTGGGCATTGAGCGCTCGGGCCTGGAGAGGCTGGTCGAAACCAGCTACGCGCTGCTGGGGCTGATCTCGTTCCTGACTGTCGGCCCAGACGAGGTTCGCGCCTGGACGATCAAGGACGGCGCAAAGGCTCCGCAGGCGGCCGGAAAGATCCATACAGACTTTGAGCGCGGGTTCATCCGTGCGGAGATCGTCGCCTACGATGCGCTGATCGAAAAGGGCAGCATGGCTGCCTGCAAGGAGCTGGGCCTTGTCAGGTCCGAGGGGCGCGAGTACGTGATGAAGGACGGCGATGTGACGCTCTTCCGCTTTAATGTGTAGCCAGGTAGCAAACGATACCATTGCCGCTATCGCGACCCCGCCGGGCGTGGGTGGCATCGCCATCCTGCGCGTGTCAGGGCCGGACGCGGCGCGCATCTTGGCTTCACTGCTGCTAAGAAAACGCTGGGAGAGCCACCGCCTCTATTACGGGCGCATCGTCCACCATGGCGAGACGCTTGATGAGGCGATGGCTGTTTTGATGCGCGCGCCGCGCTCGTACACGCGTGAGGATGTCGCCGAGTTCCATTGCCACGGCGGGGACACCGCCTGCCGTCGCGTGCTGGAGGCGGTGTTGTCGCTGGGTGCAAGGCCCGCGCTGCCGGGTGAGTTCACTCGGCGTGCGTATGAAAACGGGCGCATCGACCTGGCACAGGCGGAAGCGACGATGCGGCTCATCGGCGCGAGTGGCGAGGCCGAGGCACGCGCAGCGTTGCGGCAGATGGACGGTGCAGTCTCGCGCGGGATACACGCGGCGCAGGCGCGGCTTTCGGACATGCTGGCGGAGATCGCTGCGTGCACCGATTTTCCGGATGAGATAGAAGAAGCGCCGACGGCGGAGAAGCTGATCGCGCAGGCGCAAGCGCTCTCCGCCGAGCTGGCCGCCGCGTGTGACGCGCGCCGGGGCAGGGTGCTGGAGTCGGGGCTTTCGGTGGTCATTGCAGGCAAGCCGAACGTCGGCAAAAGCTCGCTGCTCAATGCTTTGCTGGGCGAAGCGCGCGCGATCGTCACCGCGCAGCCTGGCACCACGCGCGATGCGGTGCACGGTTCGCTGCTGCTGGGTGGTGTGCGCGTAAACCTGACCGATACGGCGGGTCTGCGCGACGCGGACGGTGAAGCGGAGCGCATTGGCATCGAGCGGGCGCGCGCGGCCGTCCGCGCGGCGGACTTGTTGCTGGTGGTGCTGGATGCGTCCCAGGCGCTGGATGCTGAGGATGAGGCGCTGCTGGCGGATACGGCCGGCATGGAGCGCCTTGTGCTGCTGAGCAAGTCCGACCTGCCCCAGGTGCTGGAACTGCCTCACGATATGACGATCTCCGCCGAGACGGGCGAGGGGATCGATACGCTGCGCGGGCTGCTGGCGGAGCGTGCCGTCGCCGCGCAGGCGGGTGACGCGCTACTGACCCAGGCGCGCCATGTGGACGCGGCGGGCCGTGCGATTGCGGCACTGATCGAAATGATTGCCGCGCTCACCGGCGGCATGCCTGTGGATTTCGCGGCGGTGGACGCGCGGGAGGCGCTGCACGCGCTGGGCGAGATCACCGGGGAGAACGCCGAGGAGAGCGTCGTGGACGCGGTGTTCCGGCAGTTTTGTGTGGGGAAGTGAAGTGTTATGTGGGAGATTGTGCCGCTGCCCAAGGAGCGATACGAGGGGTATACGATCCCGTTCGAATATGATACCCGGGCGTATTACGATGTGCGCCTGTCAAGAATGGAGCACGGCTTCTCCGTAGATTTCGTGCGCACAGAGCTTAGCGAATCAATCGCAAAGCACTTTGAGGATACGCTGTATGAGGATTGGGCCGATGCGCCCGAGGCACACGGAATTCTCGAAGGGGAACGGCTTGTCGCTGTGCTGGAGGTGTCCCCTGAAAACTGGAACAACCGCCTGCGCGTGCTGAACATCTGGGTGGATCGGGATTACCGGCGCCATGGCCTGGGCCGCCTGCTGATGGATCACGCCAAGGCAATCGCCCGCGCGCAGCACCGCCGCGCCGTCATCCTGGAGACGCAGAGCTGCAACGAGCCCGCCATCGCATTTTACCTGGCGCAAGGGTTTCAAGTTGCGGGATTTGACGCGTGCGCCTACTCCAACGATGACGTTGCCAAAGGAGAAGTGCGCCTGGAAATGGCGTATATAGAAAGGAAAGAGAACGATGACGTACACGGTCCTACGGTATGATGTTTTCGAAAAACTGATGCGCCTGCTCAACTTGTTCAAGGTGGAAGTTGGCGAGGATATGATTAACAAAATGGAAGAAAAAGACCTGCGCGATGCGCTGCTGAACGGCGGTATCCGCTTCTTCGGCGCGTGGGAGGGCGAAACGCTCGTGGCTACCTGTTCGATCAGCCTGATCTTTTCAACCTACAAGTGTGCGGCGTGCGGCATGCTGGACGACTTTTATGTGCTGCCCGACTACCGCGGCAAGGGCGCGGCGCGCGGGCTGATGGACTATGCGCTCGCCCAGTGCAAACAGGCGGGTGTGGCGTCGGTGATGGTGGGCACTTCCGCTGGCAATGCCGCGATGTACCGTGCACTGGGGTTTGAGACGCCGCTCGGGGAGCTTTTGTGTAAAAATTTCAAGTAGGGTGAGGCTTAGCTCCCCCAAAGGGAAAATCCCTTCTTCCGCAGCTGTGGGAGAAGGGATTTTCCTTTTTGATGCAATCAATCGGCACTCGCGGTTGTCTAATAGGCGTAGCAACGTTGCAATACACATACGAGGTGCCGGATGGACAAGGACGAGTTCAGCGAGCGGATTCTGGCGATGGAGGGTTCCCTGTACGGGGTTGCGCGCACATACCTGAAAACGCCGCATGACTGTGCCGATGCGGTGCAGGAGGCGGTGCTCAAAGCATGGAAAGCGCGGCGTCAGCTTCGCTCTCCCGATCTCTTCAAGACCTGGGTAACGCGTATCCTGATCAACGAATGCAAAACCATGCTCAGGAAGGGCACGCGAACGGTGCTCATCGCCGAGGTGGATGATACCCTTTTGGCACCGGATAACGAAGGAGATTCCCTGGCGCTGGAGGCGCTTGGCGCGCTGGACCTGAAATACCGCGCCGCGTTCGTCCTGCACTATATCGAAGGATACTCAACCAAGGAAATCGCGGAAATCCTGCGCGTGCCCAAGGGCACGGTGGTCAGCCGCCTGCACCGGGCACGGCAGATACTCAAGGACCATTATGATGAAGCGGAGGCGTGTTTCCGATGAAACAGAACGAAACCCATACGCGCGTCTTCGGCCCAACGCCGGAGCTGGTTTCATCCCGCCTGCGCCAAACCCTTTCAAACATACAGGAGGAAGAACCAGTGAAAAAGAAAATGAAGCTCCAGCCTGTGCTGGTGATACTGTTGATTCTGGCGCTGTGCGGCGCGGCGGTTGCCGCGGCCACCTGGGGCAGCCGGGACATGATGGCATACGAGGAGCAGGACGGCGTGAAGCGTGTCAATGAGGAACTCGTCAGCCTGATCACCCCCATTGGCCAGACGTTCGAGGATGATGCACTGAAGGTCGAAGTGATCGACGCGGTCTTCGACGGGCATTCACTCATCGCCGCCTGGACGACAACGAACAAAACAAGCGACACGCTTTACTTGCTGTGTGATATACGGACCAACGGCGAGTATACGGGCGCAGGCATAACAAGCAATACCGGCGAGCGCTTCTTACAGCCGGGTGACGTTCTGCAGAGCGGCATTTCCTGCCGGACAGACGATATCGTCCTGGGCACCCCAGAAAACGACGCAACGTTTGACGACAGTTGCGAGGTAAAGATGCGCGTAAGCGTGCTTAGGCCTAGGGGTGATGTTGTTGAAATAGAAACGCTGCATGGCGATGAAACCCGTGGAGAGCTCGACGCGTACCTGGCGGGGATTGACGCGTTGATCACCGAGGGGAAGATTCCCATGGTGCAGGATATGATCGAGTACGGCAGCAGCATCCCCTACGAAGAGGGTATGAGCACCGCGGACATGCTGGCAGCCTCCGGGATGATGGAGCTGGTGAGCACGCTGGATGTCGCATTCACCGTGGAGAGAAACACCAAGCCCAAGTCCGGACTCCCGGGCGGTGATCCAGTTGAGAAGGACAATGGCAGCTACATCCTCCGCGTCACCCGCGCGGAACTGACCCCCAATACCGGCACCTTCAACCTGGAGCGCGTATTCGCAAACGAAGAGGCTGCGCTCACGTACCAAGCCTACCACGAGACTGACCACACCAACCTGAATTGGGATTTCCAGTTTCTCGACGAGAACGGTGAAACCAGCTGGTCCTGGAACTGGTCAGGCAGCGCGGACACGCAATCCCCCGTCGAGCAGCCTGACGGTACCTGGGTATGGGCATATCGCGGCGTCATGACTGGTCTGGTCCGCATGCCGGGGACCGTTGCCATCGTCCCCACCCGCGACGATCCTGAAACCGGCGAGCGCAGCGTGGCGCATCCTGAGGAAGGGATTACGCTCGAAATCAGGTAAACCAAAGGAAACGCCAGGGGGCTCTGATCCGGGTTTTCCTATTGTCGCGGCGCAAGCGCCGCTCTGTAGGAAAACCGACCTTCGTCGCATTTGATTCCGCCACTGGCGGAATGCGACTCAGGTCCCCCTGGACCCCCGGGAAGGGCGTTGCCCTTTCCAAACCCATGGCTGCTCACGCAGGGGTCAATTTTCTATAGCATAAGCAAAAACCCAACCTCTGCGTGAGCAGTGTTGGGTTTCAAAAGGGCAAGGACCTTTGGCAGGGGTCAAGGGGACAGCGTCCCCTTGCGTCTCCTCTTCGTTTCCTAGCCCCGCCCCATCAAGTACGTCTCCAGCTTCTCGAATAACTCGCCCATATCAATCGGCTTGCCCATGTGTCCGTCCATTCCCGCGG
>JAVBQK010000021.1:0-7369 GCA_031549105.1 Eubacteriales bacterium
CCCCCCCCCCCCCCCCCCCCCCCCCCCCCCCCCCCCCCCCCCCCCCCCCCCCCCCCCCCCCCCCCCCCCCCCCCCCCCCCCCCCCCCCCCCCCCGCGTCACTTATACGACTCAATACTCTTGAGCAGCTCAAACTCCCGAATATCCCGCACGGAGCTGTAGGCGTAGCGCGTGAGGACGATGCCATTGCGCCAGTAGAGGGGAATGAAGGGTACGTCGCGGGCCATCAGGGTTTGGATGTCCATCCAGGTCTGCTTGAAGGTGTCGCGCTCGAAGGCTTTGCGGAGGTTTTGGCAGAGCTTGCCCATCTCGTCGGAGCGGTAGCGGGCGTAGTTGCCATAGCCGTTGCTGAGCAGAATGAAGTTGGGATCGGGCGTTACGTCGAAGTTATAGGCACACAGATACAAGTGGTAGTCACCGCTCTTTAGCTTGGTTTGCGCAGTTTCAAAGCTCTGGCTGGAGACAATCACGCGGATGCCCACCGCGCGCAGCATCGTCGCGATTTCATTGGCGGCCTCTTTGCGCAGCGCGTTGCCGGCTTCGTCGTAATAGTTCAGGCGCAAGGTCAGCTGCGTGATGCCGGACTCGGTGGATTTGTAGCGGTAGCCTTCCTCATCAATCCGGTTCCAGCCCGCAGCGTCCAGGATCTGCCTGGCCTTATCGGGCATGTAACCATAGTCGTCAAACGCTGTGGCCGCGTCTTCGTTATAGAGCCAGGTGCCGGGGGCCTGCAGCGTCAGCGTGGGCGTGACGGTTTTCTGGTATACGTTGGTCTCTAGCCGGCTTGTATTGATTGCATAAGCGATCGCCTGGCGGATATTGGCGTCCTTGAGAAGGTTATAGTAGGTGTTGATCATCAGGCATTCCAGCTGCCGGGTGGAGAAGTCATAGGAGTTGGTGCGGTTGGATGCGACGCTCCGATAACGGATGGCGGCGGTGGAGCGCGTCATCAGGATGTCGACATCCTCACTCTCAAATGCCCGCAGCGCCGCGGTGTCATTTTCAAACCACACGCCGGTAATCTCGCGTACCTGGGGAGGCTGCTTCCACCAGCTCTCGTTGCCCACCAGCCACAGCTCATCGCCCGGCGCGTAATACTGTATGCGGTAAGGGCCTGTGCCCGGCGGGTTTTGGTCCATCACGCTCTGCGCCTGCAACACCGGAAAGGTCATCGAGTAGAGCAGCGTGTAGCACGCATTGTTGCTGCGCACGCGTAGCGTCCGCGCGTCCTCAGCCGTCCAATCCCTCCACACGCCCGAGCCATCTACGCCCGGGTAGCGCCAGTAGAGGCCTTTCTGGTTGTCGGCAAGCGTAGCGTCGTTAGCGATCAGCTTGATCGCGTCCATCGTCGCGGCGACATCATAGGCGGTCAGCGGCTGCCCATCATGGAAAGTGACGCCTTCGCGCAGCGTGAAGAGCCAGGTCTTGCCATCCGAGGAAACGGACCAGCTCTCCGCGAGCGAACCAACAGGCTCCCGCGAATCGTCCAGCTCGAACAGGCTCTCGTACACCAGATCCAGCAGCGACACCGCATCCCGGTCGGCCACCTTCAGCGGATAGAGCTGCATGTCCTTTGGCACGACCATCGCTACCCGCATCGACGTGGGCACGGCCAGCGCAAAGAGCGGCACGCTCACCAGCAGCGCCGCCAAAAACAGCGAAAGCGCGCGCTTATACGCCGCTTGTCTGTGTTTCATCCGGTGGGTAGTAGTGACGGGTATAGATTTCATAGGCGGACACCACCCTCTTTACGTATTGATCAGTATCTGCATAGGGGATTACCTCCAGCGTCACCCCGTCGCTGGAGTACTCGGGGTTCTTCAGCCAGCTTTCCAGAGCGCCCTGGCCGGCATGATAGCCTGCGGCGATCTTCACCAGGTCATTGCCAAACGATCTGTATAGGTAACCAAGGAACCATGTGCCATAGCGGATGTTCGTTTCAGGATCGAAAAGGCTGTCCTGCGTGTACGTATCCGTTTCGCCCAGGCGGTAGGCAATCCAATCGCCCGTGTCCTTCATGATCTGCATCAGCCCGCGCGCGCCGACATTGGATACCGCGTCCGGCTGGAAGCGGCTCTCGTTATAGATCACCGCCGCAATCAACGCAGGCGGCAGTTCCTGCCCGGCGGCATAGCTTTCGATCAGGTCACGGTACTCCAGCTTGTAACGGGCCTTTTCATCGGCGAGCTGTTGCAGGCGGCGTTCCTCGGCGCGCTGTGCCTCAGCGTCGCGCAGCGCGTTCATGCCCACCACGCCCGCTACCGACAACAGCGCTACCAGCAACAGCGCCGCGATGATCCAGAAGATCGGCGGCTGGCGCTTGAAGAATGAGTGCTCCTCGGTGACAGTCAGCAGTGTGCTGGTGTCCTCCCACGGGGTGGGCGGCGCAATCAGAATCGCCGGCGCCTGGCGCATCTCCTGCGGATACGGCAGATCGCCCGGCGGGGGTGGGGGCAGGTCCTCTATCCGCGCGCCAATCTGCGCGCCGACCTGCGACCGGCGTGTTTCACTGCGCGGCCTCCTTGCGGGTGACGGTTGTGGCTCACTCATATATTCTCCTCCGCCTTTCGCAGGGCCTCCTGCCAGGCACGCTCAATGAAGGCGCACGTGACTTCCTTCGGGCCGGAGGCATCAATCGCTACGTCTGCGCGGCGCAGCTTCTCTTCGGTGGGCATCTGGCTGTCAATGCGCGCGAGCGCTTCTTCCTCGGTCAGCTTGTCCCGCTTGAGAATGCGACGCACCTGCTCGCTGCGGGGCACATGCACCACCCATACCTCGTCTGCAATGCCTTCCATGCCGCTCTCATACAGCAGCGGCACATCAACCACGCACGCGGCATCACTGCACGCGGCAATGCCCGCCAGCAGCTTTTCATGCACCAGCGGGTGGACAATCGCGTTCAGGTCCCGGCGCGCGGCCTCGTCCGCAAAGATCACCGAGGCGATGGCACGCCGGTCCAGCGTGCCGAACCGCTCAAGCACTGCGGGCGCGGCGTCACCGCCCGGCAGCGTCAGCCCCCGGGCGATCTCATCGGCATCGAGCACCTGTGCACCGAGTCCCCGCAATACCTTGGCGGCGTGCGATTTGCCGGAAGCGATGCCGCCGGTCAGCCCGACGACATACAGTCTTTGGTTTCCTCTCATGTGGTAATTAACGCGGCACCGGACAAAATTCGTGCATTGCCGCCATTAGTAGCCAAACGCATCCGCTGTTGAATCCTCCGCATCAGCCCGGTTGAGGTAATTGTATACCGGCGCATTCTCCGCATAACCGTATACGGAGAAGTACGCGTCCTCATACAGCAGCTCTCCCTCCGCAATCAGCGATGGCAGGTCCTCCAGCTCACGCTCGTACTGCGAGAGGATCAGGAAAATCTTCCCCTGGTGATAATCCGGCTGCTGGTACGCGCGCTTCGTCAGCCAGTTATGGTACTGGAACTGAGGGACCGTCATGAACGCGCATTCAATCCGGCCATCAGTCATCTCGGTGATCACATTGGCATACCAGAACGACGTGTAGCCAAACGTGTAGCCTTCCTCCGAGAGGAAATCCACCGTGCCGCCGATCTCTTCCACCAGATGCGGGTTGCTGTAGCTGTTGATGCCGTCATACGCCATCGGCGAGTCGGGCGGGTTCTGGATAATCCGGTCGGTGACGAGCGCGCCGTTGACCGCGAACAGCGCGATAAGCAGCAGCGGCGCGTAGCGGAGCAGCCGCGAGGACGCGCACTGGCGAAGCAGCAGCACCATGAGCACCGGAATGTATACGATAACCGGGATGAAATAGATCTTGCAATAGAAGCCGGTGAACAGGAAGATCACTGCCGAGAGCGCCAGCGTCACCAGGAAGAGCACCGAGAACACCCGATAGCCGTAGGGCAGGCCTTCATCGGACTTCACCAGCCAGTAGACTGCGTAGCACAGGACGAACAGCAGGCAGGCCCCGCTCAGCAGCGACGTGATGCCATAAATAGAAAGGATGGGGTAACCCGACTTGAACCCGCTGAGCGAAAGCAGGTCGTCGATGAACATACGGATGATGTACAGGTTTATGTTGGTGATGTCGACCTCGCCGAAGTTCATGAACGTGTATGTGCGCGCCAGCACCTTCGCGTTGATCACGTACCCGGCGACGCCCAGCGCCAACCCGGCGGCGGCGACCACCACGGCGCGGCCCCCCGTTGACTGGAGCATCCCCCGGGGCGTGGCAAGCAGCTTCTTCGCCTCCTGGTCCTTGGCCCAGGGCAGGAACGGCTTGGCCGCCAGCAGCAGGGTGACCAGGAAAAGCGGAACCTGCAGGATCATCGGCTGGCGCACGCCACCCAGGCCAGCCACAAAGTTCATCAATACAAACGCACACACCCGGATGATGCGGCGGGGCTTTTTGATATTGCCCGGCTCCACCACACCCAGGAACAAGCCCAGCAGCGCAAAGGCAGTGGCCGTATGGACGATATACTGCCCATGCATCAGCCCATAGCGCGCGTACGCCACGCTCTGCGGCAGCAGCAGCATCCCCGCCGTCAGGAAAAAGTGCTTCAGCGGCATCTTGGCCCGCCGCGCAAGGTAGGCGTAGGACAGCACGAAACAGCCCTGTAGCAGCAGCGCGCTGATGAGGCGCACCGTCTGCCAGTCGCTGAAAATCTTAAACAGCGGCATGCGGATCAGCTGCGAGTTGAGCACATGCAGCTCAGTAGAATAGTACCAGTCGGCCGTAAGCAGGCGATTTTGCTGCGCCAGCAGGTTGGCAAATACCATATCGCTGGAAGTATCGCCATCCAGAAGCGGCAGCGCACGCCACGCCATCACGGCGGCCATCGCCCAGCACGCGATGAAAAACAGTGCCGCAAGCAGGGTTTGTATATCAAGCTTTTCCCGTTTGAGCGTACGAGTCTTTTGCATGCAAAGCACCTCGCCTTCTTGCCCTCTTCATGAGTAGAGATATGTTACATTGTATATTGATGTGCTGTCCGCTGTCAATAAATCAGCCAAGATATCCCAGGCACTTGCCTTGTGTTCCTCTTGACAACCCCCTTTCCCATCCCCTACAATAAAGGCAATCTCCGATGAAAGGAGGCGGCAATCATGTGTAAGGCAATCGCTTTGTTTGCTATTCCCATTTTTGCCTGCCTCGGAGCAAAGTAGCACACGGCAATTGCCGCGCGCCGCAGCCGACGGGCTGCGGTTTTTTGTTTTCGCTCCCTCGCAGGTCCAAAGCGAGGCTTTTATGGAAATCATCAACATTGGCATTTTGGCGCATGTGGACGCCGGCAAGACCACGCTAACAGAAGGGCTGCTGGTGCACAGCGGCATCAAGCGGCGGATGGGCCGCGTCGACACCGGCACCGCCACGACCGATTCGATGCCGCTGGAGAAGCAGCGCGGGCTGACGATCCGCGCGTCCACGGTGTCCTTCCCCTGGAACGGCGTCAAGGTCAACCTCATTGACACGCCGGGCCATATGGACTTCATCGCCGAGGTGGAGCGCTCACTGTCCGTGCTGGACGGCGTGGTGCTCGTCGTCTCCGCGCGCGAGGGCGTGCAGCAGCAGACGCGCGTGCTCTTTGAGAAACTCAAGGCGATGCGCATCCCCACCATTTTCTTCATCAACAAGATAGACCGCACCGGCGCCTCGTGCGAGGGCACGCTGGCCGAGATTGCGCGCCGACTGACGCCGCATGTGTTGCCGCTGCAAGCAGCGACTGTGCTGCCCGGCGAGGAGCCGGTGATTCGGCCGCTGAGCCTTGCCGAAGGCCCGCTGCACGAGGCCATCGTGGAGATGGACGAATCTCTGCTCGCCGAGTACCTCGTCGGCAAGCCCATCCCCGAAGCAACCTGCCAAACCGTGCTCGCGGAGCGTGTGCGCGCCTGTGCGGTCTACCCTGCACTGTTTGGCTCCGCGCTCAGGGACATCGGCGTCGCACCCGTGCTGGACGCGGTGACCACCTTCTTCCACGGCAGCGGCGATGCGGAGGCTCCGCTCTCCGCGCACATCTACAAGGTCGAATGGGATGAACACGGCCGCAAGCGCCACACCGCGCGCGTCTTTGCCGGGCGGCTTGCCGTGCGCGACTGGGTACCGATCGCGGGAGGCGAGGAGCGCATCCAGGTCAAGGGCCTGCTGGCGGCGCAGGGCGGCAAGTACACCCCTGCGGAATCCCTCACGGCCGGGGACATCGGCGTGATCCTGGACGCGCCAGGGCTGCGCGTCGGCGACTATCTGGGCGAGATCACCCCACCGCCGGGTGGCATCACGCCCACCCCGCCACTGCTGGAGGCAACTGTCGCACCGCTCTCCCCGGCGGAACGCCCGGCACTGCTCACCGCGCTGGAGCGGCTGGTCGAGGAGGACCCCTCCCTGCAACTGCGCATCGTACCCGCCACAGGCGAAATCAGCCTGCGGCTGTACGGCCCACTGCAACAGGAAATTCTCTCCGCGCTGCTGCTGGAACGGTTCGCGCTGCACGCCGCGTTCTCCACGCCCCAGCCCATATACAAGGAAACGCCTAGCGCCACCTGCACAGCGGAAATCCGCCTGAACGCCCCCGGCAACCTGCTGCGCGCGGGCATCGCGCTGCGCATAGAGCCGCTGCCCCCCGGCACCGGGAACCAGTACGAAACCCTGGTCTCCTACGGCGACCTGACGCGCTCATTCCAAACAGGCGTAGCCGACGGCGTCGCGGCGGGCCTTTTACAGGGCCTGGGCTGCGCCATCACCGACGCGCGCGTCCTCTTCACCGACATGGACTACTGTTCCGTCACCAGCACGCCAGCGGACTTCCGCCGCCTCGCCCCGGAAGTCCTCCAAAAAGCCCTAGGGCCCTGCCCGCGCACCCGCCTGGAACCCTGGCTCGCCTACTCCGCGTCCATCCCCGAAGGGCACACAGGCCGCGTCATCCCGGCCCTGGTAAAATCCGGCGCAAGTCCCGAAGAAGTCGAACCCCTCGGCACAGAATGCCGCCTCACCGGGCACATCGCCCTGGAAAAGGCGCGCACCGTGAGCCTGGAGCTACCGGGCATGACACAAGGGCGAGGCGTGTTCGTGACGAGTTTCGCGGGGTACCGGGCGGTGACGTGAGAAGGACGGGGGAACGCCAGGGGCTCTGCCCCTGGACCCCGGGAAGGGCTTCGCCCTTTCCAAACCCATGGCTGCTCACGCAGGGGCTGGATTTTTCAATAGTATAACCCCAACCTCTGCGTGAGCAGTGTTGGGTTTCCAAAGGGCAAGGCCCTTTGGCAGGGGTCAAGGGGACAGCGTCCCCTTGCGTCTCCTCTTCGTTTCCTAGCCCCGCCCCATCAAGTACGTCTCCAGCTTCTCGAATAACTCGCCCATATCAATCGGCTTGCCCATGTGTCCGTCCATTCCCGCGG